>DAIRVC010000028.1:0-22443 GCA_036803025.1 Anaerolineales bacterium
AACCGTTCGTAGAAGCTCATTGTTCCAGCCTCGCTTCAGCCGACGGTCGGATCATGACTTCCGCCGCAGCGCCCGCCAGATCCTCTCGGGCGTCATCGGGATGACATCCACCGACGCACCGCAAGCGTCGAGCACGGCATTGCCGACCGCCGGAGCCACGCCGTCCATTGGGATCTCCGCCACGGCTTTGACCCCGAAAGGATGCGAGGGTTCGACCGTCTCGACGAAGATCGTCTCCAGCGCCGGCATCTCGTGCGCGGCGAAGATGTGATAGTCGCGGAAGTCGAGCTCGCGCGGCCGCCCGGCCTCGTCGTAGCGCATCTCCTCGCAGACCGCGTAGCCCAGCGCTTGAGTCATGCCGCCCTCGACCTGGCCGGAAGCAGTCAGGGGATTGACGATCACGCCGGAGTCGACCGCCATGACCAACCGGTCGACCGTGACTACCCCGGTCTCGATATCGACCGTCACTTCGGCGAACTGCGCCGCGAACGGCGGCGGCGATACAGGTGACAGGTAGGAGGCTACCCCCATGATCTGCTCCTGGTCCTGATGGTGCAGCGAGTTGAGGGCGATTTCGGCCAGGCTGACCGAGCGCCCGTCGGGCGCCCAGGCCTGGCGCTCGGCGAGGCGGATATCCTCGGGCGCCAGCGCGCTGCCGGTCTCCTGACTGAGCATGCGCGCCGCACGGCGGCGGATGCTCTCAGACACCTTCTGGGCCGCGTGGACGACAGCCGCGCCCGAGATGTACGTGGTACTCGAGGCGTAGGCGCCCTTGTCGAACGGGGTGAAGTCGGTGTCGGAGGAGTAGACGACCACGTCCTCGAGCGGCACGCCCAGGACCTCGGCCGCTTGCTGGGCCAGGACCGTGTCCGAGCCGGTGCCCAGGTCGGTGGCCCCGACGAGCAGGTTGAATGAGCCGTCGTCATTGATCTTAATGCTGGCGCCGCCCATGTCCAGATAGGGGATGGCCGTCCCCTGCATGACGGTCGCCACCCCGATGCCGCGGCGCAGATGGGGCTTGCCCGGGACGGCGTGCCAGCCCGCGTTCCCGAACTTCTCCTCCCACCCGACTGCGGCGCTTCCCTGACGGACGCAGTCCTCCAGCCCGCAGGTGTTGATGGTCTCCGGCTGGGGTTCGCGTCCCTCCGACCAGGCCGTCGAAAAGGGATGCAGCTCGCCGGATCGCAGGGCGTTCTTCAGGCGGAAGGCCAGCGGGTCCATCCCGAGCGCGCGAGCCACCTTCTCCATGTGGCGCTCGACGGGCCAGAAGCCCTGCGGCACCCCGTAGCCGCGATAGGCGCCAGCCGGCGGCGTGTTGGTATAGACGATGTCGGCGTGGAAGCGGATGTTCGGCGACTTGCGGTAGGGACCGTCGCCGACGTACAGCGCCATGGCCTTGTGTCCGGTGTTGCCGGTGACCGTCAAGGCGTGGCAGCCGTAGGCGCCGGTGTCGCACAGAATGACCATCTCATTGGCGGTGATGGTCCCGTCGCGCTTGACACCGGTGCGCATGCGGATGTCCATCGGGTGTCGGCTGCGGGCCGCCAGGAATTCCTCCTCACGGGTGTACTCGAAGCGCACCGGGCGACGGGTGGCGATGGTCAGGTGCGCGGCCACATCTTCGATCATGACTTCCTGCTTGCCGCCGAAGCCGCCGCCAATGCGCGGTTTGATGACGCGGATTCGCTTGGGCGGCAGGCCCAGCACCGGGGCGAGCTGCCGCCGCACGTGGAAGGGCACCTGCGTGCTGGTGCGGATGACCAGGCGGTCGTCCTCGTCCCAGTAGGTCACGACCACATGCGGCTCGATGGCCGCCTGCTGGACCTTGGGGACCTGGTAGGTCGCTTCGATGATCTGGTCGGCCTCGCGCAGCCCGCGCTCGACGTCGCCGATGTCGATGCGAATGCGGGCGGCCAGGTTGCAGGACGGATCGGAGTCGGCGAAGTTGACATACTCGGGCTCATCGTGAATGCGCGGCGCATTCGGCCCCATAGCCCGCGACGGGTCGAACAACGGCTCGATGGGCTCGTACTCGACGTCGATCAAGCTGAGCGCTTCTTCAGCAATGGCTTCGGTCTCGGCCGCCACGAAGGCCACACGGTCCCCATAGAAGCGCACCTTGCTGTCGAGCGAGAAGCTATCCAGGGGACCGGGGATCGGATCGGATTGTCCGGCGGTGGAATAGACCACGCGCGGCAGATCCTTCCAGGTGAGCACGGCCGCGACTCCCTGCAAGGCCAATGCCTGCGAGGCGTCGATCTTGACGATGCGGGCATGCGCCAGCGGGCTGTGCAGCACCTTGGCGACCAGCATGCCGCGCATCTCGATATCGGCAGCGAAGGCCGGCTTGCCCTGCGCCAGCTTGACGGCGTCGACTTTGGGCTCGGGCTTGCCCACCGTCGACCAGGTGCTCACCTGCGGCGCAACCTGGATCCGCGGCATGACGCTGGTGCGCGTGAGCAGGTCGGGACTGCGGCGATCCCCTTCGGCCGATCCGGGAGCAGGCGGTCCGAACAGATCTGCCGGCGCGGCCAATGGCCCGGCGATCGGATCGACCGTTTCCCCGCGCAACGCGGCCGCGGCGCGCAGCACGGCCTGCACCGGCTTGAGATAGCCAGTGCAGCGGCACAACACACCGGAGAGCGCCTCGCGCACCTCCGCTTCGGTGGGATCCGGGTTGCGTCCCAGGAGCGAGCGCGCCGCCAGGATCATCGCCGGCGTGCAATACCCGCATTGGATGGCGCCGGTCTCGACGAACGCCTGCTGCAACGCATCCAACCCGGGGGTCTGTCTCCAGCCCTGAGCAGGATGCTCGCCGACCGACTCGATGGTGACGACCTCATGCCCGCCAGCGCTGGCGGCCAGCATGACGCAAGCGCTGACGGGCCGCCCGTCCAAGAGCACCGTGCAGGCTCCGCATTCGCCGGTCTCGCAACCATGTTTGACGCCGAAGATGCCCAGGTGCTCGCGCAGCGCAGTCAGCAGCGTAGTATCCGCCGGTACCTCAAGGGAAGTCGGCCTGCCGTTCAAGACGAAGGAGACGTTCATGCCCCCGCTCCTCCGGCGGCCACCCGCCGAGCGAGGATGCCGGCGACCTCCGACCGGTACTCAGCGCTAGCCCAGGCATCGCCTGCAGCTGCATATGCCGCCGCGGCTGCCCGAGAGGCCAGACCGGCCTCCGCGCGCTCGAGCGGCACCAGGATCGGCCTCGGCCCGAAGCCGCCCAGCGCGAGCCGAATCCCGCCCTGGCCGTCGCCGCAGGCCGCGGCACACACGACCGGCCGGTCCACCGGCGAACGGGCGACCTGCTCGTACGCCAGCCATGCCGGCCGTGGCAGAAGGAGGCGGACGATCAAGCGGCCGGACAAGTCGCGGCCGGGGAGGTCCCACAGCGCCTCGATCTCCAGCTTCTCGGCGCCCGGCTCCACGACGGCCGACGTCCCCATGGCCAGCAGCACTGTCGCCAAGGGCGATCGGCCGTCGGCCGTCACGACGGTCCCGGCCAACGAGGCCATGTTGCGCAGATTGAGGCCGGCTTCCAGGCGGCAAGCCTTCGCCAGCGCGGCCGGGATGGGCTCACCGATCTCGACCAACGTCTGCAATCGGATGCCGGCGCCCACGATCACATGGGCGGCCTCCGCGCGCAGCCCGTCGAGAGCCAGGTCCTGCAGGTCGACGACGCCGTGCAGGCGCCGGCGGCGCGGCGTCAGCCAGGTGCCGCCGGCCAGCGGGCTGAGCCGGCGCACGAGCGGCAGTGCTTCGTCGAGCGACTTCGGGCGGTGGAATTCGAACGGCTTCATCTTCCTTGCACCTCATCTACGCGGACCTCTTCTTCCGAGAGGCCGCCCAATTCCTCGGCCAGCGCGTGCACGAAACCGGCTTTGGCGCCGAAGCGTCGGCGCGCCAGCCGCCGGGAGATGTCGAAGTAGAAGGATTCGATGCGGGCCTCGAGCTGGGGCAGCGAGGCGATGGCCTCACGCGCCAGGCGATCCGCGGTCAGCGGCTGATGCGGGAACGCGGGGGCAGCCAGGAGATAGGTCACCATGCTCAGCGCACCGATCTTGGCAAGTTTGTCAGCGTCCCACAAGAGCCGGGCTTCCCTGGCCGTCTCCGGCAAAGTGCCGGGCGGATCCGAATGGTGCAGGACGGCGAAGCAGACTGAATCAACCTTGCCCGGCGGGAAGCCGAGGTCGGCCAGGTGGTCTCCGGCCCAGGTGGCCGCGCGGGCGGCATGATCTTCGCCGACGAACTGCGGCTGAAACCGGTCGTGGATCCAAACCGAGGCCAGCGCGATGTCGGAGTCGGCCGCGGTCTCACGCAGCAAGCGGAGGGCATCCCTCTCGACCTGGCGCACGTGTTCCAGCCGGTAGTTGTAGTAAGGGCGGCGCTGGGGCGGCACGCCGGGCCACAGTTTCCGGGCGGCCTCCTCGCTCACCTCACACAGATCAGCGCGCAGCCGGTCCAGCCACGCCACGCGGTTCCTCCTCGAGCGAGTCCGGCTCCGGGTAGACCTTCCAGCCCAGGGCTTCCAGAACGGCCGGATCGGCGCGCGGCTCGGGGACGTCGGCCAACACGCCTTCGGCGTCGGCGGCCAGAGTCCCGTCGGCCAGCCGCAGTTCCCCGGTCACGATCGCCAGCCGCCCGCGCCGTCGCACCAGCCGCCCGACCAGGCGCAGCCGCTCTCCCAACGGCACCGGCCTGCGATAGCTGACCGTGAGCTTGGCGGTGAACATGAATCGATCGACCTGGTCACCCATCGCCGCACGCCCGGCGGCCTCATCCAACATGGCCGCGACCACCCCGCCGTGGACCACACCGGGGTACCCCTGAAATCGATCCGGGACGACGTGCTCGGCGGTCACCTCGCCTGGTCCGGTGTTGTAGAAGCGCAGCCCGAGCGCGGTCGGGTTCTCGAGACCGCAAACGAAGCAGTGGCGCGAGTTGGGCTGCAGGGTCCGCTTCGGTCTGTCGGGTGTCACACGCATCCCTCACAGGCGTCCATCGTGCCCGCCGCGCTTCGCTTCCGGCCTTACACCGGGCTGCCGAAAGTCTCCACCAGCAGCTGCGGGTCGCCGCACACGTCGTAGAGGATCGGGCAGGTGGCGCCGTGCCTGCGGTACTCATCGACTTTGGCGCGCGCCTCGGCCGGCGTGCCCGAGGCGGTAATGCGCTGCAGCAGTTCATCCGAGACCAGGTGCTTGGCGCGCTGGATCTGCTCGTAGGTCGCCGGCCAGCCCAGGATCGATTGAATCTCGGCCACGACATCCTTCGAGACCCCGCTGGCTTCGGCGATGTGCGGCTGCTGTGCCAGGTACTGCGTCAGCAGCTCGCGGCTGCAGCCCAGGGCTTCGTCACGATCGTGACTCACCGAGCACACGACCAGCTGGTAGCGCTCGATCTGGTCGATCGATCGCCCTGCCTTGCGCGCCCCGACCTGGAGGTGCTCCAGCGCCTGCTGGTTGTACTCCGGGGGGACACAGTAGTTGAGGACCACGCCGTCGGCGATCTCGCCGGCCAGTTCGAGCATGTTGGGCCCGACCGCCCCGAGCGCGATGGGAACGCGGCGCGGCTCGCGGCGGCCATGGACGACGTCCAGCTCGACCCCGTCCAGATGGTGGAACTCGCCGTGGAAGGTCACCCGCTCCATATTCAGGAGGCGGCGCAGGACTTCGACGGTCTCGCGCATGGCCGCGACCGGCTTGCGCCGCTGGATGCCGACGTTCCTCGCCAGCGGATCCCACCAGGCGCCGATACCGCAGATGATTCGCCCCGGCGCCAGATCGTCCAGCGTCAGGAAGGTCGCCGCCAGCAGACCGATGTTGCGCGTCCAGTTGTTGATGACGCCGGAGCCGATCTTGATGCGCTGTGTCACGGCCGCGTAGGCGGCCATCGGCACAATGGCGTCACGCACCAGGCGCGACTCGGCCTGCCAGACACCTTCGAAGCCTCGCGCCTCGGCGTGGCGAACCCACGCCAGGCCCTCGCGCAAGTCGTGTGCATCCTGAAGGTACAGCGCCACACGCTCCATACCGGTACACCTCTCCAAAGTGACTGCGTGCCTACCGATGTGTCAGAGCCGCTTCCACATCTTCGGGGCCAGTTCGCGTGAGCGCGCCGCGAGGCGCTCCTCATCCAATGCCAGCACCTTCTTGCCCTTCATCAGGATCCGGCCGCGACAGACGGTGGTATCGACCACAGCATCCACCATGCCGAAGATCAGGTGCCCGAGGAAGTTGGCCTCGCTGAGCGGCGTGGGTGGTTGGTAGTCGAGGATCGCCAGATCAGCCGGCGCGCCCTCACCGATTTCGCCCAGGCGCAGGCCGAACTGGCGCTCGCAGATCTCGGCGTTGTTCTGCAAGAGCATCTGCGGCGCCTCCATGAAGGCCACGCGCGGATCCCGCTGATCCAGCCGCTGCAGCAAGTAGGCGCAGCGCATCTGCGCCGGCATGTCGGAGGACATTCCGTCCGTCCCCAGGCCGACGAGCACGCCCTTCTTGAGCATCGTCAGCACTTTGGTCACACCGACGGCGTTGTTCATGTTCGACTCGGGGTTGTGGGCGACGCTGGTCTTCGTGGCGGCGATGGTGTCCATCTCCGCCTCGTCGATGTGCACGCAGTGGACGAAGAGCGATTTCTCGCCGGTCACGCCCAGGCGGTGCAGCCGTTCGACCGTCGGGACCTTGTACTTGGCCAGCGAGTCGGCCCGGTCGGCGGCATCCTCGGCCACGTGGATGTGGCAGCCGACGCCAGCGTCGCGGGCGATGCCGACGCACTTCTCCAGCGTGGCGTCGGAGAGGGTGAAGGAAGCGTGCAGCCCCATCATGGCCGCGATCTGCCCGTCGCCCATGCCGGTCTTCTTGATGAAGCGTTCGTTCTCGGCGATGCCGCCGCCGGGCTGGTTGCGGTCGGAGACCTCGTAGCACAGCGAGGCGCGCAGGCCGGCGGCGCGCACGGCCGTTTCGATCAGGTCCAGCGATCCGTCACGAAACGCCGGCGAGGCGTGATGATCGATGATCGTGGTCGTCCCGTTGCGGATGCACTCGATCAGCGGGATCTGCGCCGACAGGGTGACGTCTTCGTCCGAGAGCGCCTTGTCCAGCTTCCACCACAGGCGCTCGAGGATCTCGACGAAGTTGGAGGCCGGCTCTCCGGGCGGCGCCATGCCGCGCGCCATCGTGGAGTAGAAGTGATGGTGGGAGCACAGGAAGCCGGGCAGGATCACCTTGCCGGAGCAGTCTACGACCTCGGCGCCGGGGAAACTTCTGGCCATCTCGGCCGCCGGGCCGAGCGCGGCGACCTTCTCGCCGTCGGTGACGACCGAGGCGTTCCACAGCACACGGTTGGACTTGCCCAGGGTGACGACGATGCCGTTCTCGAACCGGATGCTCATCGTTTCTCCTTTCCGTGCAGCAGAAACGCAATGGGCCTGTCGGGCCGGCTAGGCTTCCACCAGCATCTCCAGCTCGCGCGGCGTGCGGGCGCGCATGGTGATGGCGCCGACGAAGCATTTCTTGGCGCAGATCGAGCAGCCGACACACTTGGCCGGGTCCGAGTACGGCAGCCGGTCGGCGTCGAGCGCGATGGCGCCGTACGGACAGCGCGCACAGTTGCCGCAAGAGACGCACAGATCCCGGTCGAACTCAGACAACCGCTTCACCGGGCTGAGCGCCATGAAATCGGTGATCGGGCTGGGCTGGGTGAGGCCGATCAGCTCCCGGATGGAGTTGAGACCGCGCTCTTGCATCAGGAAGGCGGTGCCCGACTCGAGCTCCTGGATGATCCCATAGCCGTGCTTCATAACGATGGTGCAGAACTGCACCGTCTCGACGCCCAACGCCAGGAAGTCCATGGCCGCCTTGTAGTTCATCGGCCCGCCGTTGCCGGAGATGGCCATGCGCTCCGGCACGGCTTTGGCCAGCGTCAGATAGGAGATCGGTGTGACGCCTTCGCCGCTCATCCCGACTACCACACCCTCTTCCCAGCGGCGCCCGTCCTCACCCGGCCGGAAGGCCAGGGTCGGGAATGTATTGGCCAGCGTGATGCCGGCCTTCTTGCCGGGGTGGCGCTCCAGCACCTCACGGATGGCGCGCAGGATCGGCACGATCGAGGTGACCGCCGCGGTAAGCTTGAACAGCTTGGGGATCTCCGGAGCCCCGACAGCCAGGATCCAGTCGATGATCTTGGCCGTCAGCTCGGGGTCCTGCGAGACGATGTCACCTTTGGTGCCGTCTCCGCCTTGCGGGCAAGAGAGCGAGTATTCGATCCCCATGGCGCCGGCCGCCTCGAGCTTGCGCGTGTTCGACTGCCAGCCGGCGGCATCGGTCTCGTCGTTACCGCTCACCGGCCCGCCGGTCGAAGCCATGGTCAGCCGATCCGGCCACTCACGCACCAGCTGCTCCAGCTCCCGGCAGACTCGATCCAGCGCGTGCCCGGAGACGTTGTCGCAGTTGCCATAGGTGGTCGGGTTGAAGGTGACCATGTACTCGGAAGGGATGTGAATGGGGACGTTGTCGAAGGCGGTCTTCATCACGCCGCCGGCCCATCCGGCTTCGTAGGCCTTGGTCATGGCCGCCAGCCCATCGGAGACCGGCGAGGCCGAAAGCAGGTAAGGCGATCGAATCGGCCGGCCGAAGAAGGCGGCTTCCAGCGAGACCGGGAGGCGGTTGAACCCGGGCAGTGCAAAGGTGGACTTGGTCGCCTTGGGGATCACCGGCTCGGCCTGCTTCTTCAGATAGGCGTCGATCCGGACGGCGGCGTTCTTCCCCGAGGCGGCCGCTTCGACCACGGTCTTCGGACCGCTGATCATGTCGCCTGCATAGAACAGCCCCGGCGCTTCGATTGCCTTGAGGGTCGGCCGCATCCCGATCGCCACCACGACCGCGCCGACGTCGGCGCGCGCGGCCTCGGTCCCCGGGACGTCGCGCACGTGTGCGGGGTGAAAGGCTTTGCCGGCCGGGAGCTCGACTTTGATGGTCTCGACCCCGGCGATTCCACTTGCGGCCTTGAGCAGGCGTCGCACACGCACGCGCCCGCTGACCTCGATATCGAATTCGACCAGCTCCCGCCTCTCCTTCGCGGTGAGCGGCATCTCCGCCAGCGTTTCCAGCATAAACATTTCGACGTGTTCAGCCCCGCGCAGCCTGGCGGTGACGGCGCAGTCCAGCGCCGTCGCCCCGCCGCCGATGATCGCCACCCGTCCGTGGAAGGCGTGCTCCTGCGCACGAGAGAGCAGGTCGACCATCCTGACTGCCTCGTCCTCGTTCTCGATCCCCAGCCGAATCGGCTCCCACAGCCCGGCGGCGACGCAGACCGCCTCATACCCCTTGCCCAGCAGCGCGGCGGGGTCATCCACTTGCGAGCGGAGATGGGGCGTGATCCGGCCCAGCGACAGGATGAAATCGATATCCGTCGCCAGCACGTGCGGGTCGAGGCGGTGCTCAGGAATCAACGCCATCATCCCGCCCAGGCGAGCCCCGCCTTCGAAAAGGTCGACGGTGTAGCCCATCTGGGCCAAAGACCCGGCGGCCGCCAGCCCGGCCGGCCCGCCGCCTACCACGGCCACCTTGCGGCCGTTTGCATCCGCCACGGCGAACCTGGGAATGCCCCCCAGCGCTTTGGCCCTTTCAACGATCGTCGCCTGAACCAGGGGGATATCGATGGCTCCGTCGAACAGCCGGTGTGAACAGGCGGCCATGCAGTGCGTATCGGGGCACACCAGGCCGCACACTCCCCCCAGCGGGTTGTTGCGCATCACCTCGCCGGCCGCACGCAGGAGATCGGACGGGCGCCCTTCGCGCGCCGCCATGATGAAATCGAAGGGCGAACAGTTGCACGGGCAGGCTGTCTCGCAGGGCCTTTCTTCGCAGTACTCGCAGCGCCAGAGTTCGGCCTGAAGCTGCTGGCCGGTCATGAAGTACGGATCGCCGTAGGTTTCCTTGTTCATGGAACGCCTCCTTGCGAGGATCCGGCCCGCCCCGCGTGCACACCGGGCCCACCCGCCGGCCGAAGCCTGATTCAGGCTCCCCGCCGTCGTGCAGGAGACCTCGCGGCGGGCGCGCCACCCCGGAAGTGGTTACGCCGCATGTGGAGGTCGGTGCGGCGGGGGAGAATCGCTGCCGGCGCGCAGCCGATCGAGGTCTTCCACGGAATCGAGATCGAGCGCCAGGCCCGGCAAGTCGCAAATGGCCAGGCGCGCCCCAGCCTGCCGGGCAAGTTCCAGATGACGGTGATAGCTCGCCGTCCCAAACGAATATTCTATCAGACCGGGCGGCGCGAGCAGCAGCGCATTGGTGCCGTCCTGACGCCGGTCCGGCGCGATCACCGCCACAGGCGGCGGCGCAGCTTGAGCGCACAGCTGCGCGATGGCTGCCTCCGTCAGCAGAGGCAGATCGGCTGGTAGAACCAGGACCGCCCCCGCCCCATGGGTGACGGCGTGGGCGGCCGCCTGGGTCAGCGCCCGGTTGAGTTCCGGTGGTCCTGACTCGACGAGCGGCTCGGCACCCAGCCGGCGGGCCAGCGCCAGCGCCTCGCTATCCTGGCTGACCAGCAGCGTATGATCGACGAGAGGCGCTGAAACCAGGAGCTCCAGGGTCCGCGTGAGCAGGTCGCGGGTCAATCCGATCCGTTCCTCGGCCGTCATGGCACTCCCGAGTCGGGATTTGGCCTCACGCAGGTTCTTGAAGGGGACAATCGCCCATAAGCTCAAGCGGTCCCCTCCGATTGCAGGATCAATTCGGCCAGTCCGAGCACCTCGCCTGCCAGCCGGCGACGGTCGGCGCGCGAGCGCATCACGGTGTCGCTCATCAGCACGGCCAGGGAGTCCGAGGAGAGCTCCGCAGCCTGGTCTTGGTCCTGCCGGTCGATGACGATCGCCCGCAGAATCTCCGCAAAGTGTGCCGCCACTGCCGCCGGACCCGGCCGGGCGCCAAGTTCGCCGAACATCTTGGCCGCCGGCCCCTTCAGGGCGCGGCCGCCGACGATGGGCGATACAGCCACGACCGGACGGGATTGCACGGCCGCGCGCATCCCCGGCACCGCCAGGATCGGGTCGAGGCTGACAAACGGATTGGAGGGGCATAGGACGACGGCATCTGCCGCGCGCAGCGCCTCGAGGACACCCGGCGCCGGACGGGCACGTTCGATGGCCTCGAAGCGGAAGCCGCGCACTACCGGACGACAGCCTCGCGCAACGAAATACTCCTGAAACGGCAGGTCACCCTCGGTCGTCACAACGATCGTGCAAACGGGTTGATCGGTCATGGGGAGGAGGCGTACGCGCACACCCAACGAGCGGCAAAACGCCCCGGTGATCTCGGACAGCATCTCGCCGGCGCGCTTGCGGCGGGTGCGTTCGACATGGACGGCCAGGTCGCGGTCGCCCAAGCGGAACCAGGTCTCGCCGCCCAGGCGGCCCAGACTCTCGAGGAAGTTCCACGTCTCGTCCGCCCGCCCCCAACCGGCGTCCGGGTTGGCCAGGCCGGCCAGTGTGTACATCACCGTATCGAGATCCGGTGAGATGGCCAGGCCGAGGTGTTCGAAATCGTCGCCCGTGTTGACGATGACGGTCAGGTTTTCGGGCGGCAGGCAGGCCGCCAGGCCATCCACCAAACGCGCCCCGCCCACCCCGCCGGCCAGGGCTACGATCTTCAGCGCCACGCCAGGACCTCGTCAATCGGCACGCGACCGGGGTCCGGCGGAACGACATCCGGCATGCCCAGGGCGATCATCGCCTGCGGTTCCCAGTCCGCCGGGAGACTCAGGGCCTCCTGAACGGTATCGGGCGCGAACAACGGCGCGCACTGCCAGCAGGCGCCCAGCCCTTCGGCGTGGATCGCCAGGAGCAGGTGCCCGGTCGCCAGCGCAGTGCTCTGCACCGCCATCATGTACTCCGCCTTGCGACGCTGCCTGTCGGGGTACGTGTCCATGTGTGCCATTGTCAGGCAGACCACGATCAGCGCCGGCGCCGTGAGCAGCCGCTCGCGGCTGCGCTGCACGCGCCTTTCCGCTTCGCCGGCTTCCAGGCCGTCGCGGCGCAGGTCCTCCAGGAAGCGCGCCCCCATCGCCTCGGCCATCTGACGACGCAACTCGGGGCGCTCGACGACGACGAAGCGCCACGGTTGGCGGTTGTGAGCCGAGGGCGCCCGGGTCGCCGCCTCCAGGATCCTGCGCAGGGTCTCCCTCGGGACGGGTGCGGGGCGGAAGCGGCGTACCGAGCGCCGGCTGGCCAGGAATTGGCGCAGAGCTTCCGGCGAGAGGCTCATGCCGAGCAATTGACCGAGTCTGGTCGGATGTAGTAGATCACCCGGATCATCCCCGGCGTCGCCCAGCGGTAGTGAGGATCACCGGTGTACTTCCCGGCCAGCTTGTCGATGTGTTCGGCGGCCCCTTCCTCGCGCGCCTCCACGACGGTGCCGCGGACCTGAAGGTAGCGGTAAGGGTCCTTGGGATCGGCGATGGCCAGCGCCACACTCGGCCGGGCGGTCATGTTGCGATCCTTCGTCCGGCCGCGGGCCGTGTTGACGCGAATCAGATCTGCCTCGGTATCAAACCAGACCGGGGTCACCTGCGGGGTGCCGTCGGCCATCAGGGTCGCCAGGTAGGCGATGGCACGCGTATCTTCCCTGAGGAGATCGCGATGGGACTCGGAAATCTTGGCAGCCATTCTCACCTCTCACTTGTGCTCTGCGGTCCAACGAACCGCCGCAACCGGATCAGCCTCCTAATGGAAGAGGTCCTGATCCGGAGGTCGAAGCAGGTCCTGGAGCGTTCCCTCCCGGAGCGGATAGGGGAGCCCGCGCACATGCACCACCGGCGCGCCCTCGTCCGCCTGCCCGGTCAGGATCGAGGCCGCCGCGGCGACCTCATCTGCCAGACCGACCTGGGTCACACGCAAGCGGAAACCGAACAGGTCCGGCTTTCCGCGCAGGTCGACCAGCGCCGGGAAACCGGAGACGCCGATCGCCACGCCGACCGTGCCCATGCGCCAGGTGCGTCCGTGCGAATCGATGATCAGCACCGCCAACGCGGCGCCGGACTCCGCCTCCAGCCGGCGGCGGATCCCGGCGGCCGATCGGTCGGGTTCCTCCGGGAGCAGCAGCACCCAGTCGTCCGCGGCGCCGGCGGGTCCGCGGACATTGGAGTGGTCGACTCCGGCATTGGCGCAGACGAACCCCAGCCGGTGGCGGACGACAATCAGGCCCGGCCTGGTGTGCAGGATCTCCCGGCTCTCGCGCAGGATGACCTCGACCAGGCGCGCATCCTTCTCCGTCTCGCCGGCCAGCCGTACGGCTTCCGCACCAGGCTGGATATCGCCCAGGTTGACCAGGCGCCCTTCGGATTTGGAGACGACCTTCTGGGTGACCACGATCACGTCGCCGTCCTGGAGGGACAGGCCGGCTCGCCGCAATCCTTCGAGGATCAAGCGGGGCAAGTCATCCCCGGGCTCGACAAGCGGCATCCCGGGCAGGGCAGTCAGGACCAGTTGTCGGAGCACGCGCCGTGTCCGCTCAGCGCGGCGGTTGTTCGCCGGTGATGCGAATGCCCGCCGCGCGCATCTTGTAGCGCTTGTTGATCCCGATGAGCACCGCCGAGAGACCCTCGACGACGACGGCATTTTGCAAAGGCCCGGCGTCCCAGCCCACCAGCCCAACGGCCGCGACCAGCTGCAGCACCTGCATGCGCGCCTCGTCGTCCCCTCCGCACACCAGCACGTCGCAGGGGACGGGGTGATCCTGGACCAGGTGTTCATGCGAGATGTTCTGAAAGGCAGCCACGACCTGCGTCGTCGGGCCGAGGATCTCCTGCGCCTCCTGCGCGGCGCTCCCTGCCGGCGGCACGTAGACCGTGGTGATCTTGGGCGGCTTGAGGGGGACGGTGACGTCGACCAGCACCTTTCCGGTCAGGCGTTCCTTGAGCGCCTCCAGCGTCGGCCGGTGCGCCTCGTAGGGGACCGTCAGAATGGCGATGTGACAGCGCCCGGCCGCCTCGTCGTTCGCCATGCCGCGCACCGATGCTTGCCCAAGGCGCTGGTTGAGCTCGTCGGCCACGCGAGCTGCCTTGTCGGGGGTGCGTGATCCAAGCAGGATCGGGTAGCCCGCCCTGGCCAACCGGTAGGCCAACCCCTGCCCCTCTTTCCCGGTGCCGCCGAGAATCGCCAGGTTAATCAGCAAGCGGTCGCTCATGCCCCCTCCTGAGGGGAACGTGTCCGGCGCCGATCCGCCGGCACCTGTAGATGATAGTGCCTCCGCTCAGCGCATGCCAGTCGCTGTGTTCTCCAAGCGGTTCGTCCTCCGACGCGGCGCGCTCGCGGGTCCCCCGTGTGACACCCGTTGTCCCGCCGCATGCCCGTGCCCTCAGTCAAAGACGGTCTGCCAGTCGGTTGCAGTCCGCGCCGCACAGGCGTCGGCGATTTGCCGCGGCGTGGTGCGATACAGTGACAGGGGCTGGGGCAAAGCCTCGAGCGGAAAGAAGCCCACCTCGCTCGTCTCAACGCTGGTCGTCGGTTCGCCGGAGAGCGGGTCACACAAGAACACCAGTTTGTACGCGTGGAAAAGCGTCAGCGCCTCTTCGATCCGGTTGGCGTCATAGACTCCCACCAATCGGCTGGCTCGCACCCGCAGCCCGGCCTCCTCCCGCACCTCCCGCTCGGCGGCCGCGGCCGGCGCCTCGCCCACGTCGGCCCAGCCTCCCGGGAGAGTCCACGCGCCTTCGGCCGCCTCGCGCACGAGCAGCAGCTCGCCCTGGCGGAAGACCGCCCCGCGCACGTCGACCTTGGGCGTCACGTATCCCGGCTGTGCGCCGAAGGCCAGGCGGGCCTCTCGCGCCGGAAGTCGGGTGTGCTCGGCGACGATCTCCGCGGCGATCTCGAGCAGCCGCTCGCCGCGCTGGCGGTCGAACGGATTGCGGGCGTAGTGCCGCCCGGCCTGCGCCAGCGCTTCGATCTCACGCGCCCACTCCAGCCAACGCGGAATGCCCTCGCTCACAGGCGCCTCCGGATTTCGCCCGCCAACCAGTCCTGATCGACCGGGAAGCGGCGGACCCGCACGCCGCAGGCGTTGTAGATGGCGTTGGTGATCGCCGGCGCGGTCGGGATACAGACGATCTCGCCGACACCCTTGGCCCCGTACGGGCCGTCCGACGTCGGATGCTCGACGACGAACGACGTGATTTCGGGCGCCTGCACGATCGACGGCATCCGATAGCGGGCCAGGCGATCGGTGAAGACCCGGCCGTCTTCGACAATGAATTCCTCCGTCAGCGCCGTCCCGACCCCCATGACGACTCCGCCATCGATCTGCCCGGCCAGCCCGAGCGGGTTGAGGGCTCGCCCGACATCGTTGGCGGTGATCACCCGCAGGGCGCGCACCTGCCCGGTCGCCAGATCGACCTCGACCTCGGCCGCCTGCGCGGCGAAGGCATAGGCGAAGTGGATGCGGCCCGGCTCACCTAACGGCTGCGTCTCGGGGGCCGTGTACTCGGCAGCGGCGCGCGGCTGGCGCCCCTCGGCGCGCATCCAGGCGGCCGCCTCCTCCAGGCGCACCGATCCGGCGCGCGTCTCCGCACGGCCGTCGCGGAACTGCACCTGATCCGGGGGACAATCGAAGCGTTCGGAGACTGTGGCCGCCAGTGCCTGACGCAGGCCCACGGCGGCCTGGCGAGCGGCATTGCCGGTGACGAAGGTCTGACGCGAGGCGGTCGTCGGCCCGCCGTCCGGCGTGAGGTCGGTGTCCGAAAGAAGCACGCGCACGCGCTCGACCGGCAGGCCGAGCTCCTCGGCCGCAATCATCTGCAAGACCGTCGAGAGGCCCTGCCCGAGTTCGGCCGAAGCGGTGCGCACCTCGGCCATGCCGTCGTCCGCCAGCTCGACCTCGGCTCCGGCCTTGTCTTCTGCCCCGCCGCGCAGGCCGGTGTTCTTGTAGGCGATCGCGAAACCCCAGGCACGGCGCAGGCGTTCGTCACCCTCGACCGTCCGAGCCCGGAAGGGGTCGGCACACAGCCGGCGCATCTCCGCCTCGACCCGGTCGATGCACTCCAGCAGCCCGACACTTTCGCCCAGCACCTGCCCCGTGTTCGTGCTGGCGCCGACCCGCAGCGCGTTCTTGCGCCTCAGCTCGACCGGGTCGCAGTCGAGCGCGGCGGCCAGCTCGTCCATGGCCGACTCGATGGCAAAGGCAGACTGGGTCACACCAAAGCCGCGGAACGCGCCCGCCGGCGGGTTGTTGGTGTAGACCGCAAAGCAATCGGCCCGCGCGTGCTCCACGCAGTATGGGCCGTTCGAGTGCGTGGTCGCCCGTGTCATGACCTTGTCACCCAGCGAGGCGTAGGCTCCGGTGTCCCCGTACAGCTCAGTCTCAACGGCGACGAGCGTGCCGTCCCGGCGCGCTCCCAGGCGCACACGGATGCGCGTGGCGTGGCGCTTGGGATGGACCAGCAGGCTCTCATGTCGATCGTAAAGCACCTTGACCGGCCGGCCGCTCGCCTGGGCCAGGAGCGCGGCATGGATTTGCCCGGCGATGTCCTCTTTGCCGCCGAAGCCTCCGCCGATCAGCACGCCGCGCACGTGGACCATTTCCTGCGGCAAGCCCAGGCAGCGGGCGATCTGCTCGCGGTCCGCATAGGGGATCTGCGAGCCGACCACCACTTCCACGCGCCCGCCGTCCACCAGCCGGGCTACGCTGCACTCCGGCTCGAGGAAGGCGTGTTCCTGGATCGGGGTGATGTAGGTCTGGTCGACGACGACCTCGGCATCTTGAAGGGCCGCCTGCGGATCCCCTTTGAGGACCTGGATGTGCTTGAGCAGGTTGCCGGAGTCGTGGATCTTGGGCGATGCGTCGGTCAGGGCCAGCCGCGGATCGGTCACCGGCGGTAGCGTCTGGATGTCGACCTCGATCAACTCGAGCGCCTGCCCGGCGATCTCGCGCGTGTCCGCCGCCACCAGCGCCAGCGCGTCGCCGACATAGCGGACGCGCTCGCCCACCCCGACCAGCGCCGGCCAATCCAGAACGACCAGGCCGTGATTGTGCTCCCCGGGAATGTCGGCGGCGGTCAGAACCGCGCGCACGCCAGGCAGGGCCTGAGCTGCATGGGTGTCGATGTGCCGGACGATGCCGTGTGGGACCCCGGCGCGGAGGGCCCGGCCATGGAGCACGCCGGGGAAAGTGTAATCGTCGGCGAAATTCGCCTGACCGGTAACCTTGGCGAGCGCGTCCGGGCGCGCCACCGCCCGACCGACAACGGTGCCCGAGTCGGACAAGGCCAACTCAGGCGGCTGCACCGGTTCACCGCTTCGCAGACTGAGCGCGGCGGCCTGAACGGCGCGGATGATCTGCGGGTACCCACCGCAGCGGCAGAGCGTGTCCTTGAGCGCCTGGCGGATCTCGTCGACACTCGGATCGGTCGTGCGCGACAACAATGCCGCGGCGGTCATCAGTTGCCCCGGCGTGCAGAAACCGCACTGCACCGCACCGTGCAGGACAAATGCCTCCTGGAGCGGATGCAGCCGCCCCTGGTCGGCCAGGCCCTCGATGGTGGTCACGCGGCGTCCTTCGGCCTTGGCCGCCGGGAAGGTGCACGACAGCACCGGGGCCCCGTCCAGCAAGACGGTGCAGGCGCCGCACTCGGCTTCGTCGCAGCCGATCTTGGTCCCGGTCAGCCCGAGGCGCTCGCGCAGCACGTCGGCCAGCATCTCCCCCGGCCCGGCCTCAGCCTCCACCGGTTGACCGTTGACCCACAGCCTGAGCGGCGTCATCCTCGCATCCTGTCCTCAGGCCGAGGCGATAGACTTGCCGCGGCCAGCACTTCGCGCAGCAGCACGCCAAGCAGGTGGCGGCGATAGGCCTCACTCGCCCGATGCGGGCTGGCGCGCAGGCGCGCCTCCTTCTCCAGGGCGGTGCAGGCGGCCTCGATCGATTTCGAATCGAGCGTGTGCCCGCGCAGGACGGCCTCGGTCTGGCGTGCTCGCAGCGGCCGCGGGCCGGCCGCGCCCACTGCCAGGCGGATGTCCGCCAGCCGCCGATCGGGCGACCACGCCGCCCAGACGGCCATATTCATGATGGCGATGGCCACGCCTTGGGGGCGCATGAGGCGCCGGAAAGCACTGGCCTGGTCCGGGCCGCACCTCGGTAAGCGGAAGGCCACCACGAGCGCCGCGCGTCGGTCGAAGGACACTTGCCCCGGCCCGGCGAAGAGATCCTCCACAGGCTCCCAGCGCCTGCCTGCGGCCGAGGCGATCTCCGCTTCGGCGGCGAGGGCCAGTAGCGCGATCGAGCCGTCGGCTGCCGGGAGTGCGTGGGCGACATTGCCGCCGAGCGTGGCCACGTTGCGGACCTGCGGTCCTCCGATCAGCGCGCTGGCCTGAACCAGGCAGGCTGCATGCTGGCGCAACGCCGGATGGGCGATGATCTGCGCGTGCGTGACCGAGGCGCCCAGCGTGATGGACTCGGGGCCGACGCTGATGCAGGTCATCTCGTCGATGCGTGTCACATCGATCAGCGTCTGCTGCGGCGCAACTCGCCCCTGCTGGATATCCAGCAGCAGGTCGGTGCCGCCGGCGATGATGCGTGCGTCGCCCTGAGCCTGCACGAGCGAGGCCAGTGCTTCGTCAACGCTGACCGGGGTGCGGTACTCGCGCCAGAGCGCCATGTGCCTTCAACCGAGGGCTGTGAGGACCAGCCGGCGCTTTTCGACGAGCGGGGATGCTCGACGCCGCCGCAGGACCACCCTGCCGCGACCGCCGGTCCGAGGTTGTCCTATTGTAGCATGGCCTTTCGCTAACCTCCGAAGTTGCGGCAACTTCGGAGGTTAGCGCCGGGCCTACTCCACCGCTCCGTCCGCGAGTCCCAGTGCCTCGTCGATCAGGGCGAAACCTTCGGCCAGCTGCTCCTCGGTGATGATCAGCGGCGGGAGGATGAGGAGCGTGTGCCAATGGGTATACAGGAACAGGCCGCGGTCCAGCAGATGCTTCTTCACACGATCCATCACCGGACTTCCGGCGTTGAAGGGCGCCATCGGCTCACGCGTGCTGCGGTTGCGAACGAGCTCGATGACGCCGAACAATCCGATCGAGCGAACCTCGCCCACACTCGGATGGGCCTCGCCCAGCTCGCTCAGGTGGCGGGCGAGCACCGGGCCGAGGGCATGGGCCCGTTCGACCAGGCGGTCCTGGTGCATGACCTGCAGGTTGGCGATCGCCGCCGCCAGGGAAATCGGGTGCCCATTGTACGTCAGCCCGCTCTGATAGACACGGTCGTTGAAGAACTCGGCGATGGGTTGGCGCATGGCGACCGCCCCGAGCGGCGCGTAACCGGAGGTCAGTCCTTTGGCCATCGTCATCAGGTCGGGCACGACCTTCCAGTGGTCGACCGCGAACCAGGCGCCCGTCCTGCCGAAGCCGCTCATGACCTCGTCGCAGATGAGCAGGATTCCGTTCCGGTCGCAGATCTGGCGAACGCCGGCCAGGTAGCCCGGTGGAGGAACGATGACCCCGTTTGTTCCGGTGACCGATTCGACCAGCACGGCCGCGATCGTGGCCGGCCCCTCCAGCTGAATGATCTCTTCCAGGTGGTTCAGGTAGTCGGAGCAGAAGGCTTCCTCGCTCAGGTCCGGCTGGCGGCGGTGGAAGGTTGACCGATAGCGATACGGGTCGAGGAAGTGAACGACCCCGGGCATCAGGTTCGGCTCCCAGGCCCATCGCCGGGGGTCACCGGTGGCGGCCATGGCGCCAGCCGATGCGCCGTGGTAGGAGCGATAGCGGGCCAGGATCTTGTGCCGACCCGTGTAGGCGCGGGCGAGCTTGATGGCGTTCTCGTTGGCCTCCGCCCCGCCAAGCACGTAGAGGAATCGATTCAAGTCGCCAGGGGTGATCTCGGCCAGCATCTTCCCCAGCAGAGCGCGCGGCTTGGTGGCCATCCCCGGGCCGGCGAAGGTCAGCTCGCGCGCCTGCTCGACCATCGCCTCGACCACGCGCGCATCTCCGTGCCCGATGTTCGAGCACATGACCATCGAATTGAAGTCGAGATAGCGTTTGCCGGCCGCATCCCAGAAGTGGACACCCTGCGCCCGCGTGACGGGGATCGGCTGCACCCGTCCCTGAGCCGACCACGTCCAGAAGTTGTGTTTGAGGCTGAGAGGCAGAATTTCGTCCGGCGGCAGTTCGGGTAGGACCGTCATGCTTCCCCCGCTGAGGCGGCCGCCAACTGAGGCGGCCTGCCTTCCGAAGTCGGGCCCGGGGCGCGCATTATAAGCCCGTCGGGTGATCCTGGCTCAACTCGAGCTGCAGCGCGGCCAGGGATCGGTTGAGGTCGTGGATGAAAGCGATCAGGGCGCCGATGAGCGCCAGCATGCAGCCGGCAAACAGCCCGATGATGAGCCAGGCGGCGGGGAGGTCAAGGATCGCCGTCAAGAAGAGGACGATGACCAGAACGGCGGCCAGCAGGACGCTGACGCTCGCCAGGATGATGGCTTGCTGCAGGATGCGGGCGCGTGCGCCCAGGACGTCCAGCTGCGCGCGCAGGCGCGGGCCGACCTGAGGCGGTGCGTGTCGCAGATCGTTGGCCAGCGCCCGCGAGCGGTCGACCACCCTGCCCAACCGATTGGTCATGGTCAACAAGAGCAGCCCGATGCCCGACACCAGGATGACGGGGCCGACAGCTACCTGGAGAACCGGGATCAGTTCTGTCAGCGGGAGGGAGGGCATGTCAGAGGACCTCGGCCCCGGCCCGGCGATGAAGGAAGCGCCCCATACCTGCTCTGCCCAACCAGCGGCCGCGGTCGACAACCCGCTGCCCGCGCAGGAAGACGACCTCGGGGAATCCCTGCAGCTCCCAGCCTTCGTACAGGTTGTAGTCGGTGCGGTGGTGTGCGTGCGCCAGGCCGTATTTCACGCGGCGGCCCGGGTCCCAAAGGACAATGTCGGCGTCGGCCCCCGCCTGCAGGACGCCCTTGCGCGGATAGAGGCCAAAGATGCGCGCCGGGTTGGTCGAGGTCAGGGCCACGAAACGGTTCGGGCTCAGGCGCCCGCTGCCGACGGCGTGCGTCCACAGCACCGGCAGCCGGTCGCCCACCCCGGGTAGACCGTTAGGGATCTTGGTGAAATCCGCTGCGCCGAGCTCTTTTCCGGGAATGGCCACGCGGTGCCCTTCATACTCGATCGGCCGGGTGCCGTCGAAGAAGAACGGGCAGTGATCCGTGGCCAGCGTCTGAATCGTCCCGTCGGCCAGAGCCTCCCACAGGCCGGCATTGTCGGCCGGCTCACGCAGCGGCGGCGAGCAGATCCATTTCGCGCCGTCCGGCCGGCGCAATTGCTCGGCCGTGAAGAACAGGTACTGCGGGCAGGTTTCGCCCATGACGGGCACGCCGTGCGCCCGGCCGTAGCGGAGCTGGTCGGCTTCCCCGAGTGTGTTCATGTGAACCAGGTACAGCGGCGCGCCGGTCTGTGCGGCGAGCGCAATGCCGCGCAAGGCGGCCTCGACCGCGCCCCAGGCCGGCCGCGTGCGGGCGTGCCACTCGGGGCCGGTGTGCCCGGCCGAGAGCGCCTCGTCGACCAGGAGATCGATCACGTCGCCATTCTCGGCGTGCAGCATTGTCAGCATCCCGCTTCGGGCGGCGATGCGCAGCACCTGGAAGATCTCGCCATCCTGGAGGCGAAGGCGATTGTTGTACGCGGTGAAGACCTTCAGGGAAGGGATGCCATCGTCGAGCAGGCGCGGGATCTCCGCCGCCACCTGCCGGTCGAAGCGCGTGATGTTCATGTGGAAGCCGAAGTCGACGGCGGCCTTGCCGTCGGCTTTGGCATGCCAGGCCTCGACCCCCGCGCGCAGGCCGGCTCCTTCCGGCTGGGGCACGAAATCGATCACCGTGGTCGTCCCGCCGAACGCGGCCGCCTTGTGGCCGGTGTAGTGATCGTCCGAAGAGACCGTGCCGAACATGGGCAGATCGAAGTGCGTGTGCACATCGATGCCCCCCGGCAGGAGAAGCATGCCGTCCGCCTCGACCACCTGCGCCGAATCGATGGGCAGGTTCGGGCTAACGGCCGCGATCGTCTCACCCTCGATGCGCACGTCGGCCACCAAGGACGTCTCGGCGGTCACGACCGTTCCGCCCCGGATCACGATCGGTGCTGGCATTCAGTCTCCGGGCAGCATGGCTGCCGGGGTGATTATAAAGCCGGCGCAGCCTCTACCGGAGGCGGCCTCCTCGCTGCGCTCGGAGATGCTACGCGAAGGGCTGGGGTGAGGGGAAGTGTTTGGCGAGAGGGCGACCTCGGGGTGGGCACCCACGCGCCGCCCGCCCCTCAAGGGGGAGATGAAGGCGGGGCTATCTCCTCATGACCTGGCTGCGCGCGACCTCGCTCGCGCAGCAGCCGCCACAGCGGATCATGCCGCTGCCACACGGGAACGCGCAGGTCTTTCAGATCCTGCGCCGCCAACAGCCTGGCGCCGGTCGTAT
>DAIRVC010000029.1:0-4102 GCA_036803025.1 Anaerolineales bacterium
CGAACGCCATCCTGCGCGAGGCCATCGACGGCAAGGTCATCCTGCGCACCGGCCGGCGCATCCCCAGGGTGCGCCCCGTCGGCGGCGTGCACGCGCCCATCTCCGTCGTGCGCATGGCGGTAGGCGACGCCTATGGCGCGCACGAATGGCGCGAGACCGACGACGCCGGTGACGAGATCGCCCTGCGCACCGAGCGCCTGTCGCGGCGCACCTGCCGGGCGGTGGCCGAGTTCGCCTTTCAACATGCCGAACGCATCGGCGCCAGAGTCTTCGGCGGACCCAAGTACACGGTCAGCCCGGTCTACGAGGGCATGTTCAAGGAGGAGATGGATGCGGCCGCCAGCCGGCATCCGGCGGTCGTCTACGATCCGCAGTTGATCGATGCAACCTACGCGTTGCTCCTGCAGAACGAGGGCGAGGCGCTCGTCATCCCCGCCCTGAACCGTGACGGCGATTGCCTGTCCGACTTGGTGCTGCAGATGTATGGCTCGATCGCCGGCGCCGAATCGATGGTCCTGGCCTTCGACGAAACGGCCATGCAGGTGCGAGTGGCGATGGCCGAGGCGCCGCACGGGACCGCGCCGGCGCTGCAGGGCAAGAACCTCGCCAACCCGATGGGCATGATCCTGGCCTCGGCCGCTCTGCTGACGCACCTGAGCAGCCCGGCCGCGGACAGAGCCTCACGCGCCATCTACGAATCGGTTTTCGAAGCCGTTCACCAGGGGATCGCCACGCCCGACGTGGGCGGTTCGACGAGCACGACCCAGTTCACCGACGAGATCATCGAGCGCGTCACCAGCAAGCTGGACGTGTGGGAGGCCCTGGGGTGAGGCGCTCCGTGCGCGCCGCGAACCGCGCGCCTCGGGTGGCCCGATGAAGTATGGCGTGATCCTGCCCAACTTCGGGCCCCAGGCCTCGGCCGAGGAGCTCACGGCCGCGGCACAGGCCGCCGAGAGTCTGGGCTACGACTCGGTCTGGACCACCGACCATCTCGTCCTGCCGCGCTCCGACGCCCAGGTCTACGGGCACATCCTCGAAGCGCTGATGACGCTGGCCCACCTGGCCGCATGCACCCAACGGATCCGCCTGGGCGTCTCCAGCCTGGTCTTGCCGCAACGCGATCCAGCCCTGGCCGCCAAACAACTCGCCAGCCTCGATTGTCTCTCCGGCGGGCGGGCGATGGTGTGTGTCGGCGTGGGCTGGTCCTCGGGGGAGTTCGCCAATCTGGGGCAGCGATTCGAAGACCGCGGCCGGCGCCTCGACGAAGCCGTGAGGCTATTGCGCCTGCTGTGGGCATCGGACGAGGCCGCCGGCCTGACATTCGAGGGCCGTTTCTACCAGCTGCGCGAGGCGGTCTTCGCCCCAAAGCCCGTCCAGCGCCCTGGCCTTCCGATCTGGATCGGAGGCAATTCCCCCGCCGCGCTGCGCCGCGCCGCCGAACTGGGCGACGGGTGGCATCCCACCCGCCTGCCCCTGCGCGAGTTCGCCCAGAGCGTCGCAGAGCTCCGTGCCCGCGCCTCCGGCCGGCCGGTCACCATCAGCCTGCGCATCCGAGTCGACCCGGAAGCGGCCGAGACGCCCGGCGTGCTCAGCGGCCCACCGCCGCGTGTGGCCGAGCAGCTGCGCGCCTACATCCAGGCCGGGCTCGAGTATCCCGTTTTGGCATTCGAGGCACCGAACGCGGCCGCCCGACTGGAGGCGATGGCCGGCTTCATGCATGAGGTTTCGCCACAGATCGCGGCGGGTGGGGAACAGGGGGCCCGCCCGTGACATTCGCCCGGCGCGCGCTCTTGCTGATCTGCCTGCTCCTGGCCGGTTGCGGGGCGCCGCCGACCTTACCCCAGCCCTCGCCTCCGACCGGCGCACCGGCGGGGCCGACGCCGACCAGCGGCCCCGCGCCGACGCCGACGCGCGGGCCGCTCTCCAACCCTACGCCGGCCGCCATTCTGGAAGAGCCCGAACCGACGGCGACCTACACGCCCGCGCCGGCCCCGGTCAATCTGCCGCTGGAACGCATCGCGCTTTTCAACCCCGGGCCCGGCTCCCAGGTCACCAGCCCGTTTGAAATCAGCGGCCGGGCTGGACCGAGCTTCAATGAGCGCGTTCACGTCCGACTTCTGGGCGAAGACGGGCGCGTGCTTGCCCAGCGGACGACCTACCTGAATACCCTGCGCGGCTATGCCGGCCCCTTTTCCACCGAGTTGACCTTCAACATCCCCGGTGTCGCCGAAGCCGGCCGCCTGGAACTCAGCACCGACGATCAGCGCAGCGGCCGCATGGCGCACTTGATGACACTTGATCTGATCCTGCTGGCAGCCGGTGCGCCGCTGGTGCACCCGGCCGCGCAGGGGCCGGAGCAGCTGGCGATTCTGGCGCCTCGTGATGGCGCCGGGGTCCGCGGCGGGCGCTTCGCAACACGCCTCGCAGGCTGGACACAGAGTGGACAAGGATGGACGCTGGCGCTCTTCGACGGTGACGGCGATCCGCTGTCCGTACAGACCGTGTACCCGTTACCGGGCGGGATCGGCGAGACCGGCGTCGTCGAGGCCGAGGTGACCTACGAAGTCCCCTATGAACAGTACGGCCGCCTGGCGCTGTACGAGCTCGCCGAAGACGGCGTCAACTACCTGCACTACACCAGCATCGAAGTCTACCTTCGTCACTAGTCCAGGAACCGCCGCCGGCTCTCCGGCGTCATGCGGGTGATATAATCCCGCCCCTGAGAGGCCGGAAATGCGCATCCCGCGCGCACGCCCCCAATTGACGCCTGAGATCATGTCCGACCTGAGGCGCGCCTTCACGGCCATGCTGGCCGCCGGCGCGGCGATCCTGGCCGGGCTGGTGTTGTTCGTCTTGGGCGTGCGCGTGGTCTACGCCGGGCGTGCACTGCCGGGCGTGACCGCCGCCGGGGTTCACGTCGCCGGGATGACCAAGACCGAAATCGAGTCTGCGCTGGCCGGCCTACTCACTTACCCGCGCACCGGGACCGTGTTGCTGCGCGACGGGGAACGTCAGTGGTCAGTGCGCCCCGAGCAACTCGGGGTGGTGATGGACATCCCCAGCCTGGCAGAGCGCGCGCTGACCGTCGGGCGGCGCGGTTCCATTTTCGCCGCGCTCCAGGAACAGTACGACGCCTGGACCGAGGGCTGGGCTATTCCGCCGATCGTCATCTTCGACCAGCGCTCCGGCGCAGCCTACCTGCAGGAGCTTGCCCGCCAGATCGACCAGCCGCAGATCCTGGCGACCCTGAGGGTCAACGGCCTCGAGGTCGAAATGAGCCCCGGGCAGATCGGCCGCGCGCTGAACGTCCACGCGACGCTCCAGGCCCTGACACCGGCCCTATCCCAACTCTACGATTCCGAGGTCCCGCTGGTCATCGACGAGACGCCCCCGCTCGTATTGGACGCCTCCGAGCAGGCCGCCCTCGCCCGTGAGATCCTGCGCCAGCCCCTGACGCTGACCGCCGAGGGCGCCGGTCCATGGCGCCTCGACCCGCCGGGGCTGGCCTCGATGCTGCGCTTCAACCTGGTCAGCGACGGCGACGGCGGGCGCTATGAGGTCGGCCTGGACCCCGACTCGCTGACCTCCTATCTCGAGCCGCTCGTCCCGGCCCTCCAGCGGGCGCCCGAGAATGCCCGCTTCATCTTCAACGACGATACGCGCCAATTGGACCTGCTGCAGAGCGAGGTGATCGGCCGCACGCTGGACGTCCCCGCCAGCATTCAGGCCATCAATCAGGGGCTGGTGGCCGGCGCGCACGAGCTCCCCCTGGTCTTCCAGACGACCGATCCGCCCGTCCGCAGCAGCGCCACCGCTGCCGATCTCGGCATCAGCGAGAACATCGTCGCCGTCTCGACCTACTTCTCCGGGTCGAGCGCCGGCCGCATCCAGAACATCCGCACCGCCTCGGCCGAGTTCCACGGGCTGCTGATCGCGCCGGGCGAAACGCTTTCGATGGCCGAAGTGCTGGGCGACATCAGCCTGGACACCGGCTACACCGAGGCGCTGATCATTTTCGGCGACCGCACCATTCAGGGCCTGGGCGGCGGAGTGTGCCAGGTCAGCACCACGCTCTTTCGGGCGGCTTTCTTCGGGGGCTACC
>DAIRVC010000029.1:4112-21973 GCA_036803025.1 Anaerolineales bacterium
GCGTCACCCGCACGCCTATCGGGTCGGCTACTATGAGCAGGGACCGGGCTCACCCGGCCCGGGACTCGACGCCACCGTCTTCGTGCCGCGCGTCGACTTCCGCTTCACCAACGACTCCCCTTACTGGGTGCTGCTCGAGACCTACGTCTACGGCAACCAGTTGCTGTGGAAGATCTACTCGACCTCCGATGGCCGAGCGGTCGACTGGTCGACCAGCGGCCCGATGAACGTGGTCGAGGCGCCTGAACCGCTCTACCGCGAGAACTCGGACCTGCCCTCGGGCGAGATCGAGCAGGTCGACTACGAAGCCGACGGAATGGACGTGACCGTCACACGCACCGTCACGCGCGACGGCGGTGTGATCCACCAGGACACGTTCCGCACCCATTACCTGCCCTGGCGCGCGATCTACGAGTTCGGCCCGGGAACCTCACTGCCGCCGGACGCCCGCACCGAATGACCTGACCGCGCGGCAAGCGGCCGTCGGGCGCGGCATGGTACAATCCGCGACGACACAGGAGAGGGCCATGATCCCCGACGATCTGCTTGAGATCCTGCGTTGCCCGGCCTGCGTGCGCGAGAAGGACGGCCTGCTCAAGCTGGTCAAAGACACCTGGCTCGTGTGCCAGGAGCCCGGCTGCGGCCGCAAGTACCCCGTCCTTGACGATATCCCGGTGATGTTGATCGAGGAGGGCGACAAGTGGGTCAGGGTCGCCGAAGCCGAACTGCCCGTCCCGCCTCCCGAGTCCTGACCCGGCGGTGACTGACCTGGAGGCGGCGCTTGCCACGCTGTTCAGCGGGGACGACAGCCAGGCTGAAGCCGCCATTGCTGTCCTGGCTGCACTGGCCCCGTCCGCGCTTCCCCGACTGCTGATAGCCCTGGAGGATCCGCACAGCGACCACCGCTGGTGGGCGGCACGCGCCCTGGCAGCCATCGACGACCCGCGCGTCCCGCCCGCCCTGCAGCGCGCGCTGGCTGACCCCGATGCCGCCGTGCGCCAGTGTGCGGCCCTCGGTCTGCGCCTCCGGCCGCACCCGGGCGCGGCCGCCGATCTGATCGACCTGCTGAACGATGGCGACCGACTCACGGCCCGCCTGGCCGGCGATGCGCTCGCCGCGCTGGGAGCCCCGGCGACCCCGTTATTGGTCGAGGCGCTCTCCAGCCCGCAGGCTGCCGTGCGCATCGAAGCCTCTCGCGCCCTGGCCTCGATTCAAGACAAGGAATCGATTGGCGCCCTCATCGCCGCCGTCGATGATCCTTCGGCCGTGGTGCAGTACTGGGCCGAAGAGGCGCTCGACCGCATGGGTGTTGGGATGGTCTACTTCAAGCCCGGGTAGGCGTTCTCAACTCCCGAAGTTCTACGAACTTTGGAAGTTGGAGATCTGTCAGCCGATTGCCACCCACGCCACCCAGGCAGCGATCATCATCAGACCGATCACCAGCTTGACCCCGTACGACAGCCCGTAACCCGCCAGCGTCCCCAAGGAGGATTTGACCGCCTGATCCCAGTCCTTGCGCCGCCAGTACTCGACCGCCAGCGTTCCCAACACCAATCCGGCCAGCAGCCCCGGCAGGGAGCCGAACACCAGCCCCACCAAACCCAGGCCAAGCCCGGCCAGCAACGACCATACCGACGCTCCGGCCATCTTTGCCCCGGTCCCGGTGACCCAGATCTCCGCGCCGAGTCCGGACAGCCCCAACAGGGTAATCAGGGCGAACAGCCATGGCCCGGAGTCGCCCCACCCGGCCAGCAGGCCATAGCCCAGCGCCGCGCCCCAGATAAGGATCGCCCCGGGCAGCACCGGCAGGACCACTCCGGCCAGGCCCACCAGCATCACCACCCCGGCCACGATCGTGATCAGAGTCTCGTTCACGCGGGATCCTCCGCCGTAGGTTCAGGCGCCCGGCGGGCCGATCACCTCGGCGCCGCCCATCCACGGCCGCAACACCTCCGGAACTGTCACGCTCCCATCGGCGTGCTGGTAGTTCTCGAGCACGGCGATCAGCGTCCGCGGCAGGCCCAGCCCGGAACCGTTCAGGGTGTGTACAAGCTCGGCGCGCGCCTTGGGCGCACGGCGGAAGCGGGCATTCGCCCGGCGCGCCTGGAAATCCGTGCAATTGGAGACCGATGAGACCTCCAGCCACTCGGCGCACCCCGGCGCCCAGACCTCCAGGTCGAACGTCTTGCCGGCGGAGAAACCCAGGTCGCCGGTGCACAGCTGCTTGACCCGGTAAGCCAGGCCCAGTCCGGCACAGGTCGCCTCGGCATCGGCCAGCATGCGATCCAGTTCGGCCGGCGAGTCCTCCGGCCGGCAGAAGACGTACATCTCCACTTTGTCGAACTGGTGGCCGCGCTTGATGCCGCGCACGTCGCGCCCGGCCGACATCTTCTCGCGTCGGAAGCAGGGCGTATAGGCCGTATAGCGGCGCGGCAGCGACTCGCCCTCCAGGATCTCGTCCATGTGCAGGCCGGTCAGCGGCACCTCCGCCGTCGGCACCAACCACAGATCTTCTTCATGATCGCGATACAGGTTGTCAGCGAACTTAGGCAGCTGCCCGGCGGCAAACAGCGTGGCTTGGCGCACGAGGAACGGTGTGTACTGCTCCAGGTAGCCCTGGCGGATGTGCAGATCGAGCATCCAGGCGATCAGTGCGCGTTGCAGCCGGGCCCCGGCCCCGCTGAGCACATAGAAGCGCGAGCCGGTCAGCTTGACGCCGCGCTCCAGGTCCAGGATCCCCAGCGCCGAACCGAGCTCCCAGTGGGGCTGCGGGGCAAAGTCGAACGACTTCGGCTCCCCGACCGTGCGGATGACCGGGTTGGCGCTCTCGTCCAAGCCGTCGGGGACCGACGGATCGGGCAGGTTGGGAATCTCGCGCATCAAGACCAGCAGCGCCTCATCGGCTTGATGCACCTGCGCGTCGAGGGCTTCGATCCTCTCGCCGACCGATCGCATGGCCTCGATACGTCCGGCGCGCTCGGCCGGGTCGCGCGTTTGGCTGATCTCCTTCGACACGCGGTTGCGTTCCGCCTTCAGCCCCTCGACCTCGGTCAGCAGCCCGCGCCGGCGCCCGTCCAGGCTGAGGATCGCCTCGATCGGCGGGTCAATCCCCCGGCGCAGCAGTGCCGCCCGCACCTCGTCCGGCTTCTCCCGCACAAGTTGAATATCCAGCACGCTGCACCTCCGCAGGCGGAAGCAAGCGCCCCCTCATCCGCAGGACGAGGGGGCGCACTCGTGGTGCCACCTGCATTTGCCCCGCACGGCGGGGCCTTGTGGCGCGATAGCGGGCGCACCCGGCTCCCTTACGGCGCATTTTCGCCCCTGCGGGAGCGACGCGGCCTGTGCGGCCGGCGGAGAGGAGGCTTGCCCGACCCCCACCGCCTCGCACCAGCCGGCGGCTCTCTGAGAGGATCTACAGCAAGCGTGTCTCCGCGCTCGTCACGCTCAGTCTGAGTTGTCTTCGCGATTATACAGTCGATGACACCAACGTCAAGCCGCCTACGGCCGGTAGCTCGACCGGAAGCGGTCGAAGAGGTAAGGACATTGGCCCAGCCAGTACTCGGCGTCCGCGACCGAGAAGGCCCAATCGGCGCCCCACCCCATCGTGTCCCGGCACGCCTCCGTCCCATAGTGGTCGTAATTGCCGTGCATGCCGAAGGGATGCAGGAACTCATGCGTGAGGTTGGCGGCGACGAAATACGTCGGCGTCGAGGCGTAGGCATCGCCGACCGCGTTTGCGCACATCGAATACCCGTTGTGCGTGGTGCAGGCCGTCCCGGGTTGATTGCGGCACTGTCCGTCGACGGCGACCTCACTCGCCAGGTTTCCCGATTCGTCATAGCCGCAGGCGGCGAAGCGATGGCTCCAGTGCAGCACGGCGACGTACACCGAGCGGCCGCCGACCTCGGGCGAGACGAAGTCATTCATGAATCCCGACGGAGCAGGGACGCCGAACGAGTACCCGCCACGCTCCCGGGCGAAGCCGTCATCGCCGTACGAGAACACGACCACCCCGTCGGGGATCGGCGGCGCTTTGCCCGCCACGTACTCCCGCACCCAGGCTTCGATCGAGACCGCGGGGCGCCCCTCCACCACTTCCAGGACTTCGTAGATGAAGCCCGTCCGCTCCTGCAGCAGCCGGCTGGCCTCGGCCAGTGCGGTCGCCAGACCCTCGGCGGGAACAGGTTCCGAATCGAGATCAATCAGGATGCCGATCGTGAACGTCGGCGGCTCGCCCGTCGGTCCCGCCGTCGCCGCTTCAGCAGTCGGAGCTGCGGCAGTCGTCGGTTCGGCGCTCGCGGTCGGCGAGGCCGGGGCGGCGGTTGACAGGGGAGCGGCGCAGGCCCACGCGGCCAGCGCAAGCGCGACCAGGCCACCCAGCGGATTTCGATGCATATCGGACGCTCCACGCCGGAAGAACGCGTCGACGGGCACTCGCCGGCGGCGAGTATCGCATCGCGCATGAGCGAGGACAAGGCCGCGTTCCACGCGAGGCCAGTCCTGTTGCCTGCCCCGCCCGCCGCCGTTGCGTACTATGGCCCAGGCCGACCCTGTGTGTCACAATCCTCGTTACCGACATCGAGGGAGCAACCGCATGCGGAACCGCGCAGTCAGCCTTGTCGTCCTGCTCGCATTCCTGTCAGCGTGCAACGCGCCGGCGTCGGCCCCCGCGGCTGTGGCGGAGACACCCCCGCCGATTGAGACGCCCACGTGGGTGGTCGAGGTGGCCACGTCCGTTCCGGCTGCATCACCGACCGCAGCGGCCGATCTGACGACTCTCGACCTCTGCTCCGTACTCGACCCGGGAACTGTGGAAGCCGCCCTGGGCGAGGCGGTCACGACCAGCCCTGGCCCGGGCGTGTGCTTGTTCGTCGGCGCCTCCGGCACCCAATCGGTCACTTTGTCGGTCCTGTCGGGCGTCGCGGCCAAGACGCTGTTCCTCAACACCATCGCCCAACTGCAGTCCGATTGCTCGGTCAGCTTCAGCATGGGCGGCGAGGCAACCGCGACGCCGTTCCCCCCGGAGATCCAGGCTCTGTTCGACCGGACACTGCCGGAGTTGATCGATGAGCAAGACCGGGTCCAGCGCGAGGTGTGTGGTTTCAGCCCCACACCCGAGGAGTACCAGCGCCTGGATGGCCTGGGCGACGCCGCCTACTTCCAGGTCCTGAACTTAGGCTTCGTGCAGGCTGGGGCCGTGATCGCCGTCCGCGGCGAGAGCTACCTGTCGATCACATACGCCGCTCCGACACTTGACCCGATTCACGCTCGGACCATCGGCGAGACCCTGGCGGCGGAAGCGCTCACCCGTCTGCCGTAGGACTCCGACCACCACCCGGTAATGAGCAAGCCCTCGCCACATGCCGAGGGCTTGCTCATTGCCGGGCTAGATCCTGAATCCTCAAGCAGACGGGAACAACAGACTCGCAAGCGCTGCCAGGCCGAAGGCGAAGATCACCGCCCCAGAGAGGCGGTTGATCCAGCGGAAGGCGGTCGGCCCGAGGCGCGAGCGCAGCAGGCCGACGCCGAAGCTGAGCGCCAACCACCATGAGGCCGACCCCACAAACACACCGGCGACCATCGTCGCCGCCTGGCGGTAGTCGACCTGAGACTGGACGATCCCCAGCCCGGCGAACACGGCGGCGAAGGAAAGAATCGTCATCGGATTCGTGAGTGTCAAGGCTAGAGTGGAGCCGTACGCGCCGAGCAGGCCGCGCGCCGGCGCAGCCGCCGGCCGGTCTATGACAGGGGCATGGAACGTGCGAACCCCGAGATAGAGCAGGAAGAGCCCACCGACCAGACGAAGCCAGAATTGATAGGCGATCAGCATGCCGGAGACCGCCGTCAACCCGAAGGCGGCAATGCTGCCGTAGACCGCGTCCGCACTGGCGGCCCCCAACCCCGAGACGAAGCCGACCGCCCGGCCGTCGGCCAGTGTGCGCCGGATGCACAGCACGCCGATCGGCCCGACAGGCGCGGCGATGGCCAGTCCGATCACGAAGCCGCGCAGCGCCAGAGACACGTCCATGGCCGCCAAGTATACCGGTCGCGGCGAGACACCAGCCGCGCCTCGGCTGCCTGGCGACATCCGTACACAGCGAAGGGATTCACGCAGTGCGACAAGAGGGCAACGCGGCCCCGAGACAGCGGCCCGGTCACTTCCTTAGGGCCATCTGCCGGGGCGCCTTCAGTCCGTCAAGGGATGGGCCTCGAAGAAATCCCACATGACTTCAGTGGCGGAGATGTCGTTCGTGGTCCAGCCAACGTAGATCGGCCCGCCGCCCGGCCAGGTGTGTCCGCCACCGGCGACCGTGTACAAGATGACCTCGGCGCCGCCGGCACAGCCGCCGTAGCAGATGCCCGACACCGCCCCCTTCGCCGGCAGAGGCTCAGCCTGCGCGGCACAACCGTTTCGCTCGGCCCAGGCGACGATCCAGGGCTCGACCGCCGGCAGCGCGCCGGCCATGCGCACGTGCATCCAGCCGGCCCACCACGGCACCTCACCCGCAGGCTCAGCCGATCCCTGGTAAGCGACCAGCGGGTCGTCGGTGCCGTAGAAGGCGATGATCGGCACGGGGCGCGACGGATTGCAGCCGCCGGACGGCGTGGTCGGCGGGCCGGCGACTATGCCGGCCGCGGCAAAGACGTCCGACAGTTCGCATGCCAACCGGTGCGCCATTGCGCCGCCGTTGGACATGCCGTTCACATACACGCGCGCCGGGTCGATGGCCGTGACGGCCGCGAGTTCCGTCAGCAGCTGGTGCAGGAACTGCACATCGTCGACGGCCGACACCTGGAAGTCTAGCGAACTGTTCCAGCGCAGCGGCCGGCCGGTCCCTTGCGGGTAGACGACGATGAATCCCTCCCGGTCGGCGACGGTATGCCAGCGGCTGAGGTAGGCCTGGCTGCGCGGATTCGAGAGGAAGCCGTGCAGGCTGAGCACGATCGCAGCCGGCTGCTGGCGATCCAGGTCGGGCGGGATGTGCAACAGGTAACAGCGCCTCATCCCGCCGGAGATCAGGCTGTACGCGTGCGTCCCCGCCTCGGGCAGCCCCTCGAGCGCCGGCCCGCAGCTGACGGCCGCCCCGCTCGACCAGGCCAGCGTAGCCGCCATGGCACCACAGCCGACCAGGCCGGCTGCGGCCGCCAGGATGAGGACCTTCCCTCTGGTTCGCACATTGCCCTCCGCGGCGGAGCGGCGGCCGAGGCGCGGCCTCAGTCAGAGTCGAACGTCACCGACTGCAGCACGTCCTCCAGCGTCGCCAGCGTCTCCGGGTCACGCATCGATAGGCCGATCAGCTGTCCGCCGCGTTCGACGAAGACCCAGTCGACCGTGAAGGGCACGCCACCGCCGCCCACCTGGGTCCGCCGCGCCGGCAGCCCGCCCAGCTGCGTGTCGACGAACGGGGCCACCGGGCAGGTCGAGCACTGTGCGGCCACGAAGGCCTCGGCCGAGAGCTGCGCCGCATCAGCGATGATGATCAGGCTTGTCCCCGGCCCGCCGCTCGCCGCGGGGTCGAGGCCGAGCGTATAGAGTTGATAGCTCACGCCGCCGGCTTCCGCCGAGTGCGGGCCGGCCATGCTCCAGCCCGACGGCAGGACCAACGACAAACCGCCTCATCTACCCGGGTTCGACCCGGGTCGCTGGTCGCCGTCGCCGCGCTCTCCGGCGTGGCCGCCTGATTCGGTTCGGCAACCGCCTGTGGAAGCGCGCAGGCCAGCGCCGCCCCAGCCAGGAGCACAAGGACACCCCATTGTTGGAACCGTCGCAACATCCATACCTCCAGCATTCGACCGACTCAGAACTCCGGCGCACGCCTCTCACAGAGAGTGTCCGCCGGCCGCAGCGGGTTGACAACCCCGGGAAGGCATTCTATCCTGAAACCGTTCCCCTGGGCGATTATCCGGGTTTCAGGATGAGACGCAGGTCGGCGTCGTGAGTCGGAGGGAGTACGGTGGACATATTCCAGAAGTGCGCCGAGTACATGGATGCACGTATGGCACAGGCAGCCGGCCTGTACCCCTACTTCCTGCCGCTCGAGGATACTGAGGGCACCGAGGTGACGATCGGGGGCCGCCGGGTGCTGATGATCGGCTCGAACAACTACCTGGGCTTGACCACCGATCCGCGCGTGCGCCAGGCGGCCATCGAGGCCACCAAACGCTACGGCACCTCCTGCACCGGCTCGCGCTTCCTCAATGGGACGCTGGCGCTGCACCAGGAACTCGAACGGCGGCTGGCAGCCTTCGTCAACAAGCAGGCGGCGCTGGTCTTCAGCACCGGCTTCCAGGTCAACCTGGGAGTGATCTCCTGTTTGGTCGGGCGCGGCGACGTGGTCGTCGCCGACAAGGACGATCACGCCAGCATCGTCGACGGCTGCATTCTGGCGCTGGGTGAAATGCGCCGCTTCAACCACAACGAACTGACGCATCTGGACCGGGTGCTGGCCGGCATCGACGAGAAGGCCGGCCGATTGGTGGTGGTCGACGGGGTGTACAGCATGGGCGGCGACCTGGCGCCGCTGCCCGAAATGCTCCCCATCATCAAGAAACACGGTGCCCGCCTGATGGTCGACGACGCGCACAGCCTGGGCGTGATGGGCGGCGGGCGAGGCACGGCGGCGCACTTCGGCGTTACCGACCAGGTCGATCTGATCATGGGCACCTTCAGCAAGTCCTTCGCCTCGCTGGGCGGGTTCATTGCCGGCGATGAGGAAGTCGTCCACTACATCCAGCATCACGCACGCTCGCTGATCTTCAGCGCCTCGATGCCGGCCTCCAACGTCGCCTCGGTCCTGGCGGCGCTGGAGATCATGGAGACCGAGCCGGAGCACGTCGAGCGGTTGTGGGTGGTCACCGAACGGATGCGGGCCGGGCTGATCCGCCTGGGCTTCAACATGGGGCCGAGCGTCACCCCGATCATCCCGATCGTCGTTGGCCAGCGCGACACCACGCTGCTGGCCTGGAAGATGTGTTTCGAGAAGGGCCTGTACACTAACGCCGTCATCTCGCCGGCGGTCCCGCCCGACCAGTGCCTGCTGCGGACCTCCTACATGGCCACACACACCGACGAACAGATCGACCGGGCGCTCAACATCCTGGGCGAGGTCGGCCGCGAGCTCGGCCTGATCCACTGAGGCAGGCCCCAGCGGCCGGCCCCAGCCGATGAGCGCCCCCACGCGCCGCCCTCCGCCCTCCGCCGAGCTGGCCCTGGTGACCGGGGCGAGCGGCTTCATCGGCTCAGCCATCTGCCGTGCTCTTACGCTCGAGGGTTTCCGGGTGCGCGCCCTCCTCCGGCCGACCTCGTCGCACCTGGCCTTAGAGAGGCTGCCCGTCCAGGCGGTACTGGGCGATATCCGCCGGCCAGAGAGCCTGGGACAGGCGATGGACGGCGTCTCGATCGTGTTCCACGCCGCGGCCGAGTCGGCCTATTGGCGCCGCCCGGCCGACGTCCTCCCCGCCGCCGTCGAAGGGACACGCAACATCGTCGCCGCGGCCGGCGCGGCCGGTGTGCGCCGTCTGGTCTTGACCAGCTCACTGGCGGCGATGGGCTTACCGCGCGCCGGCGAGCTCCTCACCGAGACGCACGCTTTCGATCTGCCGCCGCGCCGCTTCCCCTACGCCTATGCCAAATACCAGGCCGAAGTCGAGGCGCTGCGCGCCTCCGCGGGTCGGATCGAGGTGGTGATCGTCAACCCGTCGATCGTCCTCGGCCCTGGCGACCTCAACCAGATCAGCGGCTCGTTGGTCATCGAGGCCGCCCGCGGCCGGACGTTCCTGTGGATCGACGGCGGGGTAAACGTCATCCACATCGACGACGTCGCCGCCGGCCACCTGGCCGCGCTGCGGCGCGGCCGCCCGGGAGAGCGCTATCTGCTGGGCGGCGAGAATCTCACCCACCAGCAGGTTTTCGCAACGCTGGCCGAGATCGTCGGCGGCCGGCCTCCGTGGCTCAAGCTGCCGCACTGGGCCGTTCCTCCGGCCGCAGCCGTGGTCGACGCGTTGCGCCACGTCGTGAGCCTACCGCTCGACGGCGACCAGCTTCGCCACGCCGCCCACTACTTGTGGTGCGACACCAGCAAAGCCCGGCGCGAGCTGGCTTTCTCGCCGGCCCGCTCGTTCCGCCAGGCCGCCCAGGAAACCTACGACTGGTACTGCGCGCACGGCGCACTTCCGTCGCGCGCCTGATCCCCCATGCCGCATCTGCGCATCATTCGCTTCGACCGACGCATGCCGCGCGCCCGCATGGTATGATGCTCTCATGATCGAACGTCTCCATCGCCTGCAAGAATGGGTCGACGAGCGCCGCGCAAAGGTCGACGACGCGGCCATCAACATACGCCGGGCCTTCGCCATCGTCTGGGAATCGCATCCGCCTTCGGCGATGGCCATGGCTGCCTGCACTGTTGTCGGCGCCCTGTTGCCTGCGGCCCAGGCGTGGGTCGGCAAGCTGATCGTCGACGGGGTCGTGGCCGCCATCGGCGGTCACGTCGGCGCCCAGGCCGGCCTGGCGGCGATCATCCCGCTGCTCCTGGCGGAATTCGCTTTGGTCCTGATCAGCACAGCTGTCAGTCAGGGCCGCAGTCTGGCCGAACATGTCCTGCACGCGCGCCTGAACCTGGCCATCAACACCCGCATCATCCGCAAGGCGCTCGAACTCGATCTGACCCACTTTGAAAACCCCGACTACTACGACAAGCTGCAGAACGCCCGGCGCGAGGCCGACCGGCGCGGGCTGCAGATCGTCAACGGCGGCTTCTACCTGGTGCAGAACATCATCACGCTGCTATCCTTCGGCGCCCTGCTGCTGCGCTTCAGCCCGCTGCTGGCGCTGGTCTTGTTCCTGGCGACCCTCCCGGCCTTCATCGCCCAGAGCCAGTATGCCGATTTGAACTTCCGGGTGATCTCCCGGCGGGCGCCGGAAGCGCGCAAGCTCGCCTACCTCGAGCACCTGCTGACCGACTTCAGCGCCGTCAAAGAGGTCAAGCTCTTCGAATTGGGCGAGCCGCTCTTGGGCCGCTACGCCAGCCTGTTCTGGAAGTTCCTGGGCGAGGACCAGGCCATCGCGCAGCGGCGCAGCCTGGCCTCCGTCGGCTGGGGGCTGCTGGCCACCCTCTCCTATTACGCCTCCTACGCCTGGATCGTCTGGCGGGCGGTTGCCGGCGCGATCACGCTGGGCGACATGACCCTCTACCTGGGAGTCTTCCGCAGCAGCCAGCGGACATTCGAGTCGATCTTCTTCGGGCTGAGTGAACTGTATGAGAACGGCCTGTTCATGAGCAACCTGTTCTCGTTTCTCGAGCTGCGCCCGGCCATGGTCGTCGCGGCCGCACCGCGCCCATTTCCCTCGCCGATCCGCCAGGGGGTCGAGTTCCGCCAGGTGTCGTTCCGTTATGAAGGCAGCGAGACCTGGGCGCTGCGCGGCGTGGACATGCATCTGCGTCCCAGCGAGAAGATCGCCCTGGTCGGCCCGAACGGCGCCGGCAAGACGACGCTGATCAAGCTGCTGACGCGCCTGTACGACCCGACCGAGGGGCAGATCCTGCTCGACGGGGTCGACCTGCGCGAGTACGACATCTCCGACCTGCGCCAGCGCATCGGTGTCATCTTCCAGGACTTCGTTCGCTACTACCTGACCGCGGCTGAGAACATCGGCTTCGGTCAGATCGAAGCGCTCGAGGACCGGCCGCGCATCGAGGCGGCCGCCCGCAAGAGCGAAGCCCACGACGTCATCGCCGGCCTGCCGCAAGGCTATGAGACGGTCTTGGGCCGCTGGTTCTCCGGCGGGCGCGACTTGTCGGGCGGCGAGTGGCAGAAGATCGCCCTGGCACGGGCATTCATGCGTGAGTGCGAGATCCTGGTCCTTGACGAGCCGACCGCCTCCCTGGATGCCGAAAACGAGATGAAGGTCTTCCAGCAGTTCCGCGCGCTGATCGAAGACCGCATGGCGGTGCTGATCAGCCACCGCTTCTCGACCGTGCGCATGGCCGACCGCATCTACGTCATCGAGGACGGGCGCATCACCGAACAGGGATCTCACGCCGAGTTGCTGGCGTTTCAAGGGACCTACGCCCGGCTGTTCACCTTGCAGGCGTCCTCCTACCGCTGACGCCTTCGCTACTGCCCCTCCGCCCCCCCACGCCCCGCAGCGGACCTAGAGACCCGCGCCCTGGGCCGGTCCCGAATATAGACAGTTGCCGTGCAATACCTTGACAAACGAGGCGAATTGTGGGATAATCTGGCTACCTGAAAGAGACCTGGAGGTCCCCACACGATGAGCACTGGCGCTACCCTTCCGGCCGCCGCCAACGACAAGACCTACCGCGGGCTGCGGCGTTTCAACGCGATCATGGGCTTGCTGCACCTGGTGCAGGGCGTGTTCATGATCGCCGTCAGCAACGACACCACCTACCCGATCTTCACCAACTACCTGCGCTTCGACGTCAGCAGCTTCAGCCTGACGCCCGATCCGAAGCTGGCCTACGAGCTGCCCTTCGGAATCGCCGTGGCCGTCTTCCTGCTGATCTCGGCCGCGGCGCACCTCAGCCTGGCGACCTTCGGCTACCGCTGGTACACGGCCAGACTGCAGCAAGGCATGAACCCGGCCCGTTTCTACGAGTACGCCTTGAGCTCGTCGCTGATGATCGTCTTGATCGGCATGCTCGTCGGCCTGTGGGACCTGGGCAGCCTGATCCTGATCTTCGGCCTGAACGCGATGATGAACCTGTTCGGGATCCTGATGGAGCTGCACAATCAGACGACGCGCAAGACCGATTGGACGGCCTTCATCTTCGGCTGCATCGCCGGGATCATCCCCTGGGTCGTGATCCTGATGTACTTCCTGGGCGCCGTCAACTCGTCGGGGGCAGAGCCGCCCGCCTTCGTCTACGCCATCATCCCGACCATCTTCGTCTTCTTCAACATCTTCGCCGTCAACATGCTCCTGCAGTACAAGAAAGTCGGCCCATGGCGCGACTACCTGTTCGGCGAGCGCGTTTACATCGTCTTGAGCTTGGTCGCTAAGACCGCCCTGGCCTGGCAGATCTGGGCCGGCACCCTGGCCCCGGTCTAGGAGTCTGATCCACCACGCTTGGGAAGCCACGACCGCCCGTCGGTGCGACGGGCGGTCGTCTTTTCGTCTTTCGGGCAGCCTTCTTAGACAGATCGCAGGAAGGTCTCCACCACCGCGTCGTAGGCATCCCGCTGCAGCGCCCCGGCCAGATGCCCCCCCTGGGGAAATGTGTGCACCTGCGCGCCCGGATACAGCGCCCGCAGCGCCTGCCGCTCGGCAGCGTCAAACCCGCTGTCGTCGTCCGACTCGAGGATGAGGACTCGCCCGGCCCAGTCCGCCAGATCGGCCGGCCCGAACCGGTACGCCATGGCAAAGTCCATGAGTATCTGCAACTGGTTGAGCAGGAAGTCCTTCGACAGATAGCGGGCCGACAGCTCTTCCAGATATCCCTCGTAGAAGGCGCGCTCTTCGGCATCCAGTCCGCGGATGTTCCGCCGCACGCGCGCCTCGAACAGGCGCCGCACCATCCCGCCCGGCATCAGCTTGAGCGCAGACGCCAGGAGGCGCGTCGCCCGCATTCGCCCGGCACTGGCGACCCCGATGTTGGCCAGGACCATCGAGCGCACGCGCTCGGGATGGCGGCGGACGCAGCACTGCGCCAGCGCGCCGCCAAGCGAGTGACCGTGAAGGTGCACAGTTGCAGCGCCCTCCTGGTCCAGGATGGCGAACACGCCGTCTGCCAGCGCCGCCATCGTTCGGGCCTCCGCCGGGTATGAAGGCGCGATCACCCGGTACTTGTCTTCGAATCGGCGGATGCGCCGAAAGCCGCTCTCTGCCACACCTCCGCCGCCCGACAGAAGGACCAACCACTCCCCGGCGCGCCCGCCGGCGACGTATTCCCATTCGAGCCCGCCCACAGCCAGCCGCTGGACGGGATGGGTCTCCCGAAATCCCTGCAACTGGGCAGTCAGGTCGATCCCCGCCCCGGCTCGCGTGGCCGCCTGTTCCGCAACCATAGCGCCTCCTTGGCTCCCGCTCCAAACCGCCGCCTGCCTGCTTGACGCCCGAGCCGGCAGGCGGGTTCCATCTCGCTGCACTGCCCCGGCCGCGGCCTCCACCCGGACCCGGCCCCACTCGGTTATGATGTCGGCGCCGCGCCTCGCCGCCCAATCATCTGTCCCATTTCGGGAAGGCCTGCGTTATACCAGTGTGCACCATGGGAGACCCCTTGCACCACGCCACGCCTGCGCCGGAGGCAGCCGCCGACCGGCTTGACGGGGAAGCCGGCCTGATCGCCGGCGCTGTCGCCGGGGACCGGGCCGCTTTCGCACGTCTCTATCAGGCCTATGTCGGCCGCGTCTACCGCTATGCCATCAGCCGCCTCCACGACCCGGCCGATGCCGAGGACCTGACCTCGCAGACCTTCCTGCGCGCTCTCAATGCGCTGCCCCGCTATCGCCACCGCGGCCACTTCCGCACCTGGCTCTTCACCATCGCCCACAACCTGGTCATCGACCACTACCGTCGGCGCCGCGCCCAGGGCCCGCTCGAAGCCCTGGCAGATCACGCCTCCGCCCCCGACCCGGCCGCCGACCTGACCGTCCCCCTCGAACGTCGCAGCCTGGCCGACCGGATGCGCGCGCTGAGCCAGGACGAGCAGGAGCTCCTCCATCTCCGCTACGTGGCCGATCTGCCTCACGACGAGATCGGCCGGATCGTGCACCGCTCTACAGGCGCCGTCAAGAAATCGATCTACCGCAGCCTGGCTCGGCTGCAGCAGTGGATGGAGGACGAGCATGCCTGAGAAGATCCCCTCCCCGGAGCTGGAGCTGCAAGTGCGCCAGGCCCTGCGCGCACCCGATCCCGATCCGGCATTCGTTGCCCGGCTGGACGATCGGCTGCGCGCCTGCGCCCCTGCCATCCGCCGTGCGCCGCGGCGGACAGGCTGGGCCTGGGCCGTGATCGTAGTAGCCGTGCTCCTGGCCGCGGCGCTCCTCGTCGGCCCCAGCGACATCGTCGCCGCGCTGCAGCGCCTGCTGGGCTATATCCCGGGGATTGGCATGGTCGACGACGCCGGCGGATTGCGCCTCCTGGCTGAACCGGTGTCCCAGGTACGCGAAGGCATCACTCTCACCGTCGAGCAGGCGGTGCTCGACTCGCAGCATACGGTTGTCGTCTTCCGGGCCGACGGTATCCCTCACAGCGCTTACCCCGAACGCGAGGATGAGCCCTTCTGCGCCGATCAGCCGAGCCTGCGCCTCCCCGACGGCGCCCTTCTCACCCCCGGCGCGGGCGGCGGCCGGGGATGGGGATCGGGTTTCGAATCGCGCCGGGAGTTCCCGGCCATCCCGGCCGGAGTCGACCGGGCCGTGTTCAGCCTGCCCTGTCTGATGGACACCGCCCCCGGGGCCGCCCCCGAAGACTGGGAGCTCGCGCTTCGGTTCGTGGCTGCACCTCCGGACCTGACGGTGGCGCCGGTGCTCCAGGTAACCCCGCCGCCCGCCGCGCCGCCGGCAACACAAACGCAGACGCAGACCGAGATGGGGCTGGTCCTGGAGCAGGTGATCGAGCTCGAAGACGCGTACATCTTGATGGGCGTCTTCCAGCAGGGGGATGCGCTTCCCGGCGCCACGGTTTGGGGTATGTCGGGCTGGCCGGAGATCACCAACGGCGCCGGACAGTCATGGCCGTTCGAAATCCCCGACGACCTCTACCAGCCCGTGCGGGAACCCGGGCAGTCGGCCTGGGCCTTCCGGGTACCCAAGGGATTCGACCCCCCGCTGACCATCACGGTCACCGCCGTCGACGCCTCGTTCCCCGCCCAGCTGACGTTCTCCTTCGACGCCGGCCCCGATCCGCAGCCCGAACAGCAGTGGGTGCTGAACGACGAACTTGAGATCGCCGGCTACAGTGTGCGCCTCGTCTCGATCATCCGCCACACTCAGGCACGCACCAACGGCTATGAATTCTTCTTCGAGGCTGATCCGGCTGTGACGTACTTGGTCATCGAGGACCGGGATCACGCGCCTGTCGGCGGGTACGGCGGAGGCAGCCCGGGAGAGTTCAGCGTCGGAATCGTCTATGAAGGATCGGTGCCGTCCGGGCGGCTCACCTACCACATCACCGGCCTATCCGCGCAGATCCCCGGGCAATGGAGGCTGTCCTGGTCGCCGCCGGAGGGCAGCGAGCAAGGCAGCACGGCACTCCAGCCGCAGGCCTGTCTGACGCCAGATGCCTGGCGGCAGGCGCTCGCCAACCCGGCGCCGATACCCGAAGGCCTCGCCGGCCACCTGATCGCTTATGGCCGCATCGTGCAAGATGGTCTGCGGCTCTCGCCCGAGAACGCCGGCGTATTCGTCATCGACCTGACCGACGGCCGGAGGCAGATCCTTGGGCCCGGGACCTGGCCCTCCCTGTCACGCGACGGGACGCAGGCGGCATACTCAGGCTTCGATGGGCTGCGTCTCGTCGATCTGGCAAGCGGCGAGAACCGGCTCGTCCCGGGGACCACGTCCAACGACTACGACCCGCGCTTCTCGCCGGATGGCAGCCAGCTGGCCTTCCGCCGGATCGACGACCTGAACCTGTACGTTGTGCAGCTGGACGGTTCCGGCCTGCGCCGCATCACGGCCGACCCGGAATACGATCTCCTGATCGACTGGTCGGCGGACGGTCTGCGCCTGTTCTACGCCGCCCTGGCGGCGGAAGGGCTGAGCATCCGCTCGGTCGATTTGATTGGTGGACAGCCAACACAACTGTTCCTGATCGATGCCAAGGATATCTCGGCCGCCCTGTCGCCCGACGGTACCCAGATCGCCTACATGGCGCGACTGCCGGAGAGCATGGAATCCGGGCTGTTCCTGGCCAATCTCGACGGCTCACAAGCGCGCCTGTTGGCGCAGACCGGCGCCCAGGCCATCACCAACCCGGTCTGGTCGCCCGACGGCCGCTGGCTGCTGGTCAACGTCGCTGGCCCGGATCCGATGGCACCGCAGACTACTCCGGCCCTGATTGAGCCGGCCTCCTGTCAGGCTATCCCGCTTCTGGGGCTGGACGGCACGGTGCAGGGCTGGTCGCGCTAAGCGGCGCCGCGCTTCATCCGCCGGCCAGGCGCGGCAGCAGCCAGCCGAAGCCGCCGACAACCAACAGGTTGAGGACGATCTTCTCCAACGCCATCGGTGTGCGGCCCACGACGGCACCGATCGTCATCAACGCGCCCATCCCGAGCGCGACCTTGACGTACAGCGACGGGCTGATCCAGCCGTAGAGCGCCGCAGCGACCAGGCCCAGCAGGGGTCCGATGATCGCCGGCCCGCACATCATCAGCCAGAACAAGGTGCGATCCGACAGCCCGCCCTCGGCCTCGCCTGCGCGCAGCGCGGCCAACACGTAGTCGCGGCGCACGAACGTGTACATCAGGCACAGCGCTGAGATCGGCAGGCCGATGAGGACGCCCGCCAGGAAGCGATTCTCAATCACGCGGCCACCCCCTCCCCTCCTGGCCCGGTCAGGAGCCCTTTCTCTCTCCAGATTCGAATGACGCCTTCGAATTGGTCCGGATGACGGATCACCAGCGGGCGGACGACGCGCGGCCACAAGAAACACCGAAACCAGATTTCCATCGGCGTCGGCAATCCCGCCTTCGACGGCGCGGTGATGGTTGCCACCAGCCGCCGCCCGGCGGCTTGCGCCCTGGCCCGCAAACCGCCGGCCAATCCCACCGGCGGGGTCGAAGGCCGGGGCGAGACGCCTCCCCCACGCACAGCTGCCCCCCTGACCTCCGCATCGGCGAGCCTTGCCACTCGCAGCCACATGGCGCGAGAATCGCGACGAGGCCTTTCTCGCAAGG
>DAIRVC010000030.1:0-21902 GCA_036803025.1 Anaerolineales bacterium
ACGAGAAAATGGGGTCCAGGAAGCGGTGCGCGTCCCCGACGCAGACGAAACCGGGGCCGGCGAAGCGGCGCACCTGGTACGAGTAGTTGGGGACGACGTGAACATCCTCCACCAACTCCGCCAGTGGGACCCGCCGCTTGAGCTCCGGGTGCAGCTCGTGGAGTTCGCGTCGGAGGAAGTCACGCTTGGACTCGTGCTTCTCCAGGAAGTACGCGGCCGGGATCACCACCCCGACGCTGACGACCTCATGATCGAGGGGGATGAACCACGCCCAGTGATACTTCTGCTGGTAGAAGATCAGTGTGTTGTCGGGATGCGTCTGGCGCGTCCCGCCGTCATCCCGGACGGTGTTCGCCACCTGGGAGAAGATGGCGATCTGTTTGTCATACGCTCCCAGGTACTTCGGTCCGGTCACGTCGCCCAGGTTGGCGAGCCAGGTGGCCTGGCCCGAGCAATCCAGCACCAGCCCGGCGTGAAGCTCGAACTCGGGGCCATCGTCCGGCTTGACCATCACGCCGCTCACGACGCCGTCCTCGGACAACAGCGGCCGCGTCGCACGGCCGTGGATCAGCCCGGCCCCGCCTTCGACGGCGCGGTCAAGCAGGAGCTTGTCGAATTCGCTCCGCCTGACCTGCCAGGTATCCCAGGGGAACAGGTTCCAGTTCTCGTCCCGGCCGGTGACGGGCACGAACCAGCTGATGCGCTCGCTCTGGCCGAAGACCTTGACGCCCTGCTTGGTCGGGAACTCCCGACGCCGCATCTCATCTTCCAGCCCCAGCTCGCGCAGGACCTTGCCGGCCGCGCCCGTCAGCGACTCGCCGATGTGGTAGCGCGGGAAGGCCGACTGTTCGACGATGACGGAGGCGATTCCCTCACGCTGCAGGAAGATCGCGCTGGCGGCTCCGGCCGGTCCGCCGCCGATGATGGCAACTTGAGTCTTCACAGGATTGATCTCATGGATGGTCGTCGGCGACGCGCTTGGGGGGTCAGGAACTGACCTTCCTGGCCCGCTCGAGATAGGCCGTCAGGGCGTCGACACTGGTGAAGTTCTCGATGACCACATCCTCATCGGGCACCTTCACCCCGAGCTTCTCCTCGATGAAGACCACCAGCTGCATCAACCCGAGCGAGTCCAGCACGCCGGTCTCCAACAGGTTGTCGCTGGGGAGGACTTGTTTGCTCCGGCCGACGCTGAGCTCCTTGGTGATGTATTCGAGTAGTGCGGTCTGCGTGTCCATTCGTGCCTCATATCTCCTGGATCTGAACCTATGCCGTCACGGCATTGAGCGATTGCGCCTGGAGGGCGCGCCGATCGATCTTGCCGGTTGACGTACGCGGGAACTCCGAGTTGAGCGTAAGCCTCACGGGGATGGCGTAGGGCGGAAGCCGGGCGGCGAGATGCTCGATCAGCGCCTCAGCCGACAGGCGCTCCCCGGCCTTCAGGATCGCCGCCGCCTCGATCACGTTGCTGCCCTGCCCGTCCGGCACGGCGTAGACGGCCGCCTCCTCGACTCCCCGATGCGCCAGCAGCGCCACTTCGATCTCATCCAGCTCGACGCGATAGCCGCGCGTCTTGATCTGGCGGTCTTTGCGTCCCAGGTAGCGGAAGTCGCCGTCCGGCATCTGCTGGACCAGGTCACCCGTGCGGTAGAAGACGTCGTCGACGCCGGGGAAGACCTCGCGCCGGAAGAAGGCCTGGGCGGTGCGCTCCGGCTTGCCCCAGTAGCCGCGCATGACCACCCCGCCCCGGATGAGCAGCTCGCCGACCAGGCCGGCCGCCACCGGCTGACCGTCGCCGTCGACGACCAGTGGCTCGACGTTGCCGCACGCCCGTCCAATCGGGATCGGCTCGTCCGAGTCTTCAGACAGCGGCGGAACGTGGTAGTAGGTGCAGACGTTGGTCTCGGTGGGCCCGAACAGGTTGCTAAAGCGCGCCCCGGGGATCTGCGCCATCAGTTCCCGCAGATGCTTGGTGGGGAACGGTTCTCCGGCGAACAGGACCCAGCGCAGGGCACCCAGATCGCGCCTCGGAAGGGCGGCATGGGTCAGCAGCTGGATCAGGGCATAGGGCACCGAATACCAGACCGTCAGCTTCTCATCCTGCATCAGCCTGGCCAGGCTGGCGGGGAATTTGGTCAACGCCTCCGGGATGATCACGGTCGACGCGCCGGCCAGGTGCCCGGCGAACAAATCGAAAGTGGATAGGTCGAAGTGCAGCGGGGCGTGATTGCTCAGGCGATCCGTGTGCGTCAACCCGTAGGTGGCCGCGCCCCATTCGGCGAAGCTCAGCCCGCTGCGGTGGGTGTGCATGATGCCCTTGGGTGTGCCGGTCGAGCCGGAGGTGTACAGGATGTAGGCCAGATCCTGCTCGGTCGGGTAGCCGGCCAGGCCGCTCTCGCCCGGTGCGGCGTGCACTTCTTCCCAAGGAACGGCCTCGGAACGCAGCCCATCCGCATTCGACAGGCCGATCAGGCACTGCAGCCCCTGCGCCTCGACCTCGATCTCGCGCAAGGCCTCCAGCCTCGCGTCCGACGTCACCAGGTGACGGATGCCGCAGTCCTGGATGACATAGCTCAGGCGTGCCGGCGGGCCAAAAGGATCGAGCGGCACGTAGGCTCCGCCGGCCTTCATGATCCCGTAGACGGCGACCGCCGACTCGAGGCTTTTGGGCATGTAGATACCCACCCGGTCGCCGCGCCCCACACCCCGCTCGGCAAGGACACGGGCGAGTTGGTTGGCGCGCTGCACCAGCGCCTGGTAGGTCAGGCTGGCGGAGGACACGCGCACGGCTTCGCGCTCCGGGAAGCGTTCGGCAGACTGGTCGATCAGATGGTTGAGCAAGAATCGGTGCGGCATACGGTCAGCTCCTGCTTACTGCAGTCCCAACAGTCGGGCGATGATCGTACGCTGGATATCGCTGGTCCCCGAGTACAGCGTTCCCCCGACCGAATCGCGCAGGTCGCGCTCGATCTCGAACTCGGTCGTGAAGCCGTACCCACCGTGGACGCGGATCGCATCCAGGCTCGATTGGACGAAGCTCTCGCTCAAGTACAGCTTGGCCATGGCCGCCTCCATCGTCGCCGATTTCCCCATCGTCTTCAGCCAGGCCACCTTGTAGAGCAACAGGCGCGCTGTCTCCAGCCGGACCTTCATGTCGACAATTCTGTTGGCGACGGATTGAAAGCTGCCGATGGGTTGTCCGAACTGCCGGCGCTCGCGGGCGTAAGCGACAGACCGCTCGAGCTGCCACTCCATCGCCCCGACGTGGCTGGCCAGGATGGCGCTGCGTTCCCATTCCATGGAGCTGTTGAAGATGCGGGCCCCGGCGCCCTCCGGCCCCAGCCGGCTGTCCTCGGGAACGAAGCAGTCCTGGAAGATCAGCTCGGCCATCGGGGAGGTGCGCAGCCCCATCTTCTCGATGCCGCGCGAGATCGTGAATCCGGGCGTGCCCTTGTCGACCAGGAAGCCCGTCACGCCCCACATGCCCTTGGCCGGATCGAGCGTGGCGAACACCAGCGCCATGTCGGCCACCGGGCCGTTCGACACGAACATCTTGGTGCCGTTCAGGACGTATCCGCCCTCGCGGCGCGTTGCACGCGTGCGCAGGCTGTAGGCGTCCGAGCCCGAGTCCGGCTCGGACATGGCGTGTGCGCCGATCAAGTCGCCGCTGCACAGCCCCGGCAGGTACTTCCGCCGTTGGGCTTCGCTTCCGAAGCTCAGGATCGGCATCTGCACGCTCCACATCTGCGCGTTGATGCCGAAGATCAGGCCGTTGTCCCGGCAGCCGTACCCGAGGCCCTCCATCGTCACCAGGGTCTCCAGGATGTCGGCGTTTGCCCCGCCGAATTCCTCCGGCATGGGCATGCCCTGGATGCCGAAGCGCGCGCACTTGCGCCAGTTCTCCAGGGGGAACTCACTCGCGCGATCGCGGTCGATCAGTCCGTCGTTCAGCTCCTTCTGTGCAAAGTCGATGACGGCCTTCTTGTAGGCCAGTTGTTCTTCCGTCCAGGCAAAGTCCACTCTTCAGCTCCCTCACTCATGCACTGGCAGTGCTTCCCCTGCGTCGCCGTCAAGCGCGGCGCGGGCTATGGTCGGGCCGCTTCCCCCGCCCCGGCGGGGATGGCCGTTCGCCGCGCGAGCAGGCTGTTCATCACGGGACCGGACATCAGGGAGGTCACCAGGGCCACGACAACGAAGGCGACGAAGATGCGCTCATTGATGAGCCCATTGGCGAGGCCGACTCCCGCCAGGATGATTCCGGTCGCCCCTCGGGCGTTCAAACCGAAGCCGATGGCCAGCGCCTCGCGGCCGATCGGCATCCCGGCCAGCCGGGCCCCCAGGAGGACCGCGCCGATCTTGCTCACGCAAGCCACAACCAACAGGACGGCCACCAATCCGCCGTCGAAGTTGGTGAAGAAGTTCGTCTGCATTCCCATCGAGACGAAGTAGATCGGAGCGAAGAAGCTCAGAACGAAATGCGTGATGACGTCGTGCGCCTCATTCCGTTCCTCCCCGTTGCCTCCCAGGGCGACGCCGACCAGAAAGGCTCCCAGGAACGCGTGCACGCCCAGAGACTCGGAGGCACTGCTCACCACCAGGATGATCAGCGCTGTCAGCGCAATGAATCCGCTGGGCCAGGCTACATGCTGCCGAAGCCAGTGCAGCAGCCGTGGCCCCAGCCATCGCCCTACTCCCAGGACAACGACGAAAAGCAGGATGACCATGAGGACGCTGGACGTCAACGCCCCGGTCGAAAGGCCGGTTGTCGGTGCGATCTCGCGCAGGATGACGGCGAACAGCGTCCAGTTGATCAGGTCGTCGACAATCGTGGCCGACATGATGAGCGTGCCGATGCCACCGCGCAGCAGGCCAAGGTCCATCAGCACGCGGGCGATGACAGGGTTCGCCGAATTGGCCAGGTTCATGCCCACGAAGAGCGAGAAGGCGAAGAAGTGCGAGCCGGCGACTCCGCCCCAGAACGAACGCGGCAGCAGGTAGGCCAGACCCACGCCCACGGCGATGGGGAGCAGTGTCCCCACCAGGCCGATCGAGACGGCCCTGTGGCCCTGCCGCTTGAGATCACTCAGATTCACTTCCAGACCGGCGATGAACAGGAAGAACAACATGCCGAGCTTGATGGACGCCTCCCGAACGGCCGTGACACTGACCGAAGCCCCAAACAGCCAGCTATACAGGCCCGGGAACAGGGCGCCCATGATGGTCGGGCCAAGGACGATGCCCCCCAGCATCTCGCCCACCACCGCCGGTTGGCGAAGCTTGCGGAAGAGCTGACCAAAGAACAAGGCGAAGGCCAGCATCATCGTAATCTGGAGGGAGAAGAGTACGAAATCGCTTGATGTCACGAGCAGATCCTCAGTCGATCAGCTGATAGAGGGAACGTCGGCAGCCGCCCGGGCGTGCGCAGTCCGGGGTCCTCGAAGTACATGAAAGCCCGCGCGCGGAAGACCCGGCCAAGATCCGGCATCCGCGAGCGGCAACCTATCCCATATAAGACTTGGCGTGCCGTCCGAATGGGTCCGGATCCGCCTCGGCAGGGGATGCCTGAGATCACTTGCAGGACAAGGCCGCCGCGCTCAGGTGCGTTTCGACACGGGCGGAGGCCCCATCCCACGACCACTCGCCTTGAACGTGCGAGCGGCCGTTGCGCCCGTACTCGGCCGCCAATGCTGGCCGCGTCAGCAGGTGCCAGACCGCTTCGGCGAACGCATCCTCATCGCGGCGGACCAGCAGGCCGGTCGTGCCGTCCACAACGGTCTCAGGGATGCCGCCCTCGCGGACGGCCACGACCGGTGTGCCGCAGGCCATCGATTCGAGCGGCACCAACCCGAACGGCTCGCGGATCGGCGAGTAGACCGTCACGGATGCCTGGTTGTAGATCATGACCAGGTCCTGATCGGTGACGCCCTCCAGGAGCCCCAACTCGACGCCCAACTCGGCGGCCAGTCCTTCGAGGAAGACCCTCTCCGGCGGGTTGGCGAAGTTGCTGGCGATGATCAGCGCCGGCCGGCGCGAGACCGGGATCCTGGCCACGCTGCGAATCAGAAAGTCGAATGCCTTCAGCGGCGTGAGCGAACCGACCGAGACCAACAGCGGCCGCTTGGGGACTGCCTGCGGACGGAACGCGTCCGTGTCGACGCCCAGGTAGTTGACCGAGGTCCGGATCTGGTAGGTCTCCTCCACCCGGGCGCGCATGTGCTCCGAGTTGACCAGGACGCTGCCGGCGCGGCGGATATTCCTGCGATCCAGCCACTTGAGCGTGGCGTGGTAGATCTTCGGCAGCGGGTCGATCCGATCCATCAGCCGCCGGGCGGCCGAGGTGGACTGTTCATATGGTCGGTCCGGCATCGGCTCGTACAGGCGCCGCAGGGGTTCCTGGCAGAAGAAGACCGACGGTGTGCGGGTGAGATACCGGAGAACGGAGGGACTGTTCTCGAGCCGGCAGGGGTGGACGAAAACCACATCGTAGCCAGCGGCGTCGATCCGGCGGGCGATCCGGCGGGACACCCGCTGTATCCGGGCCAGGTCTACCAGGCGCAGGACCTGGTTCAGCCGGCCGAACGGCGACCGCAGGAGAGGCGTCGGACGGAATTCGAAGACATGGTGTGCCGCGGCCAGGGGACGCAGATCACCAAACTCGTGGTCGGCGCTGCTGAGGCTGTAGACCTCGACCTGGTGGCTGGCGGAGAGCCGCCGTGTCAGCTCATGCAGCGTCCGCTTGGCGCCGCCGGAGGGCAGATTGTGGTAGATGGCTATTCGCATGATGGCTGGGATCCGCGCCGGAGTCCTCGGCTCAATCGCTTCGCGACCCGGCGCTCGCCGGCCCGCTCCACACAGGCGCCGCGATCCGCACGGACTGGGCGGCGGGCCTCGCCTCGATCGACGGACCCAGTTCGGCTTCGGCCAGGCGCAGGTCGGCCTCGACCATCAGGCGGACCACGTCGGCGAAGCGGGTCGTGGCCTTCCACCCCAGCAGGCGGGCGGCACGGCCCGGGTCGCCGCGCAGCTCATGCACTTCCGCCGGGCGGAAGAAGTGGTCGTCCACCTTGACGTACTCGGACGGATCGAGCCCGACCAGGTTGAAGGCACGCTCGACGAACTCGCGCACCGTGTGAGTCTCCCCGGTGGCCAGGACGTAGTCACCGGGCTCGGACTGCTGGAGCATCCGCCACATCGCCTCGACGTATTCGGGCGAGTAGCCCCAGTCGCGGCGGGCGTCGAGGTTGCCCAGCCGGAGTTCGTGTGCCAGGCCGAGCTTGATCCGGGCCGCCGCGCTGGTGATCTTGCGCGTCACGAATTCGTAGCCGCGCCGCTCGGACTCGTGGTTGAAGGCGATGCCGCCGCAGGCGAACATCCCGTAGGCCTCGCGGTAGTTGCGGGTCAGCTGGAAGCCGGCCACTTTTGATATGCCGTAAGGCGAGCGCGGATGGAAGGGCGTGTCCTCTGTTTGCGGGCTCTCGATTGCCTGGCCGAACATCTCACTCGACCCGGCGAAGTAGTAGCGGCAGGCGGGGCTCTTCTCCTTCAGCGCCGAGAGCAGGTAGTGCGTGCCGTTGATATTGATGGTGATCGTCGAGAACTCGTCGTCGAAGGAATAGTCGACGAAGCTCTGCGCCGCCAGGTGGTAGCACTCATCCGGCCGGACCTTTTCGACCACCCGGAAGATGCTGGCGTAGCTCTCCATGGAGGCGGCATGCAGCTGGATTCGGTCCAGCACGGGCTGAAGGCGCCACAGCCGATGGGTCGGGTCCTCCAGCGCCACCCGCCGGACCAGGCCGTGGACTTCGTAGCCTTTCTTCAGCAACAGCGCGGCCAGGAACGAACCGTCCTGGCCGGTGATGCCAGTGATCAGGGCACGCTTCATACGAACACCTCAACGGTCGTCGAGAAAGGAGACGGATCGAACGAGGCTGGATCACTTCCGCCGTTCAGGCGGGGCGGCGGAGTCCAAGCGTGCCGGCGACATCGCCGAGCGCGGCAGCGCCGCCACCGGCTGCAGCGCCGGTGCGTGCTCGAGCGCCAGGCGCATGATGCTGCCGATCACGGCGATCTGATCCGGCCCGATGGCCGTCCCGGTCGGCAGGGCCAGCGTGCGCTGTGCCAGCATCTCCGTCACCGGCAGGCGCTCGGCCGCGTGTGGATCACGCGCGCGATACGGCTCCGAGCGGTGGCAGCCGGGCGTGAAATAGCGGCGGGTGATCACGTTCTCAGCCCGCAGGATCTCGGCCAGCCGGTCCCGGCTCAGCCCTGCCTGCGCTTCGTCGACTTCGAGGACCACGTACTGGTAGTTGTGATCTTCGGGTCCGTCGAACGCGGTCAGCTTGAGCCCGTCCAAGCCGCCGAGCGCGTCTGCGTAGGCCGTGTGGTTCCGTCGGTTAGTGGCGATCAGCTCGGGCATGCTCTCGAGCGCGGTCAATCCCATGGCGGCGCTGACCTCAGACATCTTCCCGTTCGTCCCGATCCAACCAACCTCGTCCGGCCCGGTCACGCCGAAGCCGCGCATGGAGCGCATGCGCTCGGCCAGGCGAGCATTGTTCGTGGTGATCGCCCCGCCCTCGAAGGCGTTGACGAACTTGGTGGCATGGAAGCTGAAGACCTCGGCCTCGCCGAAGCCGCCGACCCTCCGGCCGCGATAGGTGCTGCCCAGCGCGTGCGCGGCGTCGAACATCAGGTGCAGGCCGCGCCGGCCGGCGATCGCCTCGAGCGCCTCGATGGCACACGGCCGCCCCCACAGGTGCACGCCGACGATGCCAGTCGTGCGCGGGGTGATCAGCTCCTCGAGGCGCGCCGGATCAATGTTGTGCGAGCCCGGCTCCACATCACAGAAGACCGGCGTGATGCGCTGCCACTCGAGGGCGTGCGCCGTGGCGATGAATGTGAAGGAAGGCAGGATGACTTCGCCCTCCATCCCCAGCGCGCGCGCGGCGATCTCCAGGCCGATGGTTGCATTGCAGACGGCGATGCAGTGCTCCACCTGCAGATACGCCGCCAACTGGCACTCGAACTCCTGCAGATAGGGTCCGCCGTTTGTCAGGATGCGGCTGTCGAGGATCTCTTCGAGGCGACGCAGGAACACTTCCCGGCCGGGGAGGTTCGGCCGGCCGACCGTGAGGGCCTCCTGGAACGCCGGCTCTCCCCCGGCGATCGCCAGGTCTTCGAGTCGGGTCTTGGTCGACGACGGGGCGGTCCCATCGGGATGCTCCACCGCTGCCCTCGCTTGACTGAGCATGCGATCCCTCTCAATTCGCCGGCGCGCTGTGCCCGCCATTGGCGCGCAGCCGCAGGACCCATTGCCCGAGGCGGGGGCTCACCTGGCACAGGCGGAACAGGAGCCGGTTGCGGGTCTCGCCTGGCGCGAGCTCGACGGCGCGGCGCAGCCAATCCAGGGTCTGACCGTCGTAACGCCCGGCCAGCAGGTCTTGTGCCGCCATCAGGCGCAGCAGCCGCCCGCGCTCCGCCGCAGGGAGCTCGAGAAACTGCGGCCAACCTGTGACCTCCGCCCGCCGGCGATTGTCTTCCGGCAGCAGGTTCAGCAGAAGATCGTAGAAGGCATAAGTGCGCGTCTCGAGCGAGCAGCGGCGGAACCCCGGCCGTTGGATGGCGTTCTGCCGGCATTGCGCCAGGGATGAGCGGCGCCGCGGCGAAGCGGTGCGGGCCGTGATGCTCTCGCCATGAACGCGGTAGAGACAGGTCGATTGGGGGAGGTAGCCGAACTGCGCGACTTCGGCGAATCCGGTCAGGAAGTCCCAGTCGGGCCCGATCACGATCCGGCTGTCGAAAGTCAGCCGCTGGTCGAGGACCACTTGCCGCCGCAGGACCGTGCAGATCGGGGGCCCGAAGACGTCGGAGGCCCGAACGAGCGGGTCGAACAGGTCGCCCTCGAACGGCCCGCGCCGCCGGCTGGAGAGTCGATCGCCGCGGCGGCCATCCTTGTCCATGTAGAACCCGTCACTGTATACGCCGCCAATCGACGGCGAGTGCTGCAGACGATCGACAGCCGCAGCCAGGTGTTCCGGCAGGAACTGGTCGTCGCCGTCGAGGAAGGCGATCCACTCCCCGCGCATCGCCTGCAGCGCCCGATTGCGCCCCGCTGACTCGCCCAGGCTGGCCTGCCTGTAGACGCCGATGCGGGGATCCTTGAAACGGGCAAGCACCTCCGTCGTCCCGTCGGTCGAGCCGTCGTCGACAACGACCAGCTCCCAGTTCGTGTAGGTCTGTGCCAGCAGGCTATCGACCGCGGCGCCGACGTAGTCCTCGACGTTGTGGACCGGCATCATCACGCTGACAAGGCCGCGCCGGATCTCAACCGCGGGGGGCATGGACCTCTCCCACCGGCCGATTCACACGCGACGCAGCCTGGCCGACCGCGCGGGTCAGAATGCGGTCGAGCTCGCGGGCGGTGTGGTCCCAGCCATGGACCTGTTCAGCCTCGAGACGGGCCGCCTGCCCCAGGCGTATGCGTAGCGCGGCGTCCTGCGCCAGCCGCGTGATCGCATCGGCCAGCGCCGCCTCCTCACACGGCGGCACGATCCAGCCCGTCTGGCCATGCCTGAGCGTGGCCGGCTGGCCAGCCTCCCCCGAGGCGATCACGGCCAGGCCGGCGGCCTTATAGTCGAGCAGCTTGAGGCCGGAGTACTCTCGCCACCCACAGTACGGCGAGAGCCCGATATCGCTGCGTGCCAACACGGGCGCGAACTCCTGTGCCGACAGATGCCCCGGGAACTCGACCAACGCCTCGATCCCGAGCTCCTGCGCCAGCCGCTTGGCCTCTTCCAGGCCGTCCCCCATTCCGATCAGGCTCAGGTTCAGCCGGATTCCCTGGCGCGCCACGCGCGCGAACGCCGTGAGAAGGATCTGCACGCCGTGCCATGGGTAGAACGCACCCAGGTAGACCAGGCGCACGGCCTCCTCGCCATTCGAGGGCTGGAACGAACGCAGCGCCGATCGCTCCAGCATGCGCACCAAGCTGCTTCCGTTCTCGACCGTCGAAACGCGCTCCGGCTGCACGTTCCAACGCTCGAGAAGCTGCCGCTTCCAGCCCTCCCCGCTGGCGACGACGTGCTGTGCCCGGCTCAGCGGCACCTGCGAGAGGCGCTGGGCGAGCCAGCCCTGAAGCCCGCGCGGCGCCTGTCCCCGAGCGGACAGGTCGTGCAGGGGATCGCCGTTGTACTCGAGGATGAGAGGCATCCCCAGCCAGCGGGACGCCAATCCCCCGCCGAAGCCCATCCAGCTGAAGCGCTCGTAAAGCACATCGACGTCCGCCATCTCTTGGCGGCAGGCGGCTGCGAAGCGCAGGCTCTCGAACAGGTTGAGATACGGTAGGCGCAAGACAGTCTGCGCCCGCCGGAAGGCCCGCTCGAACAGCCGAAAGGCTCCGCCGTCAACCGCCGGAACACGTCGCGGGCTGAAATCCTCCAGGCCGTCGGAGACCCAGATTTGACCCTGCAGCCGCGCCAGTAGGCGCACCTGGTGACCGAGCGCCATCCACTCGCGAACGACCTCGCGCACGTGGGTGGCCGGTCCGTCAAATGGCGGCCGGCGAAGCTCGGGAGATTGCTGCAACAGGTAGCCGATCTTCATCGACGGTCAGTTCGGCGAGAGCCGGTCAGCTCGCGCGCTCTCGACGACTTCCAGCACGCGCGACTTCGTGGTTTCCACATCGAACCGGCTCGTGATCCGTTCACGCAGGGCCAATTGCCGCGTGCGCCTTTCCTCCGGCGAGAGCGCAGATAGCGCCAGCACCATCTCCGTCAGCTGCGCGTCCGTATGGAACAGGTGCTCACGAGGCAGCAGCTCTTCGGCGCCATCCCAGGCATGCGACAGGCAGTCGCAGCCTGCGGCGATCGCTTCCATCGGTGACACCTGGAGCCCCTCCGAGTAGCTGTTGGAGATGAACACGTCGATGCGCTTGTACCAATCGGCCGCGTTCTCCACCGGCCCATAGAAGGTGACGCGCTCTTGCAGTCCCAGCCGTTCCACCAGCGAGTGCAGAGCCTGCTCGTAGTCCGGAAAGCGGGGATGTGCCCCACCGCCGATGTGCAGCGAGCAATCCGGCCGGCGCCGAGCGATCTCCGAGAAGGCCAGGATCAGCTCGTAGACCCGCTTGCGGGGCGAGAGATGGCAGAGTGTGCCCAGGCGCCCCTGATATTCCTTCGGGGCGTAGGGGAATTTACCGACGGAGATCGCCTCGGGGATGACGACGATCCTTTCGGCCGTTTCCGGAAACCTGGCCACGAACTCGCGGCGTTTCGCCTCGCTGACCAGGATGATCCGGTCTACCGCTCCCCAGTTCACCCGCGCCGCCCATTGATACAGCTCGTAACGGTGCAGCCGGGTGACGAGGGCGCACGTTTTCGGAAGGCGCGTAGCCTCGGCCAGGATCCGGCTCGACCACTCGAAGAAGGCGACGTCGCTGTGACGCAAGAACGACTGCAGGTCCCGCCGCCACAACGCTCGATTTAGCCGCTGTCGAAAGAGCGGAGAGCGGCTCTGGCGCGGCTGGAACAGATGCGTCTCGTGGTGTTTGGCTAGTTCCTCGAAGACCTCGTTGAAGAACGCCCAGCTCTCTTCGATGGCGACGCCGAGCCTCATGCGACCATCGCCCCTTCAACGAGCAACGCCTCTTCCGGCGCGGCGAAGGCCGCGCCCGGCGGGCTCTGGTCGATGAATTCCTGGTGCCACAGCTCGAGGGAGACCAGCGCGCCGATGCGGACCGCGTGGTTCGCGCCGGACAAGTGGGCCTCCAGGAGCGAACGGATGTATTCCGGATCGAAGTAGCCGCGCTCCAACGAAGCCGGGCTCAGGAGGATCTCGTTCACCCACGGCTGTAGGCTGGTGCGGAACCACCCGTCATAGGCCTTCGACGGCCGGCGGAACGGCCGGCTGATCCATCCCAAGCCTGCCTTCTGCAGATGCCACTCCGCCCAGCGCTGCGCGCGGATCTGAACCTCGCGGGCGCAGGAGACCAGCGGCAGCCCGCTCGGCGAGAACGGGACCTGGCAGAGTTCCGGGTAAGCCCGGATGAAGGCCTGCACCATCACCTGCCTGCCCAACCGCAGGCCGGGTGGCACGCGCAGCGAGAACTCGACCAGGTCTTTGTCGGCGAACGGCATGCGCACGGCTGCGCCCAGCCGGACGGCCTCGACCCCGTTGATGGTCATACGCGGCACGCGCTGCGTGAAGTCGATGTACAGGCGTTGATCGGAGAGCTGCCGCGATCCCGAGGCCCGAATGGCGGCGCGGTAATCGTCCAGGACGCTCTCCCCCACGTCGGCGCGGAAGGAATCCGCCATCAATCGGGCGTGCTGCGCAAAGTCGAACGAAAGCACGTTGTAGTCGCGGTAGGCCTGCAGATGGACCTCGAGCTCATCCTGCCGGGTGTAGTCCGCCCAGTAGCGCGGCCGCATGCCAAAGCCGAACATCGCATCGCCCAGGAAGCCCTTGTACAGCAGCCGGGTCCGGCGCGGAGCCTCCAGGACCGTCAGCGCATGCAGGTTGACGATGTTGCCCATGCCGTCCGTCGCCCGAACCGCCTCACGGGCGAGGCGATTCAGCCAGTCGGCCTGCAGCGCGTGGAAGCGATGATTGGCCTTGACCGCACGCGCCGCCTGACCCGCGAAGCGGACCTCGTCGGAGCCGGGGATTCCCCAGGTGAAGGTTCTCAGCCGCTCCGGCGCAGCCTGCTCGGCCATGACGGCCAACAGGGCCCGCGAATCCAGCCCGCCGCTGAGGAGCAGTTCGCCTGGCTCATCGCCTGACGACTGGCGTCGGACGGCCTGGCGCAGCAGGTGCAGGAGTTCGTCGCCGTATTCCGCTTCGGGACGAACCGGATAGGTCTCCGGGGACTTTGGCTTCCAATACGGTCGGACCCGCAGACGTTGATCGCGGTACTCGAGCACAGAGGCTTGCGGCAGGAGCTGCGCCGACTGAAGCAGCGTGCGCTGCCCGAGCACGTGATCGAAGGTCAGCAGCTCGGCCATGGCCGTCTTGTCGACCCGGCGCGGCAGCTGCGGATCGGCCAGCAGCGCCCGGACGCCGGAGGCGAAGAGCAGCCCGCCGCCGTGCCGAGCGTAGTAGAGCGGATGCAGCCCGAGATGGTCGTTGACGATCACCAGCCGCCGCGAGCGCCGGTCCCAGATCGCGGCCACGAAGGCGCCGTTCAGGCGGGCCGGGAAGCGCAGCCCCATTTCGAGGTAGAGCTGCAGCACCAATTGGGGGTCGTCGTCCGGATCGAGCGCCGCACCTCGAGCACGCAGTTCGCGCTTCAGCCCATCGGTGTCGTACAGTTCGCCTTCCATGACCAGGCAGACCGAACGGTCGCCATTCCATGTCGGCTGCGGTCGAGGGTTGATGATCCCCAGCGTCACGCGCCCGAGCCCGGCCAGGCCGTCGTTGAAGAGCTGCGGGGTATTGGGCAGGCGAGGCGCCAGGGCGCGTGCCATCCCCGCCAGCAGCGCATTGGCGGACTCGACATCCATTTCTCGAACGAAGCCGAAGACACCAGGCATGAGGTTCCCTGAAGTTCGCGAATGCTTGTGTGGATCGCGGGCAGCCGGGGGCTGTCAGCCGCCCGCCGGCCGTTCAGGCCATCTCGCGCGCGCGGGCCAATCCCAGCTGCGGTGTGGTGGCGATGTAGAAGCCTTCCACGGCGTCCTCCTCGTTGAGGGCGAACAAACCCTCGACCGAGGTGAAGAAGCGCGCGTTGGCCTGGGCAACCTCGCGCTCGCCGCCCTGCAGCGAAGCCAGCTGCATCTTGTCGCGACGCAGGCTCAGGTTCTCGTCCACCCGGCGCGTCATCTCTTCCAGGATCAGGTGACGTGAGTCCTGGTCCTGTGCATCGGATAGGTCCTTGACGCCGGTGACCAGCTTGAGGAAGGCGCGCTTCAGATCGCTGGCCGCGACGTCCTCCTGCGTGAGCCGCTGGGCTTCCCAGAAGTAGGACTCCTTCCTGCGGCCGACATCGTAGAAAGCCGAAAGGAAGACCAGGAAGCGCAGGTACGCCTGCCGGTAGCTTTTCTCGAAGAACGCCGACGCCTCTCCCTCACTCACCTCGCCGCGCAGCGTGCTCAGAATCCCGGCCGCCGCCAGCAGAGCGCTGTAGGTGGCGAGGTGCACGCCGCTGGAGAGCAGCGGATCGAGGAAGCAGGCCGCGTCGCCGATCAGGAAGTAGCCCGGACCGCACAGCCGCTGGGAAGCATAGGAGTAGTCCTGCTCGGAGTGGATGCGTGACACCAGCTTGGCAGGGCGCACGATCTCCTTGACCATGTTGGATTCTTGGATGGCCTGCAGGTAGATCGCCTGCGTATCGACCGGCCGCCGAGCCGTGACGGTGTCCTTGTGCATCACCACGCCGACGCTCATCGTCCCATCGTGCAGCGGGATGGCCCACAGCCAGCCATCGGCGATGGAGCTGACGGCGATATCGCCCTCCCGTCCGGTCGCCAGACGGTCGGCGCCTTCCCAGTAGCCCCAGATGGCGATGTTCTGAAAGATCTTGTGGAAACGGCGGTTGCGCAGATAGCGGTTGGCCATGATGCCGCTGCGCCCCGAGGCGTCGATCAGGTAGTCGAAGCGGAGCTCGCCCTGCGCCCGGCCCCCGTTGCCGTCGTCCTTGCGCAGCCAGTGCGCCGAGACCGGTCTCTCGCCGTCGAAGGTCAGGCTCTCGACCTCCACGCCTTCGAACACCCGCACACCCAGGCTGCGGGCATGCTCCAGCAGCTGGTGGTCGAACTCGGAGCGGGTGACCTGGAAGGCGTAGGTGTAGTTGCCGCTCAGCTCGCCGAAGTCCAGCGACCACTGCTCGGGTCCCCATTCCAGATAGGCGCCCTGCTTGCGCTGGAAGCCGAAAGCCTCCACCTTCTCTCGCGCGCCGATCAGGTCGAGGATGGGCAGAATCGTCGGCAGCAGGGACTCGCCGATGTGATAGCGGGGGAAGTGATCGCGCTCGAGCAGCGTCACGCTGCAGCCGCCGCGGGCGAGCAGGCTGGCGGCCGTCGCGCCGCCCGGGCCCCCGCCGATGACGAGGATTTGAGTCGATTCAGGTATCGCAGCCATGTCGGGTCCTTTCGAGTCTTCCTGACGCGATTGATTCGTGTCGGGCTCGATCAACGGGATGCCGGGGAGTTCTCGTCGAACATCGAGGCGTACCGCGTGCCGGCGTAACGTTGGCGCAGTTCGTCGAAGTTCAGGATGACCTGACGCAGGTCATCGCTAGTGTGTTTGAGGGTCTTGCCCTCGGCGTCGGCCGGGGCCAATCTCAGGAAGTCGTTGACCTTCGCCAGCGCGGCCCGGCGCGCCTGGAGGAGATCCTCATAGACGATCTCGAGCGTCGGCAGCGCCAGCTGGCGGACGTATTCCTGCAGCAGCCGCTCCGACTCCTCTCGCTCCGAGAGGAAGCCGGCGAACTCGAGCGGGTCGATCTCGACCGGCGGCAAGCGGTCCTCATCGCGGTACAGGTTCCAGCGTCCGGAGGCCTCATACAACCGGCGGGCGTTGATGCGCGAGACGACCGCTTTGACGTGGTTGCGGCGGCGCATGTGCAGGATTCGGCCGCGTCGCCGGCGCAGGACCTCGGCGAAGCCCGACGGATCGAGCACGTCGACCAGCTTGGTCTTGAAGCCGATGGCGGCCGCCCGCCCGAACGGGGCCGGGGTCAGGAAACGCTCGGCCCATTCGAGCTGTTCGCGCCCGCCCTGCCCCTTTTGTCGCATGACCGCAAACCGCTCGTATACGATGCGGATGTCCGAGCGCGACTCCAATAGGCTGGTCAGGTAGGTGCTTCCGTCGCGTTCGATGAACAGGATCACGAACGGTGTCACCGCACTGCGCGGGTAGTGACCGAAGATGGCGTGTTTGGGCATGATCACCGCTTGTCGGCATGGCGCCGCATTCAGGCCGGGCGCGCCCGGAAGGAACGGACCAGCATGGCCAGGAGGCCCCGGTCGGCGAGCCAGGCGGGGCGGATACGCACCGCAGCCCACAGCGCGCGGCGGGCGGCCCGGCCGTCACCCCGGCGATAGGATTCGAACGCCAGCCTACGCGCTGCCTGCGCCATGCCGCGGCGGCGCCAGGCCGAAGGGATCAGGCTCTCGGGCAAGTTGCTGTAGATCCCCTGGAGGAACGCCAGGGGCTCACGCGTCTTGGGCAGATCCAGCCAGGCCGAGATATGATCGGTCAGAGCCTGGCCCGAGTTCGCCAACAAAGCGGGGTTGAGCTCGGCGGCCGCGCTCAGATCCGCCTTCGCCCGCGAATAGTCGCCGGCCAGGTATTCCTGCGCTGCAGCCCGCAGGTGGGCATTGCTGTAGGCGTGCTCACGCAGCCGTCCCCACGCCTCCGGCAGCGCGGGGGCGCTGAAGACCTTGTCCAGAACGGCGAAGCTGGCGCGTGTCATCTGTGCGCCATCGCGCGTCATCTGGGCCCTGTGGAAGCGGTACAGGGAGACGGGCCGCGGCAGCCAGGTCATGGGGCAGCCAGCCTGCGCCAGCCGCAGCCATAGGTCCCAATCCTCGTACGAGCGCAGCCCCTCGTCGAACAAGCCGACGCGTGCCTGCCAATCCGCTCGCAGCAGCACGCTGCCGACATGCAGCCGATTCCCCAGGAGCCATTCGGCAGGAGCGTCCGGGAGACCGCGGTCGAAGACCCGCCCGATGGCCTGGCCGCTCTCATCCACTGGGACTGCCTGACCGGCAGCCAGGCCGGCCTCCGGTCGAACGGTCAGCCCGTGCACGAGCAGAGCGACCTTCTCCTGCAGGAACAGATCATCGGCATCGAGGAATGAAAGGTAGCCGCCGCTGGCCGTGCGGATTCCCGTGTTCCGAGCCGACGACAGCCCCTGGTTCTCCTGGCGCACGTAGCGCAGGCGCGGATCCGAAAGGCCGGCGACGACCGCGGCAGTGTCATCGGTCGAGCCGTCGTCGACGACGATCACCTCGATCGCCTCGTACGTCTGGCCCAGCGCACTGCGAATTGCCTGTTCCAGATAGGCAGCCTGGTTGTAGGCCGGGATGATGATGCTGACCAAGTCCATGGCTTCTCAGGGCTGCGCTGCGCGCAAGATCAGACCGTCCTCGGTGCGGGCAGCGACCCGCAGGCCGGAGAGCCCTTCGAGCTCGGCAGCGGTCGGGAGGTTGTCGCTCGAGACGGCGGAAAAGAACGCCACGACACCCTGTTCCTGTGCCAGCCGCTCTCCCAGGCTTTGCAGCGCTCGCTCAAAGTCGCCGTTCGGCCTCCCGGCGACGCTATCGAACCGGCGCGGGAGCTGTTGCGCGCTGCGGCCGGTGTGCAGGTAGATCGCCTCCGGCGAGTTGGCGTAGAGGAGGACGTCAGTGGGAAGCTCTCGGACCAGCGCCACGGTCTGCGATTGGCGCCACTCGGCCCGATTGAAACCAATCCCAATCTGATACGCTTCGGTGAACACCGCGATCTCGGAGATCAGCGAAGCGACCAGGAAGACGCCGATCGCAGCTGCGAGGATCAGCCGCGCCGCCCCTACCTGCGGCCTCCTATCCTGCACGCGAGCGGCTGCCAGAGCGACCAGGACCGCACCGGCCAGGAAGACCGGCGCCAGAATGCGATCGTCGAACGGCGTGTTGGCATCGACCAGGGACACCGACAGGACCAACGTCAGGACGTAGGCCATGAGGAAGGCGCCGACCACTCGCGTGAGCAGGCCCGGGTCTTGCGCAACCTCTCGGTCTGGGCGTGATCGGCCAGCCAGCAGCGTCACGAGCATCAAGCCGGCGGCGGCGATCAGCGCCAGCCTCCATGCGCCATGGACCGAAGCGGGCAGGAGCAGCCACTGACCGACCGTCTCCGCAGCCTGCCACAAGTGGGACATTCCGATCGGATGGAAGGCGAGCTCCCGTCCGGCAGCGCTCCCGGCCACTGCCGCGTTCCTGCCCAGCCAGACCGCCAGCGGCCCCGCGCCGACCATGGCAAAGACGAACGCGCGGCGGAATCGACGGCCGAACGTCCCCTCGCCCCATGCCAGCAGGCTGACGGCGCCGGCGACGACCAGGGCGATCCCGACATAGCGCGTCAGGCTGGCCAGCGCCGCGACCGCGCCGGCCGCGACCACAATCCACATCTTCCCACTGCGCAACGCGAACAGGAGCAGGGCCAGCCAGGCGGCGCACAGCGCCAGGAAGAGCGGTTCAGACCAGGCCATCAAGTGCAGGCGGAGCATGGCCGGCGCGCTCAAGTACAAGAGCGCAGCCAGTGCCGACGCAAGCGCGGCCTTGCCGGTCGATTGCGCGAGGATCCATGCCAGGAGTATCGCGGTCAGCCCGAAGAGGGCGGCCCCCGCCCAGCGAGCGGCCGAAGCCGGGTCGCCGGTCAGCAGGCCCAGCCCGGCGAGCACGGAAGGGTAGGCCGGCGGGAAACGTGTCAGCGGCGTGCCGGCGGATTCCCCGAAGGGCTCGCTCAGCCCGGCGCCCGCCAACAGGCTGCGCGCCGCGCCGATGTAGGTGGCCGAATCGGGCGAGACGCCCGGGCCAAAGCGGGTGCCGGCAATCACGACGGCCATGGCGGCCGCCGCGGCCAGGCCGACGACAATTCGAGCGCTCATGCCGAATGCGCGGCGCACGGCGACCGGAGCGTGGGCCCCATCCAGCACGACAGCCTGCCTCATCGACGGCCTCTCCATCGCCTGTACACGCGGTAGCCCACAACGATCAACAGCAGCGACAAGATCTGCTCGACGTAGAACCTTTCACGGTTGTTCTCGCCCACTTCCAGCAGGACGCTGACCAGCGTAGTGTACGAGACCAGCGCAATGATCCAGGTCTCCACCGGCGCACGTCGAAGGATGCTCGCCACCGACTCGCGCGCCTGCGTAACCCGACCCAGGAACCACGCGCCGTACCCGACGATCACCAGCGGAATGATGACCACGTACAACGAGCCGAGCGGCACGGGCAGGCTGTTCGCCAGGCGTCCTCCCTGAAGCCAATCGGCCACCAGGGTCGCATGCAATCCCATGCGCTCGCGATTGAGGCTGAGATGCTTGAACCCGGCCGATGGAAGGGCGAAGATGCGGAAGGACTGCAGCACCGACCTCAGGTATGCGCTGGGGTTCGCGCGGATCAGCTGTACGGCGCTGTGGAGGTAGTCCTGGGCGACCTCAACCATGATGATATTGCGCTGGTCGTCGCGGCTGAGCACTGGGATCAAGGAGGTGCGCGTGTAGCCGTAGGGCGTGTAGCGTGAAGCAGGCCGGAAGATCTCGACCTCGGCGGCCACGGGCGCGATCACACCCCGGCCGGCCAGACTGCGTAGCTCGTCTGGGCCGTATCCCTGGGAGGCGACCTTCCACAGGCCGAACCCCATCCAGCTCGACGCCCCGAAGAAGCCGAACAACACCAGGTTCTTCAGGTACAGCCCGGTCGGAAGCAGGCTGACCAATCCGCCCAGGGCCAGAGCACGGCGCGCCTTGCCCGGCACGGCCGCAGCGGCCAGGGCCAGCCCCACCGGCACAATGGCCAGGTGGTATGCCGAGCGGGTCATGACCAGCACTGCAAGGTCGAGCGCGAACAGGCCGGCGAAGACGAGCCGTCGGGTGCGCGCATACACGAGCAGCGTGAAGACGCTGCCCACGACCAGGAAGGCGGTCAGCAAGTCGTAGAGAATGTAGGCCTCAAACAGGAGCAGGCCCGGATCCAGAGCCAGGAGCACACCGCCGATGGCCGAGAGCCAGCGGTTGCCCGTCAGGTAGATCAGCGCGGCGTAGAGCATGCCCACCATCCCCGCGCCCAGCAGGATATTCCCATACTGCAGCGCCGACATCGGGTCGGTGGGAAAGGCATGGAAGAAGAAGGCACCATACAGGTTGAAGAGCGGCGGCTGGGAGTGCAGGTACCACAAGCTGCGCCACAGGTCGGTGCGCAACAGGTCCGATGGCACCGTCTGCCACCACCAATCCCACGAGCGGCCGCCGGGATTGGCCTCGATGCTCACTCCAGCGGCCACTTTGTAGAAGACCGCCGTAGCGATGTGGAGGCCGATGACGAAGACCAGGATCCGCCAGTCCAGCGTGGCGCGCTCCGGCCGCCTTGCGTCGATAGGCAGGGATTGTGGTTGGAGTTCGGCCACGCGATTGGATCCTTCCCCGCGTCCATCGCTGCCTGTCTGCGGAGGTCGGCGCATGTGCGGGCTCACTATCCGACCGGCCCGTTCTGATGCGGAAGCGCTTTGCGGAGCGGCCCCCTGCCCCACAACAGGCAGGGAAAGACATGCCGGACCCCGATGGACCACACCCCACGGTTGAGAGCCCAACGCGGATCCAGTCGCAGCCCGGCCCACCAATGTGCGGCGATCCGGCCCGGCGGCCCGATCCGCCAGCCCTCAAACACCTCACGCATGTGCACCTTGGAGAGGAGCCTCGACCGTGTACGCGCCATCAGCCGGGTCTTCGGCAGCAGGTCGTCGAACAGGGCGCGTATGTGCGCCGCGGGTTCAAAGAGCTGTTGTTGAAGGACGTAGCGGCTCAGGACATTCTCGACCAGGGCGCCGCTGCGAAACATGTCCGGTGCGTGCAGGCTGGCCTTGCGCAGAACCGCCCGGGCCTGATCGATCTCGTCCACGAAGAAGCCGATATAGGCCGCTCGCAGGAAGCCGCGGGCGACGGCCCGGGACAGCTCGGCCGAGGGGCTCCCGCCGCCGCGTCGCAGAGCGGCCCTCTCCAGCGCGACGGCGGAGTTGCGCATTTGTTCGAAGCGCCGCAGCTTGCTGACCGACTCCCGGTGCTGCCGGTAGCGGTACAGCTCGTCGGGCAGGTTGGCCAGCTGTGTGACTTCGGCCAGGCGCAGCAGCAGGTCGTGATCCTCGGCCGAGCGCAGCGCGGGATCGTAGCCGCCAACTGCCGACACCAGTCCGCGCCGCGCCATGAC
>DAIRVC010000031.1:0-21283 GCA_036803025.1 Anaerolineales bacterium
CCGGGGCCTGCAGCGCGGAGATTTTCGGGGACAGCGTTCACCTGCTGGTGGACAATGCCGCCAGGCGGCTGCCGGAAGTTGGCCGCCTGCTTGTTGAGCACGGCATTATATTGAAAGATGCCCGTCCGGTGTCCCCCGGCCTGGAGGATATCTTCGTCATGCTGCTGAATGAGCTAAAGGAGAAACCGCTGGCGCCGGTGCAGCCGACGGAAACGACGGCGCCCCTACCCATCCCGACTGATACCCTGGCGCCCAGCCCAACGGCGACCTTCGGCCCCAGCCCGACCCCGCTGCCGACAGCGACCGGCTTGCCGAGCGCCACGCCCAGTGGACCGCGCCTGGATCCTGCCGCCACGTGGGGCGCGGCCAACCTGACCGACGCGCTCGACAGCCCGGCCAATTGGGTCAGCGCCGACGGATTGCTGGCCGACACCGACAACATCCGCCTGACACACAGCGGCTCGCAGCTCTCGGTGACCGGCAAGAACCTGCTCTTCGAGACCTGGTGGTTCACCTGGCCGACCCTGAGCGATTTCTACCTCGAGATCACCGTGCAAACGGCCTCCTGTACCGACAGTGACGCCTATGGGCTGATCTTCCGGGGATCGGAGCGCGGGGCGCCGACGGTGCGCGGCTACCTGGCGTTTCTGACCTGCGACGGCCTGTACCGCTTGCGGCGGCTGGATGCGGCCTCGCCCACCTATACGGCCACGGACCTGATCCCCTCGACTCAGAGCACCGCCATCCACTCCGGACCCAACCAGACCAACGTCTTGGGGGTGCAGGCGGTCGGGAACACGTTGACGCTCTATGCCAACGGCTACCGGCTAGCCGAGTACACCGACTCCACCTTCCGCTCTGGGCGGTTCGGCCTGCTGGTCCGTTCCGGGACCGATGCATCCTACACCTTCCGCGTCGACGAGCTCCGCTACTGGGACTTGAGCGACTAGGGCGGGCCGGGCAGGTCTCGCTCCCGCGACGAAACGGGCGACCCCGAAAGGGGTCGCCTTCTTTGTCTGGCCAGCCGCCATTTGGCGGCGGTCTGGAAACCGGTACGCTTCGGGGTTCGGAGACTCAGTACTCGCCGTCCCGCTCGACCTCGACCCATAGAGTCTCCCCGTCGGTGGCGAGCTCGATCCAGCCGTTGCGATCGGTGCGCAGGAGGGCGCGTCCGGAAAGCGCCTGCAGGGTCTCCGGCGAGGGCCGCCCGCGGCGGTCGCCGGCGGCGAGCGAAGCGATCGAGACCTGCGGCTCGACCTCGGCCAACCACTCGGCCGGATTGAAGGCGGCCTCCCCGCCGTCGGCCAGGACCAGTGCGGTCACGGGGCCAGCGTGCAGCGGCGACGTCGGATCGGTGAACATGGCCGGATCGGCGCCGCTCGGGATCAGGGCGCGGAAGGCGCCGTAAGTCACCTGCAGGATTGCGCCATGTTCTCCGACCGCGAGCACCTCTAGCCAGGCGCCGTCTCCCAGCGACAGGCGCTGTCCGGGCAGGGCGGCCACGATGCGTCCGCCGGTGGCGGTCAGTTGCCGCATCACGCGGCGATACGCCAAACCGCCCGGCGGGCCGCCCCTCAGCAGGCCGGCCACGGAGAAGCGTTCGATCACCTCGGGAACGGCACCGATCTGCTCATCGGTGGTCGTCGCCAGCACCAGCCAATCGATGCGGCGTGCAAGAGGCGGCAGGCGTCGGCCCAAGCCTTCGCCCAACGCCACCGCGCTGACGCCGCCGTTGATGAGCACGAATCGGCCGCTCGGGGATTCGAGCAGCACGGCTTCCCCGCCGCCGACATCCAACACTGTCAGATGCAGCCGGCCGTCCGGAAGGGCCAGGGCCTGAGCCCAGACCAGCACCGCCGCGACGCCGGCCCCCGTCCACGCAGCCCAGGCCGGCGCGCGGATCGCCGGCAGCCGCCAGCGCGCCCGCCGTTCGGACGGTAGCCCGGCCAGCGCGGTCACGCCGAACAGGATCGCATACAGTGCGGCGACCAACGGCAGCCTCGTCTGCCCGAGCGGAATCCACGCCATCGGCCAGCCGGAGAACCATTCCACGACCCGGATCGTGAAGGCGGCGAAGGGCCAGGCCGCCCAGGCCAAAGGCTGACCGAGCGGCGGCCAGACCGTTCCGAGCAAGACGGCCAGGCCACCCACACCCATCAACGCCGGCTGCGCCGGGAGGATCACCGGGTTGGCCAGCAGCGAGGCGGGGGACAGACGCTGGAAGTAGTAGAGCATCAACGGCAAGGTGGTCACCTGCGCCGCCAGCGTGAACAAGCCGAATTCGGCCAGGGGACCGCCCAGCCGTTGCGCGGCCTGTGCGCCCAGCCTCGGCTCAAGGTGCCGCAAGAGGCTTCGCTGGAGCGGGGCGGCGTAGAGGATCAAGCCAAGGGTCGCGGCGAATGACAACTGGAAGCCGACGTCCCACAAGGCTGCAGGACGAAGGGCGGTCATCAACCAGGCGGCAGCACCCAGCGAGGCGAAGGCATCGGTCTGACGGCCGACGCGCCGCGCCAACAGCCCAACGCCCGCCATGATAGCGGCGCGCACAACGGGTGGGTCGGCGCCGACCAGCAGCGTGTAGACCGCAATGGCCGTGCCGGCCGCAAGTACGCCGCGGCGCGGCCCCAGCCAACGCCCAAATACGCTGATGAACATCGCTCCGACCAGTGTCAAGTTGAATCCGGAGATGGCGATGATGTGCGAAGTGCCTGTCCGGTCGAAGGCGGCGCGCACCTCCGCCGGGATGCCGGTCTCGATGCCAAGCAGGATCCCCGCCAGGAGCGACGCCTCGGGGTCGGGGAACAGGCGGTAGACGACCCGCAGCGCGTGGGAACGGTAGTCGAAAAGCGCCTGCAGAAGCGGGGGAGCCTGACGCGCGGCCAGACGGGTCAGCGCGGCCTCGCGCATCAGGCTGTGGATCCCCTGGCCGGCGAGATAGTCACGATAGGAGTACGTCTCGAAGACCGGCGGTGTCTCCAGTCCGCCCACTACCTGGAGGCGGTCGCCGTAGGCCCAGGGATCCAGCCGCGGTGCATAGACAAGCACACGACCGCGTACGGGCATTGCCGGCTGATCGGGTCCGAGCTGGAGGCGGTCGACCTCCAGCCGAAGGCCAACGTAGCTCTCGCGGACGTCAGGCGTATCGATGACCGTCCCTTCGAGGACGACCTGCCCGGAACGGCCGTTGTAGGTCGCCAGCGCGAGCGGGCCGGTGGGCGGCTGCGCGGCGGCCGACCGGGCGGCTCCCAGGCCGAGGACTAGTAGTCCGATGAACGTCCATCGGAAGGTCGCCAGGCGGCGGAAGAGGACCGCCGAAACTAACGCGGCGGCGGAGAAGGCCAGCCAGGCCCAGACCGGTTGAGGGGTCCTCTGGCCGGCGACGATGCCGGCCAGCCATCCCAGGGTGATCCAGAACAGCGCCATGTATCCCCCCGGCGCGGCTCTCTGAATGCCAGGTTAAGTCTCCGGCGTGAGCTTCCCCGTCGGGACGGGTTGCGGCCACTCTTCTTTCGGGAGCAGTCCCACGACGTCGACCATGTCCCGGTTGAACAACAGGGCGGGGCACTCCGCCTTGACGTTGGGGAACAAGATGGCGATCAGCGTGGCGTGGTAGAGCGGCACGAAGATGCGCGTGCCCTCGAACATCATCTGTCCGAAGTCGTACTTGCCGGCGGTCTCGATGATGCCGCGCAGCTCATAGCCGCCCAGCGCCAGGTGCACGCCGTGCGGTACGGTGGTGCTGTATCCGCCGCGGGCCACGCCGGCCGGGCCGACCTCCATCCGGCTGCTCAGCAGGATGGCGACGATCTGGCCTTTGACCAGAGTCAGTTCCGGGAAGCGGGCGACCAGCCGTCCGGGTTGGTGGAGCCGACTCAGGTGCGCCCCCTCCAGCTCCAGGAACGAGGCGGTCGGGATATTCAGATGGCTGAACAGGCCGGTCGCCCCGGGGTCCATGCGGCCCAGGATGCGGTGGCTGGAGGTGTAGATCTCGACGGAAATCGGCTTGCCCACGGACCCCTCCTTCGCTCAGGCGATGGGGATGGCGAAGGTGATCACGTTTCCCGAAGCGGATAGCTCGTGCCAGAGCTGGGCGCCGAGGCTCTCAGCGATCATGCGGGCTTCCCCCATCGACAGCCCGGGAGCTTCGAGTCCGGCGGTCGGGTCGGCGCGCGGGGAGGTCAGCGCCCGCATCGTGTCTGGCGAGAGACCCGGGTTCGGGTCGGCGACGCTGACGGCGGCCCACTGACCGTCGGCGAATGTCCTTCCGATCGGCAGACGCACCGCTGTGTCGGGCTCCCCGGAGTGGACGCCGAAGTAGTCGGCCGCGACCACGATCGGTCCTTCGCGCGAACGGGCCAAAGCGGCGCCCACCAGCGCCTCGATCACCCGTCGGGTGCGAGCGACGTCGCCTGGGAACTGAGGGATCAGGGGCAGGGCGTCCACCTCGATGGCGATCCCCCGGCGGGCGGCCTCGGCCTGGAACTTCTGAGCCACGCTCCGGACCAGGCCGGCGATGTCCACGAATCGGCCGGTCACGTCTCGTGGCAGCGCGGCCAGCGGGACGGCACGCAAGGTCTCAAGATGCTTCTGCACCATCTGGAGCTTCTGGACCTGGCCCCGCCCCAGCGGCCCCTGCGCGCCGGAAAGGAACTCGAACAGAATCGCCGACGCTTCTTCCAGCGCGCGGGCGCGCTCGGCCGTGGCCTCGACCACCGGCTCGAGGCTCGGGCCGGCGCGCTTGGCTTGCTGCATCAGGAAGGCATGCTCGAGGGCGACGCTGGCCCAATCGCCGAGAGCGCTCAGCAGCGCCAAGTGGTGTTCGTCGAATCGCCGCGACACCAGGCGGTTGTAGGCGCCCAAGACGCCCACGACGCGGCTGCCCAGCCTGAGCGGGACCTGCATCAAGGACTGGACCAGGAAGCCGGTCTGGATCTTGTACTCGCCGCCCTCCAGCGAAGGCTGGTGCAAGAGCGGTTCTCCGGTCTGCAAAACCTGGCCGACAAGCGAGTCCTCGACACGCACACGCTGCAGGGCGGCCCGTTGCTCGCCGGCCAGCTTGGAGGCGCGTAGGATCAAGTCGCCGCTGCTGCCGTCGGCCATGTAGATGTGCGTCTCTTCGGCGTCGGTCACATAGGCCGCCGCTTCGGCCACGCGCGTCAGGATCTGGTCCAGGTCGTCCAGGGTGGCGACGGCGCGGCCGATCTCGCCCAGCAGTCGAAGTTCATCCTGCTGGCGGCGCAGCCGTTCCCGCATCAGCTCCAGGCGCCGGGAGAGAATCTGCGTGCTGCCCTCGCGGGCGCGCACGTCGCTGAGCTCGTAGACCGCCTGGCACAGCTCGGCCGGGCGGTACGGTTTGAGCATGATGTCCCGCACGCCGAGCTGGAAGAGCTCGCGCAGCCGATTGGGGGGGAAGTGTGCCGCCAGGGCGATGGCCGGAGATTCGTCGCCGTGCTCGCGGCGTGTGCGCAGGCCTGCCAGCGGGTCGCCGCGCAGCTGGGTCATGTCGACGATGAGGATGTCGGCAGCGGGGCCCTCGCCTCGGTCGGGCCAGGCCTGGATCCCGGCGGGCGTCAGCACTTTGTCGATCAACGCCCGGGCGTTGCTCTCGACGTCGGCGACGACGATGACTCTGGGTGTGGCGGCTCGGGTGGCCGCGTCGCTCATGCCGTACCGCCTTTCGCCACCGCGCCGCCGTGCCGACCTAAGGACGCCGGCGAGTGCCGTCGTGCCGGGCCGGGCGGGCCGGGTCGCTCCCCGGCCGCGGCCGCCGGGATCGCCGGCGAGGCTGAGAGCCGGTATCGAGCATCGCCTGGAGTTCGGCCAGTGCGGCAGTGTCGTACTCGCGCCGGCCGCAGACGTCGCATACCCAGGCGGGGAAATCGGGCACGGTCACGGGCTGCCCATTGCGGAAGATGAAATACGTCACCCGCCGGGCGGAGACGGTTCCCAGCTGGCATTCGGGGCAGGGGTAGTCGGTCTGTGCGCTCATTCTCGGGTGTCCGCCGCCAGTCTACTGCCGCATACCGCTGAGGCCGATTCGGGTCTGCAGCTCATGGGCTCGCCGCCGCGCCGGAATGGGGGTCCGCTTGACCGCTCCGGAAGGGAGGCACGCACGATTCTAGCACAAGCGCATGACTCACGCGGATCCGGCATGGCTTCAGGTCCCGGGTGAGACGGCCAGGTCGTAGTGCGGGATCAGGCCGACCTCGGGCGGCGGCCAGTAGACCAGCACCGCCTTGCCGATGATGCGATCGATCGGCAGCATTCCCCAGTTGGGTGAATCAGACGAGTTGTTGCGGTTGTCGCCCAGGACGAAGACCTCATCCGGGCCGACATCCCATTCGCCGCTGTAGCGCGGCGGCGCGGCGATGTAAGGTTCTTCCAGCAGGGCTCCGTTGATCCATACCTGACCGTCGCGGATCAGGATGTGGTCGCCGGGCAGACCGATCAGGCGCTTGATCAACCGCCGGCCCGGATCGAGCGGCAGGTTGAAGACGATGATGTCACCGCGTGCCGGCTCTCCCCAGCGGTAGGACAAGCGGCTGACCACGACCAGCTCGCCGTCGTGCAGGCTGGGTTCCATGCTGCTGCCCTCGACGCGAATCCGAGCCGTCGTCAGATTGACGGCTACGAAGAGCGCCCCGGCGATGAAGAGAGTCTGGATGACTTCCCACAGCGCCCGCAGCAGAGGGTGGCGTCGGGGTGGTGAGGCGGATGCGCCCCACTCCGGGGGCGCAGACGATTCGGACGACGGTTCAGGCACGCACAGGATTATACGACCGCGCCCGTGCGGTCGCAAGGATGACGCCGGGTCCAGTGGATCGTCTGCCCGTCGAGCGGGGCCCGCCTTCCGATCCGTGGCCGGGGTCAGCGTTCGCGGCCGGAGGCCCGGGCGCGCTTGCGAAACGACAACCGCAGCGGGGTCCCCAGGAACCCGTACGCCTCCCGCAACCGGTTTTCCAGGTAGCGCTCGTAGGTGAAGTGCACCAGTTCCGGGTCGTTAACGTGGAAGAGGAATGTCGGCGGATCGGTGCGCACCTGCGAGGCATACAGGACTTTGAGGAACCGACCGCCCTTCGAAGGCGCGGCGTGCCCGGCCAGCGCCTCCTGGACCAGGCGGTTGAGCTCTCCGGTCGGGATGCGTCGCAATCGCTCTTCCTGGACGCGCAGCGCGGTCGGTAGCACCTGGTGAACGCGCTGGCCGGTCTTGGCTGAAATGAACAGCACCGGAACGTAATCCAGGAAGTTGAGCTGATGGCGGATGCGCTCGGCGAAATCCGGCAGGGTGCGCTCGTCTTTCTCGATCAGATCCCACTTGTTCACAATCACCACGACGCTCTTGTACTTGTCCAGCGCCATCCCGGCCACGTGCGTGTCCTGCGCGGTCACGCCCTCGGTGGCGTCGATCAGCAGCAGGGCCACGTCGGCCCGCTCCAATGCGCGCACGGCGCGCAGCACCGAGTACTTCTCGACGCCCGGCTCGATCCGGCCGCGGCGGCGTATCCCGGCCGTGTCGATCAACGTGATCGCCGTTCCGTGATAGGTCAGGTGCGTGTCGACCGCATCGCGGGTTGTGCCCGGGATCGGAGAGACCAGGACGCGCTCTTCCCCTAACAGGCGGTTGAGCAGGCTCGACTTGCCCACGTTCGGCCGGCCCACGATGGCGATGCGCACCGAGCCGTCCTCGGTCTGCTCGGCGGAGGTCTGCTCCCCGAGAGCCTCGATCAGGCGGTCGAGCATGTCGCCGGTCCCGGTCCCGTGCAGAGCGGAGATCGGCAGGGGATCGCCCATGCCAAGCGAGTAGAACTCGACCGCCTGGGCCCGCCGAGCTGCGGTGTCGCACTTGCTGACCACCAGCAGGACCGGCGCGCCGCGACTTCCGTCGGGCGCACGCCGGCGCCGCAGGATCTCGGCCACTTCCTGGTCCGCCGGGGTAGGGCCCGTTTCGCCGTCGACCAGGAACAGGACAGCGTCGGCCTCCGAGGCGGCCGCCTCGGCCTGCGCCCGGATCTGCGGCACGTACTCGGCCGAGTCGAGCGACAGGGGTTCGCCGGACCCCTGTCCGTGCGGATCGATTCCGCCGGTATCGACAATGTCGAAGGCGATCCCGCGCCACTCGGCTTCGGCCACCAGGCGGTCGCGCGTGGTGCCCGGCTTCTCATCGACGACGGCCAGGCGCTCCCCGGCCAGGCGGTTGAAGAGCGTCGACTTGCCCACATTCGGGCGGCCGACGAGGGCGACCACCGGCTTGCTCACTTCAGCCTCACGGGGTGGGCGTGGGCGTGGCTGCCCGGCTGAGGGTGACCTGGATGGCCTCGGGGAGAATCGTCTGGGTGATGACGCCGGCCGGCAGGACGACGACCTGTGGGGTCACCTGATGCGTGCCGATGCGCAGGTCGCGCAGGTCGAGGTAGACGCGCACATCTCCCGGCTGCAGGTTGGAGAGGGCCGACACCGGGCCGGTGAGAATCACACTGACGCTGTCGGGCGAAGGCGTGGCGGCCAGGCCGCTGCCCAGCCCCTGGAACTCGACCGGCAGGGTGAGGGTCAGCGAGCTCTCGATGGTGGAGATTTCCACCTGCACCAGCACGGTCTGTGCCCCGACCGGCGTGATCCCTTCCGGCAGATCGAGCGCCAGACGACGTTCGAAGCTGCTGCGGCTGCCGGTCAGGTCGAGCGGCTCGGTCTCGACGAATCCGGGCAGGACCGCCACCGCCGATGCGTCGGCGGAGTAGACGGTCACGACCGGCGGCGAGATCGTCAGGCGTGCCAGCGCGTAGCCCGGTTCGACCTCGCCCTGGATCACCAGCGTGACGGCCACATCGCGATAGCCGCCCAGCCGCTCGATGGTGGCAGTGACCCGGACCGTATCCGGCTCGAGGCGCAGGCCTTCGAGCGATTGCCCGGTCGAATCGACCGGTATCAGCCGCACGTCCTGGTCGATATCCTGACGTTGGTCGGTCACGTTGACCTCGGCCAGGACCTGTGCCACCTGGTCGACCGCCGAGGCCGGGCCGGCCACGGCGACCTGGGTGGGGGCCACCGATTGTGTGACCAGTCGATAGCCGATCGCCGGGGAGCCGACGGTACGCACCTGCACCGGGACGTCGCGCGTCGACACCCGTTCGATGGTCAGGATCACCGTCGACGGCTCGATCGACAGGGCGCGCGCCGGTTGACGATCGATGACTGCGGCCAGTTCGAGCTGGTGACGTCCGGAATCCAGCCCGGTCAGATCGGCGCTGACGTGGATCTCGTCCGCTGTCAGTTGATCGAGAATCGAACGCGGCGCCCGCACGCTGACGGTGGCGCTGGCCGGCGGCGAGCCGAGCAGGATGAGGTCGTCGGCCATGCCGGCGTACTCGATGGCGATCCCGTTGGCGTAAGTCTGCTCCTGGGTGGGGTCGGCGGCATTGACGGCCGAGCCCCAGACCAGCAGGGCCAGCAGGATGGCCATTGCCAGCGTCCCGGCGTTCCTGAGCAGCCAGCGCAACATGGCGACTCCTGCCCTCACTCACCCGCCGGCCGATGGCGCAGGCGCTCCAACCCGGTGAGCACGCGCGCCACCAATGCGGGGAGCCAGCGCGGCTGGGGCGGGTGATAGAAGGCCGACAGGATGTTGCGCAGCCGGTTGATATCCAGCCGGCGGATCATCCGACCATTGTGGGTGACCGAGATCGTGCCGCTTTCTTCGGAGACCACGATGGCCACCGCATCGCTGACTTCGCTGATGCCCAGCGCCGCCCGATGCCGCAGGCCCATCTGTCGGTCGCCCCCGCGCGAGAGAGTCCCGCCCGTGGAGAGCGGCAGGACGCAGGAGGCGGCTGCCACCCGCTCGCCGCGAACGATCACCGCCCCGTCATGCAGCGGGGTGTTGACGTAGAAGATCTGCAGCAGCAGTTCGGGTGAGAGGGATGCATCCAAACGGACGCCGGTCTCGACGTATTCGTCCAGGTGGTCCTCGCGCTCAAGGACGACCAGGGCTCCGCAGCGCTGGTCAGCCAGGCGCTGCGCGGCGGTGCTGATGGCGGCAATCGTTCTCTCGATCGGGGAGGGGCCCTGGCCGGCGACGATCGTCGAGCCGGCCCGGCCCAAGCGCTCCAGGCCGCGGCGGATCTCCGGCGCGAAGATGACCGGGATGGCCACCAGCAGCGGGGTGAGCGTATTGCGCAGGAGCCAGGAGAACGCCGGCAGCGGCAGCAGGCTGGTGAGCAGGGCGATGAGGATGACCAGCAGGATCATGCCCCGCAGCAGCGCCGCCGCCTGAGTCCCGCGTACCAGACTGAGGACGAAGAAGAAGATGGCGCTGACCAGCGCCACATCGACCAGGCTCAGCCAGTCGAGGCGCTGGAACAGGAAGGTGATTTCCCCGATGAGATTGCTCACACGCCAACCGCTATTCGACGGAAGACAGATCAGGCCCCGGACTGCAGGTTGCGCAGCAGTTCCTGATATCCTTCCAGGTCCGGCGGGTTCAGATCCAGGATGGATTGGATGGTGTGGATCGCATCCGGGATCTGGCCCGCATCGAGTTGAATCTCGCCCAGCGCGTCGTACTGGGCGATGGCATCGGCGTTGCGCCCGGCGGCCTTGTACGCTTCCGCCAGACGGGCGTGCAGGGCCTGCTTGCCGGGATGATCACGCGCCAGCTCCTCGAGCGTCTGCAGCGCGGCCGGGCCGCGCCCAAGACCGACCAGATGCTCCAGGTAGCTGTCCAGTTCCTTCCCGGCCTGATCCTCCTGCCCCAGGCGCAGGTTCAGGTCGATGACGTTCAGGCGCGCCTTCTCATCGCTGGGATCGATGGTGCGGATCTGCTCGTACACACGCAGGGCCCGACGCCAATCCAGGCGCGAGAGGTCGATGTCGCCCATGCTGTGCAGGATCTTCAGGGACCAGGTGCGTTCGGTGGGCGAGCGTTGCGCCAGGCGCAGCGCGTCGGTCAGCGCCTTGCGGCCGGCATCCGTCTCGGCCAACTGCCGATACAGATCGGCCAGCTCCAAATACTGCGTCAGAGCCTCGTCGACACGATCCTGCTGGGCCAGGACTTCGATCAGCCGGGTGCGTGTGTTGCGGTCGACGGGGGCGTGTTCGAGGATCAACTCGTAGGTCTCCCCGGCCTGCTGCGTCTCGCCGCGCACACGGTGGGCCTCGGCCAGGATCTGGAGCTTGCGCAGGCCGTCTTCCATGCGGCCCGAGGCGATCAAGATCTCGGCCATGCGCTGGTGCAGCGGCAGGTAGGTGGGCGCCTGCTGCAGCGCCAACATCGATTCCTCCATCGCCGCCACGTGCAACCCGGCGCGCATCAGCTCCTCGACGCGCACCATGGTCTGGATCACGCGGGCCGTGCCGGGTACGGCCAGCATCTCGGCGATCGGGACGACGGTGGCGCCGGTGCGTTGTGTCTCGAGCTGCTGACGGGCCTGCTTCAGGCGGCCGAGCCAGCCGGGGCCGCTCAGGAAGTTGAGCGTGTTCTCGACGATGCGGGAGAGCGACTCCGGGTCGCCCTCGCCCTGCGAGCTGAGGATCGTGTCGTACAGTTCGTTGAGCTGACCGGATTGGCTGCCGTCCACGGATAGGGCGTCGGCCTGCCGCAAGGCCTGCAGCAGGAAGCGCGCTGCCTCGGACATGTCGCCCTGCATGCGCGCCAGCCGACCGAGCGCCAGGTTGGCGCCCAGGGCCAACTCGGGGTGGCCCAGGGAGGAGGTCAGATGCTTGCGTGCCGCGCCCAGGTCCCCCAGCTCGCGCTTGAGCAGGCCCAGGTTGTAGTGGGCGGCCGGGTGATCCAGGCCGTCGTCGATGGCGCGCTGCAGTTCCTTGGCCGATTGGCTTTTCAGGCCGCGCGTCTGCAGATCGATGGCTTCCTTGAGGTACAGGTACATGCGCGGGCGGCCGCGGCCCTCGCGCGTGCTGTCGGTCTTTCCTTTGGCGATGTCGGAGATCTTGCCCGGCGCCTGCGGCGCATCGCCGCCGGTCGGATCTTCGAACAGCAGACCGGCCAGGATGGTCAGCGATTTATTGCGCGCGCTGACCTCCGGGTCCGGGGATTCCTTGTCGGCTTCGGTGGCCGCGTCGGCCTCGATGAAACCGCGCACGCCGTCCATGACCAGGGGCGCCGTGCCGCCGCGCGGCCGGGTGGGGGAAGGCAGCGGGCGGCCGTGACGCAGCAGGTTCAGGGCGTTGCTGGCTTCCGCATCCCCCGGGACGAGCACCATCGCTCGCTGGGCGGCTTCCGTCGCCCGGTCGATCTTGTTGCCGCGCTGCAGGATCGCGGCGACGGCCAGATACTCCTGCATGGCCTCGTGCTTGCGGCCCAGGCGCTCCAGCGTCAGGGCCAGTTTCGAGCGCGCCGCCAGGTTGCCCGGCGCCAGGCGGGCGATGTTGCGCCAGCTTTCGATGGCCCGCTCCGCATCCTTGCGGGCGATGTGCATCTCAGCCGCGGCTTCGTGCTGCTTGACGGCGTCTTCGACCTGACCGAGGCGCTCGAAGATCGATCCGCATTTCTCGACGGGCAGGGGGTCGCCGGGGGAGGACTTGGCGGCGCGGTGGTAGGCGGACAGGGCCTCTTTGAACTGGCCGCTCTCCAACAGGGCCAGTCCGAGGCTGGTCAAGGCGCTCGGGTTGTCGGGGGATTCAGCCAGGGCCTTGCGGTAGAACTCGATCGCGCGGGGCCACTGCAGGTCCCACGCGGCCGAGTGCCCCAGCCGCATCGATTCCTCGAACAGATCCTTCCGTCCGGTCATGCGGTTGCGATCCGATGTGCGGGATAGTGCGGCGAGTATAGCACAAGTCGCCCGGCGAAGCCGGGCGCGCGCAGGCGGGGCGCGTTACGCGACCGGCTGCATGTCGTTCCAGTTGGAGCCGAACTTGGCGTCGGTCTTGAGCGGCACGCGCAGCAGGTAGGCTTGCTGCATCACCTGCATCGCCACGCGAGCGGTATCCTTGAGCTCGGCGCGCCGGCACTCGAGCACCAGTTCATCATGCACCTGGAGCAGCATGCGGGCGGAGAGCCCGGCCTCGGCCAGCGCCGCGGGCATGCGCAGCATCGCCTGCTTGATGATGTCGGCCGCCGTTCCCTGGATAGGAGCGTTGACGGCTTCGCGCTCGGCCCGGGCACGCGCCGCCTCGGGGACCGAGGCCGCCCCGCGCAGCAACTGCGGGAAGTAGCGCCGCCGGCCCATGAGCGTCTCCACGTAGCCCAGCTCGGCCGCCTGCCGGCGTGCCTGATCGAGATAGCGGCGGACGCCGGGGAACTGCTGGAAGTAAGCCTTGACGAAATTCTCGGCCTCACTCAGCGTCATCTCCGTCGAGCGCGATAGGCCGAAGGCGCTCATCCCGTAGATCAGGCCGAAGTTGACCGCCTTGGCCTGCCGGCGGGCCTCGGGCGTCACCGCCGCGAGCGGGGTGCCGGATATGGCCGCGGCGGTCGCGGCATGGATATCCTGGTCCTCATGGAAAGCCTGGATCATGGCGTCGTCTTCGGCGATGTGCGCCACGATGCGCAGCTCGATTTGTGAGTAGTCGACGCTGAGCAGCACGTGGTCCGGCGCGGAGATGAAAGCCCGGCGGATCAGCCGGCCCTGGTCTGTGCGGATGGGGATGTTCTGCAGATTCGGTTCGGAAGAGGCCAGCCGCCCGGTCACCGATCCGGTCTGGCTGTAGGAGGTATGCACCCGGCCGCTGTCCGGATTGACCTGCTCCGGGAGCGCGTCGGCGTAGGTCGACTTGAGCTTTGAGATCTCGCGGTGCTCCAGGATGCGCTCGACGACCGGGTGGGCATGCCGCAGATCCTCAAGGACGGAGGCGGCCGTGGAGAAATGGCCGGAGGCGGTCTTGCGCGTCCGGTCCGGAGGCGCCAGCCCGAGATCGACGAACAGGGCCCCCGCCAGTTGTTGGGTCGAGTTCAGGTTGAACTCGCGGCCGACCGTCTGGTAGATCTCGGCCTCCAGTTCTGCCATGCGCGTGGCCATTTCCTGGGAGACCGTTTCGAGGAGACCGGCATCCAGGCAGATGCCGGCCATCTCCATCTCCGCCAGTACGGTGACCAGCGGCATTTCTAGGCTGCGGAACAAGTTCATCTGCTGCTTCTGCTCAAGCTCCTGTTCGAGCTCGGGCAGCAGGCGCAGGCAGACCTCCGCATCGGCGGCGGCGTAGGGAGCCACGTCGGCGATGGGGACCTCAGCCATCGAGCGCTGGCCTCGACCGCTCCCGATCAGGCTCTCGATCTCGGTCATCTCGATCCCCAGGCGGACGAAAGCCAGGTTCTTCAAGCCCAGGTTGCGCGAGGCCGGGTCGATGAGCCACTCCGCCAGCATGGTGTCGAAAGTGAGCGGCGCCGCTCGCAGACCCAGACGAGCCAGGACGGTGTAGTCGTACTTGAGATTGTGACCGACCTTGGGCAGCGCCGGGTTGGTCAGGGCCGGGCGCAGCGCTTCCAGCGCACGGCGGGCCGGGATCTGCGCTCCGCCGGCCGCGGTTGGATTGTGGCCCACAGGCAGGTAGAAGGCCTGACCGGGGGCGACCGCCAGCGACAGGCCGACCAGTTCGGCGCGCACGGCGTCGGTGCTGGTGGTCTCGACGTCCAGTGCGACCGCCGAAGCGTTGGCCAGGCGGCGCAGCAGCTCGTCGAGTGCATCCTGATTGTCGACGACCATCACCTCCAGCCCGGGCTGCACCGGCGCGGCTGGCGCGGCGAACATGGTCAGCTGCTGGCCGCGGTCGTCGCCGCCCGGCAACCGCGCCAGGAGCGAGCGGAACTCCAGTTCTCGGAAGAGTTCGAAGACGCCCTCGCGGTCGACGGGCCGGCGCAGGCAGGCGGCCAGGTCGAACTCCATGGGGACATCGGTGGCGATGGCGGACAGCTGCTGACTGAGCAACGCCTGTTCGCGCCCGTTCTCCAGGAGTGTGCGCCAGCGCGTGGGCACCTCCGGCAGATGAGCGTAGATGCCGCTCAGGCTCTCGAATTTGCGCAGAAGATCGGCGGCGGTCTTCTCGCCGATCCCCTTGACGCCGGGGATGTTGTCGCTGGTGTCGCCGACCATGGCCTTGAAGTCGACCACCTGATCGGGCCGCACCCCGAATCGCTGTTCGACCATCCCGGGGTCGTAGTCGACGGCTTCGGACAGCTTCTGGCCGGCCAGCTGTATGGTGATGTCGTCGTCGGCCAGCTGAAGCAGGTCGCGATCACCGGTCAGGATGACGACGTGCACGCCCTGTGCGGCGGCCCGCCGGGCAATCGTCCCCAGCACGTCGTCGGCCTCGTACCCTTGTGCCTCCAGAATGGGGATGCCGAACGCCTGCACCACCTGCCGGATGCGGTCGAGCTGCGGCGCCAGGTCTTCCGGCATCTTGTCGCGCGTGGCCTTGTAGTCTTCGTACAGGTCATCGCGGAACGTGCGTCCGGTGTCGAAGGAGACGGCCAGGTACTCGGGCTCGGCTTGTTCGAGCAGGCGAAGCAGGATCGAGGTGAACCCGTACACGCCGGCTGTCGGCTCGCCCGATTTCGTCGACCAACGCGAGCTGTCGGCGGCGCGCGTCAATGCAAAGTAAGCACGGTACGCCAGGGCGTGGCCGTCAATCAGGTAGAGACGAGGCTTCTCCGGCATGATCTACCTCGATCACGGACTTGTGTGTGTTTGCAGGTCGGCGACGGTGACGGTGCCTGAGCGAATCGGCCCGCATTGTAACACCGGGCCGCGGCTCACCTCAGGCTGCCAGTCCCTGCGTGCGACGCGTCTCGGCCAGGAAGGCGTGGATGTGTTCGGGGCTGACATGCGTACCGGCGGAAAGCAGGTAGCCGCGCGCCCAGAAGCGGCCCGAAGGCAGATCGGCCACCACGCCCGGATAGGCCTCCAGAATCCGATCCGAGAGATCCTGCCGCAGTCTGTGGACGGCGCGGGAGGGCGCCACCTCAGGCGTCAACGTGAGCGTCAGGCACAGGTACTCGGGCTGGATGTCGATGGCATCGGCGCGCCAGCCCCAGGCGACACACAGGCGTGTGACCCAATCGGTCAGGTCGCGGGCTAACTCGCCGGTGAGCTTGTGGTCGGGGAAGCGAGGGACGAGGACCGCAGTGAACTCGAGCTGATAGCGCGCTTCCGGCAGCGGGCCGTCGGGCTCCTCGAGCCCGTCGGTCGAGCGGGCTTCCGGGCTCACGTCGATCTGGTCGAGGAAGGGCATATGAGCGGCCGGGCGGGGCATGGAGGAAACCCAGTCGGCCGGTATCGGCACCGCGGTCTCGGTCTCCCCTTCCACCGGCCCGGCGCGCACTGCTTCGCCGGGGTCGGGCGGCGGGAGCACCAGGTCGTCGAGGGCCGGCAATCCTGGAGCCGGGACAAACGATTCGGGGACCCACTCGCTGGGCGTCTCGGAGGGTGCGCCCTCCGGCCCGGGTGCGCGCGAACCAGCGGCGATGGAATCGGCCGGATCGACCTCGGACAGCGAGCGCGCCAGGGATTGCGCCTGACGGCGGATCATGCTGAATGGCGTTTCTGAGCTGAACAGCAGCGAGAGGACGATATCTGCGATCACGGTGGTGGCGTAGAGCATGTGGTCCGCCGAGGCATCCGGGAGGCGGACGAAACGCGCCACCGCGCCGCGGGCGCCCTCCGCCGCCCAGAAATCGCCCACCAGCGCGATCAGGTCATCGAGCTGCGGCTGCGCCAGGTGCCCGGCGTAGGCCCACAGCTTGCCGGCGCGGGTGAGCATGGCCGCTTCGGCCGAGGTCTCAAGCGAGAGGCGCGTCAGGTACTGCGCGGCGCGATCCACATCGGTGAGCCAGGGCGGGCCGGCCAGCGCCGGCGGCGCCGGGGGTATTGGGCGGGGAGGGCCGGTCACGGCGGGCGGCGGGGCAGGCGGCGCCTCAAATAGCTCGGCCGGTATGCCCGCCTCGATGGCTGCGGCCAACTCGTCGGCAGGCGAGGAGGTCTCGTCGGCGGAGACCGCCTCCAGCTCCGGCCAGAGCGAATCGGGCGGCGCCGGGGAGCTCTCGGCGGAGAGCCCGAGCGCCGCATCGATCTTCGCCGCCAACTCGGGAAGGTAGAACGGCTTGGTCAACACATCGTGGATCTGGAGGCGCTCGCGTTGCGCGGCATCCAACTCGCCGCCGATCGGGACAGCCACCAGGATCAGGTCCGGGCGCAAGGAGCGGATGCGCCGCATGACCTCCAGGCCGGGCACATCGGGCAGGTCGAGGTCGACGATCGCCAGGTGGATATCGCTTCGCCGTGAGATGTCGATCGCCTCCTGGCCGCGGGCCGCGGAGACGACTTGATAGCGTCCGGTCTCCTCCAGCGTCTGGCGCACCAGGCCGGCGAAGATCGGATTGGCGTCGACGACCAGGATCTGTGACTGCATGTCAACCCACCCCGACCGGCCAAGGCCGGACGCCCCCGGCCGGGGTCACGGGTTCCAGGTTGTGAAGCGCAGGCGCAAGACCGCGCCGTCGTCCATTACCTCGAAGTATCCGGGCCGACCCAGATCGGTAAGGTAGCACACCAGACTGCCCGGGGCGAGTCCGGAAGTCGGCAGCGCGTCGAGGCTCAACGGGGCGCTCAGGCAATCGACCGGCCCCGGTGTGGGCGGTGGAGGTGAGTAGTGCGCCAGGCGCGCGCTCGGCGCCGGGTTGAGGGACCCGCTGGCGATGTCTGCGCCGTTGAAGAGCAGGTCGGCGCCCGCAACCGGATTCGAGTTGCCGCTGTCCAGGTCCAGTGAAGAACCCGCCTGCAGCTCGACCGTTCCAGTTACGATGACCGCCGGTGTCGGGGTTACCGTCGGCGAAGGCGAGAGACTGGGCGAAGGTGTCAGCTGAGGGACGACGACGATCCTGACCCAGAACGACTCGTCTCCGCCCGGGCCAATGCCGAACAGGCTGCCGGAAGACGAGCGCAGGCGCCAGAAGCCCTGGTAGGTCCCCGGCGTGCCAGGGGCGACCATGTCGACCGGCAGGTCCGCTTGCATGCCGGGGCCGACCGTCGCGCTGAGCGGTATGACAGCGGCGGCGGACATGCGCTCGCCGCCGAAGAAGACCAGGCCGTAGTCCGGAGTCCAGGTGCAGGTGCCGGCGTTCTGCAGTCGCCAGATCTTGACGAATGCCGTCCCGACGGTCACCTCGCTGTCGTCTCGGACGGTGACGTCGCTGACGTAACTGGCCCGGTCGGTGCAGGCGGCGGGCATGGCCGAAGGGGAGGGCGAAGCCGACTCGGTCGAGCCGACCGGCGTGCCGGGCGGCCGGGGTCCCGTTGGTAGAAGGGTGGGGGCGCCCACCGAAGAAGGCGTCGGCGCGGCAGGAGCCACCACAGAGGCGAGCGCGATCCCCGTCGCCGGCAAGCCGGCGGTCGATGCACTTGAAGGACGCTGGCCGCAGCCCGTGAGCAGCATGCCGCACAGCACGGCGCTCACGGATAGCGCCGCCCGAAGTTGCCTGCGGGGCGCGCCGGAACGAGGATCGATCATCTTGCGTCGATTCTACCGCGTTAGCCGCGCCGGGGCGTGATCACTCAGTGAAGGATGACGGGGGACAGCCAGTAGGCGAGGTCCTGCGTGGCTGGGCCATTGGCCAGCACGGCCAGGACGAACGCGACCCGCTGGCCGGCCAAGGCTGTCAGATCGAGATCCAGACTTCGCCAGCGGGAGTCGTAGACTTCTGTCCACTGACCCAGGTTCTGCAGCGGCCCATCGCCGATCCTGTAGTTCAGCTGGAAGACAACCTCGCACGAATGCGCGTTCCAGGCGCAGCCGATGATCGTCCTGAAGTGCGATCCATCGGGCACGAAAACGGCAGGGAAGCGCCCGGTGATCGTGCCGTCCTCGTTCCATTCGGGGTGCATGGAGATGACCGGCTCGTCGTCGGGCCAACCGTTCTCCAGCCGGGGCGTTCTCACCAACGCAACATAGCCATTGGGGTCGGTCTCTGTTCCCGGGCACGGCAGCAGACCGATCCCACTCCGCCAGTCCGCCTCGCACACGTGGTCCGCAAAGCTGTAAACGAGGGCATTGCCGCTGGGCGGCGTGGTCCCCGGCCCGACCTGGATCTGGACCCAGAATGGCAGATCGCCTGATGGCCCGATCCCGAACTGGTTGCCCTGAGGGGACCGCAGCATCCACGTGCCGCGATAGGTGCCGTCCGCGGATGGGGCGACCAGGTCGATCGACACGTCGATCTCGCTGCCGGGCGGGACCATTCGGCCGAGGGGTTGCGATCCCTGACCGCTCATCCCCTCTCCGCCGGCGAAGACCAGCGCGTACTCCTCCGACCAGCCGCAGGTCCCGTTGTTGCGCAGACGCCACGTCTTGGTGAAGGGCATGTCGGGGGCGAGCGCCGTGTCGTCGGGGATGCTGATATCGGCCACGAACATGGCCCGATTGAAGCAACCGGTGGCGATCAGGGTCGCGGTGGCCGACTCGAGGTCCGGGGGCAGAGGCGTGCCGCCCGGGCCGGCGGCGGTCGGTGCGGGCGTCGAGGCCGTCGCCCAAGGGGCCTGGGTCAGCAGCTGCGCCACCGAGGTCTCCAGCACGGCAGTGCTGTCGAGGCCCGAGTCGCCCCCGCCCATCAGGAAATCGCAAGAGCCCTGGACCAGCGCGATCGTCAGCGCGACGACCAAGCAGCGGCGTAGAGGGCCTGCGCGCATCTTGTGCTCCGCGCGCGCGCGTCGTGTCAGGGAACCGCCGGGAGCCATCGGTTCACATCCTACAGTCCGGCTGCGGGGACGTCAAGCTGCGGCAGGGAAGCGGGACCTGCGCCCTTCCGCGTGGAGACCAGCCAGGCGCGGGTGCATGGCGGGGATCCTGCGCGGTCACCAGGTGTCCTGTGCGTCCTGCGGCGCGGCAGGGCCGGTCAGAGGGACCGCCCCACGGCCGGCGAGCCGATCAGGCTCCATGCTCCAGCCCACTCGATCCGCACCGGCACGGTCTTCCCCCGCAGGTCACCCTCGGCCTCGAAGAACACCAGCTTGTTGGTCCGGGTGCGGCCTTTCCAGCGGCCGCGCTGGAACCCTTCAATCAGGACCTCGACTTGTCGGCCTAGAAGCGATTGGTTGATCTCGGCCACGATCTCCGCCTGTTGGTCCTCCAGAATCCGGAAGCGGCGCATCTTCTCATCTTCGGGAACGTCATCGGTCATGCGCCGGGCCGAGACGGTCGCCGGGCGGGGGGAGTAACGCGCCAGGTGCGCCACGTCCAAGCGCAGCTCGGCCAGCAGCTCGCGCGTGCGCTCGAACTGCAGCTCGGTCTCGCCGGGGAAGCCGACGATGATGTCGGTGGCGATCGAAACGTCCGGTAATCGGCGGCGCAGGCGCTCGATCAGGCGGCGATAGTCGTCGGCGCTGTAGCCGCGCTTCATGCGCGCCAGGACTTCATCGTCGCCGGCCTGCACCGGGACCTCGATATGCTCGCAGACCTTGGGCAGCGCGGCGATCGTGCCGATCAGGTCGTCTGTCATCCAGTTGGGATGGGAGGTCAGGAAGCGTATGCGTTCCAGCTCCTCGATCTCGTGCACGGCCCGCAGCAGGTCGGGAAGCCCTGGGCCGCCAGTGATGTCCTTCCCGTACCGGTCGACGATCTGTCCCAGCAGGGTGACTTCGCGCACGCCCTGCCGGACGAGGGCACGCACTTCGTTGACGACCTCGGCCAGCGGCCGGCTGCGCTCAACGCCGCGCCGGAAGGGAATGACGCAGAACGAGCAAGCGTGCGAGCAGCCATAGACGATCGGGACGTGGGCAGACACCAGGCGGCCGCGTTCTTCCAGCGGCAGGACCAGGTCGCCGTCCATGACGGCGTGACGCGCAGCCGTGTCGGCCTCTGCCTGCGTGCGCCCGTCCCGTTGGGCCAGGTACTGAACCAGCGGCGCCGGGTCCGAAGGCGGCGAGAAGACATCGACGTACGGGAATGTCCGGCGAAGCTGGTCGTCGCCCCGGACGCCGACCAGGCAGCCCATCAGGTTGATGACCAGCCCGGGGTTGGCCTGCTTCAGTGGACGGAGCGAGGTCAGCCGGCCGAAGGCCTTGTCCTCGGCGCTTTTCCGGACAACACAGGTGTTCAGCACGATCACGTCGGCTTCTTCGGCATGCGCCGCGTGCCGGTAGCCGAGAATCTCGAGCGCCGAGGCGACGCGCTGCGAGTCGGCCGTGTTCATCTGGCAGCCCTCGGTCCAAATGTGGTAGCGCATGCGGGCGATTATACCCGGCCAGGTCCGATTCGAGGATCATCGCCGGTTGGCTACCGGACAGGCGCGGTATCATTCCTCCGACCCGGCGAGCGCGGGAGCTGTCCGGTTAGAGCGATGACACCG
>DAIRVC010000032.1:0-21132 GCA_036803025.1 Anaerolineales bacterium
GAGCTGCAGGTCATCAGCACGCGGCACAAGCGCGTGCTGCATGACGAGGTCCTGCCGGACATCCATGCCGCGTTGCTCACACTGCAGACCGGGGCCGAAGTCGGCAACCCGGCCAGTGTGCTGGCTCTCAGCCGCGCGCACCGCACGATCTCCGAACTGTTGCAGACCGGCCCGCGCTCCATCGCCTCGGAACTGCAGACGCGCGGTCTCGTCGGGGCGTTGCGCGAGGCGGTACAGGGCGAGTTCGCCGGTGCCTTCGAATCGGTGACGTGGGATGTGGAGCCGGAGGTCGAGGGGCGCTTGAGGGGCATCGGCGGGCAGCTGGCTGGCGAAGTGCTCTACTTCGCGGCGTTGGAGGCGGTGCGCAACGCGGCTCGCCCCGCCGCCGGCCGACAGGCCGGCCGCCGCGTGCGGCTGCGAATCGCGGCGCGCTGGGAGAACGGCCTTTCGCTGACGGTCGCCGACGACGGCGTGGGGTTGGCCGGCAGCGCTACGGCGTTCAGCGGCGAGGGATTGCTGTTGCACAGAACCATGATGGCCGTCGTTGGGGGCGAGCTGTCCGTCGGGCCGGCCGAAATCGGGGAGGGGACGGTGGTCAGGCTTTGGGCCCCGGCCGGCGGGCTGCAGACTCTGGTTGAGGCCGTCACGCCGGACGCGGCCTGACTGGCCTTCGACGATTCGGCGCGGGCTCCAACAGAGTGGACTGACCGCGTCGATCGACGGCCTCAGGGCCGTCGTGGACTGCCCGCCGGCCGCGAGTGTCCACCAGCCGCGAGCCGAAGCCACTCGAACCAGGCTCCCAATCCCTCACCCGTTCGACATGACACCGTGAAGCTCACCAGGCCCGGGTTGAGGATTTCGACCCCCTCGTGGAAGTACCGCATGTCGAAATCGACGTAGGGGAGCAGGTCGATCTTGTTGATCAACAGGACGTCGATGCCGCGGTAGGTGCCCGGGTACTTGTACGGTTTGTCGGAGCCCTCGGGGACGGAGGCGACCAGCACGCTGCGGTGAGTTCCCAGGCGGAAAGCCGCCGGGCAGATCAGGTTGCCGACGTTCTCAACGAGGAGCAAGTCGATCCGCTCGAGGTCGATCTGTTCCAGGCCGCCGCGCAGCATGACCGCGTCCAGATGGCACTCACCGCCGGTGTTGACCTGCACTGCCTGGGCGCCGGCGGCGGCGGCGCGGTCGGCATCGATGCTGGTGGCCAGGTCGCCGTTGATCACCCCGATGCGCATCTCGCCGGACAATGCGCGCACGGTGCGTTCGACGATGGAGGTCTTGCCGGCGCCGGGCGAGGCCATCAGATTGACGGAGAACACGCCGGCGGCGTCGAGCCGCGCCCGGTTCTGATCGGCCACACGATCGTTGGCGCTGAGGATGTCCTCGACGACGGCGATGCGCTCGGGCATACGCGTTCCCCTCCACTGCATCGGCAGCGGATCAGGTCTCGATATCGATCGACTCGACCTGCAGCTGGTCGCCGCCGACGACGCGCACGTGTCGTCCGCCGCAGGCCGGGCAGGCCAACTCTTCTTTGTCGGGCTGGTAGCGATGGTCGCAGTCCAGACAGAGCATCTCGACCGGGACACGCCGGAAGTGCAGCGCTGCGCCCTGGGCGATCGTGTCCTTGCTGATCATATCCCAGTAGAAGGCGACCGAGTCATCCACAATCGAGGACAGTTGCCCGATGACCAGGTACAAGCCGCAGATACGCTGCGCGCCGGCCTGGCCTGCATGTCGCAAGGCAATCTCCAGGATGCTTTGGGTGACGGCTAGCTCGTGCACGACTCGACCGTCGGTCAGTTCCCGACTTCGACCGTCTGGGAGGCGATGACGACCGGGAGGTTCGGCACCTGCTGGTAGTAGCTCAGGAAGCGCTGGACCTCGGGCGTGGCGTGGGCGGCGAGGTTCTGAGCCCAGCGGTATCCGACCGCCTGGTAGAGCAGCTCAACGGTGAGCGTGTACGGCGCAGAACCGCTGCCGACGTCGACCGAGTACTGGATCCAATCCCCGCCGCCGACGAAGTTCTCGTCTTCGTAGGCCGAGCCGCGAACGGCGATATCCTCGTACGGGGCGTTCTTCTGGAAGCCGACCGGAAGCAGGCGGTTGTCCTTCAAATAGGCGGCCGCCCTGAGCAGCGAGGTGGTGACATCGGCTTCCGTATCACGCAGGATCGCCTCATAGATCTGAACCTGGTCTGCGCTGACGATCGCCTGGTAGTGCGGCTCGAAGGCGGCCGGATCGGCGTCGGCGTCGTTGCCGACAATCGAGCCGTCGGGGTTCAGCGCGCCCGATTCGAACACGACCTGTCCGTTCGCGTCCCGGACTACGAAGTGCAGCCAGGCGCGCCGGGAAGGGAAACCGGTGGGGAACTTGTGCCCGGTGAGCACCTCGATGAGCACGTTGGCTGTCAGGCGCGATCCCGAGAGCGTGACCTCGTTGACGGTCAGGCGGGCGGTGTCGTTCTGCAGCTGGCTGGCGGTATAGGCCAGGGTGGCGTCGAATTGCTCGGACGAGGCGGTGACTCCCAACTCCGCGCTGAAGGCCTGGAGGATGCGCAGCATGAACGTGTTCCCGCCCACAAAGACATGTTGGGAGAAGGGGCTGCGCAGGGTCGTGCTGGTGGTCGAGATGCGCACGCCGCCCTGGGCTGCAGGCATATGGCACTGCTGGCAGGTCGAGGTCCCGGGGGTGTCGCTGTAACCGTAGAACCACTCCAGGTACGTGACCTGTTCGGGGAATTGACCGGCGACCTGTCCGGTGGCATCCAGGTAGGGCGTGTAGAGCGTGTGGCAGGTGGCACAGAGCTCGGGCTGCGAAAGGTGCAGACCGCGGCCGTAGGGGATGGCCTGGGTGGGGATGAAGCCCGAAGCGATCTGCATGATCTCGGCCTGCTGCTCGTCGACACTGAACGGCCCGAAGATCAGGCGCTCGCCTGACGGAAGCAGGGTGTCGATCTCGAACTGGCCGCTGTAGCTGGCCGGGCCGAGCCCGGTCTCGCGGATCTGGTGGCACAGGGTGCAGGACACGCCGTCCATGGCCAGGCCGTGCAGCTCGTTGGCCGGATCGGCGAAGCCCTCACCCAATATCGCCGGCGGCTCGCCTTGGGCCGCGGCGGTGAAGCGCGCCATCGGCATGTGGCAGGTGGCGCACTGGTCTTCGATGGTCGCCTGGAGCTCGGGGTGGGCGGCCACCTCGGCGCTCAACGACGCCAGCCAGTACGGGTCCCGCGCGGCATTGGCCATCATTGTCGAGCGCCAGGCGGAATCGAGCGAGACGTCCGCTCCGGTGTCGTCGGTCATATTGGTGTGGCACGGGGAGCACGCTCCGGAGGCGGAGAAGTACTGCTGGCGGTCCGTGAGCAACGGCAACCCGGCCGCGCCGGAGGCGCTTTCAGGCTCGGTCGGTGTGACGATCGGTGTCGCCGTCGGCGGCGGCGTCGTCGTCGGGCGAGCCGGGCTCGGCGCCTGCGTGGGCGGCGGGGCGGCTTGGCTGACACAGGCGGCCAAGGCCAGGGCGGCCAACACGAACAAGCTGACGGTCCTCATTGCGGTCGTCTCCGTCCTTTGGGCCCATCAGACCCGGAAGCTGCCATCCTTGAAGATCAGCGAGCCGTCGGCGACGATCTCGCCGCCGCGCATATCGCAAATCATGTCCCAATGGATGGCACTCTGATTTCCGCTGCCCGTCTCCGGGTAGCCGGCCCCCAGGGCTACATGCATGGTCCCGCCGATCTTCTCATCGAACAGGATGCTTCGCGTGAAGCGGGTGATGCCGTAGTTCAGCCCGAAGGCGAACTCTCCCAGGTAGCGTGCGCCCGGGTCGCTGTCGATCATCTCCAGCAGGTAGTCCTGGTTTTGGCGGGCACCGGCCTGGGTGAGGCGCCCGTCGGTGAAGTGCAGCTCGACGCCGTCTACCTCGTGGCCTTCATGGATGGCCGGATAGGTGAAGCGAATCCAGCCGTTGACCGAGTCCTCGACCGGACCGGTGAAGATCTCGCCGTCGGGCATGTTGTGCCTGCCGCAGGAGTTGAGGAACGTGCGCCCCTTGATCGAAAGCCGCAGGTCGCAGTTGGGGCCGCGGGCGACGATCTGATCGTGCCCCTTGAGCGCTTCCACGATGCGCTGCTGCTCTGTCTGCACGGACCGCCAGTAGGCGATGGGATCGGCGGTGCCCTCGTCGACATGGCAGGCCCGGTAGACGAAGTCCTCGAACTCGGCCAGGCTCATGCCGGCGTCCTGGGCGTAGGCCTGGGTGGGAAACAGTGTGGTGACCCAGCGGAAGGCGCCGGCCGCCCCGCGCCTCATCTGCACCTCGATGATCTTGCCGATAGCTTTCTGCCTGCGGGTGAAGCGAGCATTGTCGAGGTTGGAGAACGTCTGGGTATTGGATTCCGAATAGATGCGCACACGGGCTTCGAAGCTGTCGTAGGCCATCTTGCGGAACGTAGGCACGAGGTCGATCTGGCCGTCGTTGCCTTGTGCCACCAAGATCTCCTCGGACCCAGGCAGGGTGAGCAGGATGTCCGGCAGCCCGCCAGCCTGCAGCGCGGCCTCGTACAGGGCCAGGACAAACGGCCCGGCAGGCGGTTCGGCTTCGAGCAGGATGCGGTCCCCGGCGGCGACGGCGGTGGAGTACTGAACGATCAAGCGAGCCAGCTTGACAACGCGTGCATCCGACATCGCGGCCCTCGGGACTGGAGCGGAGTAGAGCGGGCGATTATAGCACCGGACCTGGGGGTCGGCGCCGCAGGGGTCAGGCGGGCGGGCGCGAAGCGAGGATGCTTTCGGCGATCTGCCGCGCCGTCTGGGCCAAGCCGGGCGAAAGGTCGGAAACCGGCAGGCCGCGCCGATCGGCATCCCGCACGGCCGGGTCGTCGCCCAGATAACCGAGGACGGGCAGCCCCGGCGAGCGCTGGGCGATGAACTCCTGGTCGGCCGGGCCCTGAACCTTGCTCCCGACCAGGAACAGGCGTGTCAGGCGCAAGTCGCCGGCCAGGCGCTTGATCTGGGCGGCGGTGTCCAGGCTGCGGGCGGTCGGTTCGACCACGATCAGCATCGCGTCGACCGCGTCGGCGGTGGCGCGTCCGAGGTGCTCGACCCCGGCGTACATGTCCAGCAGGACGAGCTCGTTGCGGCGCAGCAGGATGTGGGTGGTCAGGGTGCGCAGCACGGCGCTTTCGGGGCAGATGCAGCCGGCCCCGCCCAGCTCGACGGCGCCCAGGGCTAGCAAGCGGATGCCGCGGTGCACGGCCGAGAAGCGATCGGGGAGGTCGTCGACGCGCGGGTTGAGCTTGAAATAGCCTCCCACCGTCCCGGGCTGCGCGCCGGTGCGCTCGTAGATCAGCGCTTCCATGTCGGCGATCGGCTCGATCTTGGCGATCAGTTCAGGGGGAAAACCGAGCGCCGCGCCCAGGCACGGCGACGGATCGGCGTCGATGGCCAGCACCTGATAGCCGAGGTCGGTGAAGGTGTAGGCCAGCAGGCTGGTCAGCGTGGTCTTGCCGACACCGCCCTTGCCGGTGACCGCGATCTTCACGATCCCTCCTCCCGCTTCGCGCCGGCCGTTTCGCAGGCGGGCGATTCCGCCTCCGAGCGCAGGCCGCGCACCTCCGCTTCGCTGCGCAGGGCCAGCATCACGGAGGTCAGGTCGATTCCGGAGCGGCAGAGAGTATAGCCTTCCAGAAGGTCATCGCATGCCCACAGCGTGCGGTTGGTCATCGCCGAGGCGTCGTCGCGCAGGGCGGCCTGGATGATCTGCCCGAAGGTCAGGTCCATCCCCGGGCGCAGGTAGCGTTCGCAGCGGGAGCAGAAGCTGCACTTGGCCACATCCTGTCCGGCGCTGTTGAGGACGATCGAGCGCAGGGCGCGGCGGCCATTCCCGCCAAGGGAAGGTTGCACTGGCGGCCGGTCTTCCGCCGGCCGCCAGTTGCTGGGGCTCTTGCCGTGTGTGGGAGAAGGCGGGAGGACGCTCATGCAGCTGCGACGGCCGCCGCGCTGGGGAGTTCCTTCTTCGGCAGCGGCTTGGGAATGCCCGACTCCTCGATCAGCCGCGGGACGATCTCCTCCCAGTGCACGGCCATGATGTGCATGCCGTGCACTCCGGGTGTCTTGCGGATCTTCTCGATGAGCTCGAGGGAAATCGCTACGCCCTCTTCCGCCTGATCCTTGGCGCTGTCCATGCGCCGGACGATCTCGGGCGGGACGACCACGCCGGGCACCTCTTCGGCCATATAGTGCGCCGCCTTGGCGCTCTTGAGCGGGATCAGCCCGACCAGGATATAGACCTTGTCGAGGATGTTGCGCTTGTCGACGGCTTCGATCCACTCGAGGAAGCGGTCGTAGTCGAAGACCGGCTGGGTTTGGATGAACTGCGCGCCGGCGTTGACCTTCTTCTCCTCGCGGATGGCCTCATAGCGCGGGCGGGCAGCATACGGGTTGGCCGCCGCGCCCAGAAAGAACTGCGGCGGGGTCTTGATCTCCCGCCCGTCGAGGTAGATGCCCTCGTCGCGCATGCGCCGCAGCATCCACAGCAACTGGATGGCGTCCATGTCGTTCTGCACCGGCCGCGGCACCGGCCCCGGGCCGAGACGCAGATGATCGCCGCTCAGGCACAGGATGTTGCGGATGCCCAGCGCGGCCGCACCCATCGCCTCGGACTCGAGGGCGTAGCGGTCCCGATCGCGCGTCTGCAGCTGCATGACCGGCTCCAAGCCGGTCTCCATGCACAGCTTGGCCGAGGCCAGGCTGCTCACCCGGGGCGAGGCTGAGGCATTGTCGGTGAAATTGGCGGCTGGCACCCAGCCCTGCAGCATCTTGGCCTTCTTGGTCAGCTGGGCATAGTTGATGGACAGGGGAGGCGCGATCTCGGCCGTGACCGTGAATTGGCCGGTCTGCAGGTGCTGCTGGAGATACGAGACCGGTTCCGAGTGCGCTGGCGGGTGGTACTGGTCATCGCCGCGCCACCAATCGGGCTGGCGCAGCTCGTAGAAGGCCCGGTTCAGTGTCTCGCCGACATGACCGCGTTCGAACTTGTACTTGGTCATGTGCCGGAACAGGTCTAGCCACGTCTCGTGCCCCGCCTGCCGGCCGTCGATCGGAGCCTGCACTTCCAGCAGCTTGTCAATCGTGTTCAGGCGCTCGGAGCGTTCGTAGATCTTGAACCAGGTGCAGGGGCGCGTCTCGTCGACGTAGCAGTGTTCAGGGGTCGATCCGCCGCACGGCCCGTTGCGCAGGCCCTTGGGGCAGGTCATCGGACAGATGAAGGCGGTCTCCTGCAGGATGCAGTTTCCGCACATGCGGCAGCTGAACAGGACGCTCTTGAGGTCCCGTTCGAAGACGGTGAAGGCGCGCACCGGGAGCGAGTCGCGTTTGTAGGGATAGTATGGCGGCTGGTATCGGCGAGGCGAGAAGAGCGACATGTCGTTTGCTCCTGGGCGGGAGCCTGCAGCGCAGGGCCGGGCCGACCTCACCGGCCGTCCGGGCTGCGAAACCCCGACGGTGACCGCGGCACGAATCGGCGGATTCCTACCCGATAGGCTAGACATCGCCACCGGTCACGGCCAGTGCCGGAAGTCACCAGGGGCCAGGGATGTTCTTCTGCGCACCCGGCCTAGCGAGTCGACCGGCGGGCGAACCTCAGGTCGGCGACTGTGCCTGGGGCGTGGGCGTGATCGTCGGCAGGGGGAAGGGCGTCGACGAGGGGGTGGGGGTGAGCAGCGCAGCGGCAGTCGGCGGGACGAAGGGTGTCAGTGTCGCCTCCAATGCACCACCCGCTTCGGTCGGCAGCGGGCTCAGAACGGGCAGGGTGCCGGAGGGTGTCGGGGTAGGCCGGGCCCACGATCCGATGCCCAGCCACCACGTCAACGTGAAGCCCACAAGCGCCAGGCAGGCGAGCGCCAGGCTGGCTGCCAGCGTGGTCAGGGCCCACGACGCGATGCGAGGGGTTTCCAGGGTGGATGGGCGCAGGCGCCGGCGCGGGACCCCCGGTACGGTCAGCAGGATGACGGTGATGTTGTCGAAACCGCCTCGCGAGCGCGCCAGGTCGATCAATTGCTGGCTGGACTCCATCGGCGACCGCTCCGCCAGGCTGGACTGGATTTCGGCTTGCTTGACCAGATCGGTCAGGCCGTCGGTGCACAGAAGCATCTGGTCCCCGGGCTCGAGACGCAGCCCCTGATTGGACTCGGATTGGGCGTCATTGCGATCGCCCGCCAGCCGCAGGCGCAGGTCGGGTTCGGGCTCCTGCCTGCCTCCCAGGTGCCGGCGCAAGACGTGAACGTTGGGGTGCTGAGGCGCCTCCTCCTCGGTGATCACCTTGTGGTCGAGCGCTTCCTGGATCCAGGTGTGATCGGTCGTCAGCTGGTGGAGGCGGCCGCCCCGCAGCAGGTAGATGCGGCTGTCTCCGACCGAAGCGATGTACAGCCTCTGGCCCAGGACCCACACGACCGCCAGGGTCGAGCCCATGCCCTCCCGCTCGGGCGATTCCTGGGAGGCGCGGGAGACAGCCCGGGCGGCTTCCACGACCGCGGCGCGAAGTTCGCGCACCGGCTGGACACCGCTGGAGGGCGCCAGGGTATTGAGAAGCGTATTGATGGCGATCTCCGCCGCGACCTCCCCGGCCTGATGACCGCCGATCCCATCGGCGACGAGCGCCAGGACGCATGGCCGGTCGTCGCTCTCCATCCGATACGAGGTCACCGAGAAGCGGTCCTCGTTGTTCTTCCCGGTCTCGCCCGGGTGGGAGAAGGCGATCACGCCCAGATGCGGGTTATCCGTTTGGATCACGGGACGGCTCCTGGGGATCGGCTCGCGGCCGGCGCGGCCGGCGCGCCGGGCGCGCCTCAAGCGGACTTCGATCCGGAGTCGGCGCGGCGATGGGGCGTATCAGCACCTGGCGCGGGGCGGGAGGATCGGTCAACTGGAAACGCAGCGACGATCGGCCGACATCGATCCTGTCGCCGTGCTGCAGGCGCAAGCCCTCTACGGGGACCGGCCGGAAGTTGACGCGCGTGCCGGCGACCGAGCCGAGGTCGCGGATGTGGTAACCGCCGTCCGCCAGGCGGATCAGGCGGGCGTGCATGCCGGAGAGCGAGGCGTCGTCGATCGCCAGGGTGGAGAGCGAAGCATCCCGGCCGAGGATCACCTCGGCGCCCGAGAGCGGGTAGGCCTCGACCGGGCCGCCGGCTGGATCGATGGGCAGCAGCAAGGCCTCGGCCTGCTCGGCCGTCGGCCGGGGCTGGAGCCCGGCGCGCCGCAGGGGAGTTCGGCGCCCCGCACTTGCCGGGGCTGCTTCGGTCTGCGGCTCCGGGCGCCACCTTCCGCTCAGGCCCACACCGATCGAAAGGCCCAGCGCCAGGATCGCCAGGGCGATCAACAGCGGACCGAAGGCGTTGCGCAGGGCGGCCAGCCCACGGGGAGGCTCGACTACCTCGACGTGGACGACCAGCTCGCCGGTCACTCCCTCCAGGCCGAGACTGTCGCTGACGACGGCCCGGATGCGGTGAGCACCGCTGCTCTGGAGCTGGCTCAGATCCCACTCGAGTACGTCGAACGGCGCTTCGACCCGCTGCTGGACGACCTGGCCGTCGACGATCAATTCGCTCCCGGCCAGGGCTCGCGGCTTCCCGTCGGGGAAGGAGATGAACAGCCGCAGCGCCAGCGACGTCGGGGGCAGATCCTCGATGGCGAGTGTGGGGTCGTCTGAGCGGCGCTCGAGGCGCGCCGGCGGATCGAGGAACACGGCCTCCGGAGGCTGGAGGGCGATGTCGTACTCGCGCGCTTCGGTGGTCGCCTCGCCGGTCTCGACCGCCAGGCGGAGACGCACGGAGTGGGTCCCGCTCAGGTTGACCCCTGAGGTGTACGAGATCTGGTACTGCGTGCGCTGGTCGAGAATCTGTTCGGCCAGGTCGCGCAGGCCGAGGGCCGGATCGAAGACCAGCAGCGCGCCGCCCGTGCCTGCGGCCAGCTGCTGGAGGCTGGACGCCTGCGGCAGGGCGGCCGCCTCGGGCGTGCCGACCAGGACGGGGTAGATCGTGGTCCCGGTCTCTACCGCCCGCGCGATGGCATTCACCAGGCGCAGATCGCTGGCGGATTCGAGCAGCGGCGTGAACAGGATCAGGTAGCCGGGCATGCCGGCGCGAGGCGCCGGGTCGGAGAGGAAATCCAGGGAGCGCAGGACGAGGTCGAGATCGGTCAACGGGCCTTGCCCGCCGGAGGGGGGCTGGTCGAGGCGGGCGGCCAGTTCGGCGGCCGAGTCGGCGTGCTCCGCCACCAACCCGTTACCCGTGAGCAGCGTCAGATCGTCCACGCCCAGCCGGCCGGCGCCGGGGGTCTGCCACCAATCCTGGAGGGCAGAGCGCACCAGATCCAGGCGCGTGCGACCCGACGGATCGCGCAGCTCCATGCCGACTGTGGTATTGATCACGAATACCTGACGGGTCCCCACAACCGCCTCGCGCACTTGTGGGGAAATGATGACCGCCTCGTCTTCGAGAACCTGAAAGCTGGCAGCCGACAGGCCTGGGATGCGACGGCCGCTCGCATCCGAGATCGAAGCGAACAAGTGGACGACCGGGAACTGCGCCGTGTCCGGCGGGGAGATGCGCAGGCTCAGCCCGCTCTGGGCGCCAACTGGCATCCGTGCCACGGCCGCGCAGCAGACCGCCACGAGTGCGGCCAGAACGGCGGAGCGGCTTCTGGACTGCATGTCCGGATTGTAGCATGTCGGTCACCGGCGCCCGTCGCCTTTCAGTTGCCTTACAAACCGACCCATCGCCGGCGGCCAACCGTATGATGGAATAGGAAGCCTGATCGGAGCTGAGCCACGATGGCGACCGACGTGCGAGTCGTGAGCGACGAGGCTGGCCAGGGCACACTGCAGGATGAGGCGCGCGCCCTGGTCGTGATCCGACGGCTGCTGATGGCCGGGTTTGTTGCGGTGCTGGGCCTGGAGGCCTGGCTGGCCTGGGAGTTCTTCCGCTCTTTGCCTTAGGTTAGCCGGCACCGCCCCGATCCCATAGTTGGCCTCGAGGTCCCTGTCTGAACGAACGGCATACCTCTTGAGCCTCCCTCCGGCAGACCCTCCCGCGGAACCCCCTCCGGCGGGAGGGTCCTTTTCTACCGCAGCAGATCGCACCCGTGCGTGGGAATCAAGGCACCCTCGTGGTCGATGCCCAACAAGACCACGAGGGTGCCGTCGGTTTCGGAGATGGTCCGCCGTCGGTCAGGGAGCCGGCAGCTCAGGCTGTGCCGAGTCCTTGGGCAGGGCGACCAGCCTGCGGAACGTCAGAGTCCAGGCGCCGGTGACAAAGGTCTGCAGAATCCCGTTCAGCAGGATCATGACCGGGATCAATCCGACCAGGCACAGGCCGCTGAGGAGCAGTCCGGTCGGGAGCTGGCCTTCGCCCGCAAACGCCAGGCTCAGCGCGGCGGGAACGGCGATCACCATCAGCGGAAGGGCCAGCAGGAGGCCGATGAGACCGCCCCCCAGGAAAAGGATCAGGGCCATGATGAGGATCGGCCCGAGATGGTCTCGCAGGATCTGCCAGCCTCGGGCGAGTCCGTCGAGGATGTTCAGATCCTCAACCACCACGGCCACTTGGGCCAGCATGACATAGATGCCGACCAGGAAGAGCGCAGGAACCATCAGGCAGGCAAGCGGGACCAGACAGATCAGGCCCAGGCCAAGCGTGCCGATGGCGAACACACCCGCACCCAGGGCAAGCACCGCCAGAACGACGATGAGCAGGATACTGACGATGAGCTGGATCACCAGGAGCTTCCAGAAGGACTGCAGACCGCGGCGGAACGCCTCGCCGAGCGTGACCGGGTGACCGGCGTCGGCCAGGTCGAAGCCAGCGATCAGACCTGCCTGACCCAATGCGCCCAGGAAGACCGTCAGAAGGACCAGGAACACTGCCAGGCAGCCCAGGGCGAGCGCGATGGCCGTGAGGGTCTCCGCCGGGATGCTGTCCAGGAAGCGCTCCAATTCGGGGAACTCGCCCGACTCGAAGCCGTAGCCCCGGTATCCACTCAGGGCCTGGCCGCCGTTGCCTCCTCCACCGCCGCTGCTGGCACCGCTGCAGCCGGCCAGTATTCCCAGGAGCCACAGCGCCTTGTGCTTCCAGGTGATCTCCCACGATCGTTTGAGTACCTCGCCGAAGTCCATTCCGAACCTCCTCTCGGCTAGAGCCGAACCATGCGTGACGCAGGATTGTACAGGCAGCGGGCCCGCAAGGCGAACCCGGCCGTCAGGCGACCTCCCCCCATGGCGACGGACGGACGGGGATCGATGTCACTCCCATTCGATCGTGGCAGGGGGCTTGCTGGTCACGTCGTAGACCACCCGGGTCACTCCGGGGACCTCGTTGACAATCCGACGGCTGATCAGGCTGAGGACCTCGTAGGGCAGGCGAGCCCAGTCGGCGGTCATGAAGTCTTCGGTTGTCACCGCCCGGACAGCGATGGTCTCTCCATAGGTACGCTGGTCGCCCATGACGCCGACCGAGCGCACCGGGAGCAGCACGGCGAAGGCCTGGGCCGTAGCGCCCACGGCCTCGCCGCTCCCGTGCGGGATCAAGCCCGCCGAAGACAGCTCTTCGGTGACAATGAAGTCGGCCGCGCGCAGGGTCGCCACCCGCGCCGGTGTCACCTCGCCCAGACAGCGGACTGCCAGGCCGGGCCCGGGGAATGGCTGCCGCCAGACTAGCGCCGGCGGCAGGCCCAGTGCAGCGCCGACCGCCCGGACTTCATCCTTGAACAGATAGCGCAGCGGCTCGATCAGTTCGAGGCCAAGATCAGCGGGCAGGCCGCCGACGTTGTGATGGGTCTTGATGCGGGCAGCCACGCGGCGATCCGGCGCGCTGGATTCGACGACATCCGGGTAGATCGTGCCCTGCACCAGGAAGCTGGCGTCCCCCGACCTGCGCGCTTCGGCCTCGAAGATGCGGATGAATCTCTCGCCGATGATGCGGCGCTTGACCTCGGGATCGGTCACGCCAGCCAGGGCTCCCAGGAACTCGTCTCGGGCGTCGACGCTGACTAGACGGGCGCCGAGCGTTCGGCGAAAGGCCCCCTCGACGCTCTCCACCTCGCCGTGCCGCAGCAATCCCGTATCGACAAAGACGCACGTCAGTTGGTCGCCGATGGCGCGATGGACCAGCGCGGCGGCAACCGACGAGTCGACGCCGCCGCTCACGCCCGCCAGCACTCGCCCCGATCCGACCTGGCTGCGCACGTGTTCGAGAGTGGTCGAGATGATCGAGTCGGGCGTCCATCCGGGTCGGGCCCGACAGATGTTGAGGACGAATGCGCCCAGCATCTCCAGTCCCTGCGGGGTATGACGCACCTCGGGGTGGAACTGGACGCCGTAGCGCTGCCGGGCAAGATCGCCCATGGCGGCCACCGGGGAGTGATCCGAGCGGGCCAGGACGGCGAAGCCGCGCGGGGGCGCCTCGATACGGTCCCCGTGAGACATCCAGACCTGCTGCCGGCCGGCGGGCAGGAGCGGATTCGCGGTCAGTACCTCGATATCGGCCATGCCGTACTCGCGTGCCGTCGAGCCGGCAACGCGGCCATCCAGGGCATGGGTGAGGGCCTGCATGCCGTAGCAGATCCCCAGGACCGGCAGGGCCGAGTCGAGCACGTAGGCGGGCACCTGCGGGGCGTCGGGCTCATAGACAGAGGCCGGTCCGCCGGAGAGGATGAAGCCCTTGGGTTGCAGTGCCAGGACGATCTCGGCGGAGGTGTGGTGGGGGAAGAGTTCGCAGTAGACCCCCAACTCCCGCACCCGGCGCGTGATCAGTTGGGAGTACTGCGACCCGAAGTCCAGAACGGCGATCGAATCCACTGGCGGTCAGTCGGCGAAAACGATCCGGCCTTCGCTCATGTCGGTGATCGTAGCCAGAGCCTCGATGGGCACGGCCAGGCTGGAGAGGAGTTGGCGGCCGCCTTCGAAGACCTTCTCGATCACGGCGCCGATCCCCACCACCTTGGCGCCGGCTGCCTGTGCCAGGCGGACCAGCCCCATGATGGTCTGCCCGGTGGCCAGGAAGTCATCGATGATCAAGACGCGTTCTCCATGGCCCAGGTACTCAGGAGAGACGATCAGTTCGACCGTGCGTCCTTTGGTGTGGGAAGGGGCCAGCGTCAGAAAGATCTGATCGGGCATCGTAATCGGCTTGGTCTTGCGGGCGTAGACCACGGGGATGCCCAGGTGGATGGCCGTGGTCAAGGCGGGGGCAATGCCGGAGATCTCAGCCGTGAGGACCTTGGATGGGTTGACGCGTGCGAATCTCCCGGCCAGCTCACGCCCGCAGGCATCCATGAGGCGCGGGTCGACCTGATGGTTGATGAATCCATCGACCTTGAGGATCCCGCCGCCCAGATTCTTGCCGTCGGTGAGAATGCGAAGCTTCAGCTCATCCATGGGGCTCCCCCACTTGTCGGTCGAAGTTGCCTCATTCTACAACGGCCGGTCAAGAAGCGGGGATGTCCGGACAAGTCATGCCTCAGGGCCGGCCGGCGGCTTTGGAGAGCGATGAGTGCGTCGTGCGCATACAGGCGTTCATGACCACTTTCAGGCCGGCGCGGCGCGCCCGCTCGGCGGCCGCCTGGTGCTCGATACCCAGCTGCATCCATACGGCCTTGGCGCCCACCTGGATCGCCTGCTCAACGATCGGGGGCGTGTCCTCGCTCCGGCGGAAGATGAGGACGACGTCGATCGGTTCGCCGATGGCGGGCAGATCGGCGTAGCTTCGCTCGCCAAGGACGTTCGAGATGGTCGGGTTGACCGGGATGATGCGGTAGCCGTGCTTCTGCAGGTACTCGGCCACCTCGTAGCTCGGGCGCGTGGGGTCGGCCGACAGGCCGACGACCGCGATGGTCCGAGCGGATTCGAGGATCTCCTGCATGGTCTGCAAGTCGTTCATGGGCATGCCTTCAAGGCCCGGCCGGGGGGAGCCGCCCGCTATCCGCCAGCGACGGCCGTCAGGCTTCATTATAAAGTCCCGCCGGCGGCGTTCCGGCCCCCCGCGGCCCCGGCAGCCGCGCTTGACATAGAACGAATGTTCCGCTAGAATGCGGGTAAGGCTCCCCGGCAACCCGGCAGGGTTGGCGGGAGCCCGGGAGGCAAGCATGGCCAAAGGCACACTCACCGATCGGCAGCGGCGTATGCTGGACTTCATCCAGAAGTACAGTGCCGACAACGGTTTTCCCCCGTCGATCCGGGAAATCGGCAACGCGGTCGGGATTTCATCCACCTCGGTGGTCAACTACAACCTGAACCGGCTGGTGGCGGAAGGCTATCTGGACCGCCAGCAGAATGTCTCGCGCGGCCTGCGCCTGACCGAGCGGCTGGGCAAGGCCGCCGACCGGATCGGCGATGTCGTGCGGGTGCGGAAGATCGGCCGCATTTTCGCCTCACAGCCGGTGCCCATGCCGGGGACCGATACGGCCGTCTTCGATGAGGACGAGGCGGTCGAGATCACGCGCGATCTGTTGAGCATGCCCCCGGAGGGTTTGTTCGCCCTGGAGGTCCAGGGCGATTCGATGATCGATGCCATGGTCAGCGACGGGGACATCGTGGTGATGAAGCGGGAGCCGGAGTGGCGCAACGGCGACATGGTTGCGGTCTGGTTCAAGGACAAAGAAGAGACGACGTTGAAGCACATCTACCGCGAGGGCAAGCGCATTCGGCTGCAGCCCGCCAATCCCACGATGCAGCCGATCTATGTCGACGAGCCGGGTGATCTGGAAGTGCAGGGGAAGGTGGTTCTGGTGGTCCGCCAGATGGCCTGAGCGCCTGACGTCAAGGACGATGGACAGGCTCCCGCAGTCGACGTCACTCCGGGAGCCTGTTCGCGTCTACAGGTAGGTCCCCAGGAAGGCCAGGATGCGATCGGCGAGGTCTGGGGTCGTGTCGAACATCCCCGTGCCGTGCCCACCCTGAGGATAGACGATGAGATCGGCTGGACCTGCGGCTGCCTCGGCTAATCCGCGCACGGTCTCGGCGCTGTAGGGATCATCCTCCGCCGCAGCCAGGAAAAGCGGCCGTTCGCCATACGCCTCGACCAGGCCCTCGATCTGGACACGGAAATAGTCGAATCCGGGCGAGAGAAGCAGTACCGCCCCCAGGCCGCTCTCCTGCGCGCCGAGCCATAAGGAGAGATTGGCGCCGATACTGGCGCCCAGGACGGCGATTCGAGCCGAGTCGACCTCCGGGCGAGCGGCCAGCCATTGATAGGCGGCCCGGACATCCTCCCGCGCCAGCTCCCAGTTCTCCTCCCCGCCAGTTTCGCCGTCGCCGCGCAGATCGATAGCCAGGGAAGCGTAGCCGGCGGAGGTCAGCCGGGCCGTGAATGCCTGCCAATCCGACCTCGATCGAGCGTACATGTGCAGCAGGAGGACTGCGGCGGCGGGCGCCTCGGCCGGCGCTGTCCATGTCCCGCGCAGGGTCAGGCCCTCGGCCCCGGGTATCTCGACCGTGCCCGACTCGAGCATCGGGGCCGTGGGCGTGGCCGCCTCCGGCGGCGAGGTCATGCTCGGCTGGGGAGGCGCCGTCGTCGCGGTGGTCCGGCCGGCACAGGCGCTCAGTCCCAGCGCCAGGGCCACCAACGCACTTGAGAGTCGCTTCACGGTTTCCCCTCCTGCAGTGGTGGGACTGCGCCCAGGCCGGCGAGCAGCAGCAGGCGCGGCGAGTCCGGACGCAGCGGCGAGAGATCGTAGTCGCCGTAGAGGGCGATCGACTCGAAGCCGGCTTGGTGAAGGAGATCTGCCATGACTTCGGGTGTGCGCAGGAAGTACACGGCTGGAACCAGCGTGCGGAGGACGCGCCCGTCCGGCAGGAGTTCATCATACGCCCACTCGACCTGAAGTCGCGCTGGATTGTCGTGCCACGTCTGCCTGGCGTACAGTTGAATCGCATGCCCGTCTTGCGCATCTTCGAACACGTCGATCGGCTCGTCGCCGACGAGATCCTGCCGGTCATCGGCCACCGGCAATTCGGCTGCCAGGCAGCCTGCCTGAGCCAGATGCCGGCGCGCGGTGGTGAGTGCCGCGACGAGCTCATGCACGGCGAGGCCGGCCAGGGTGTTGCAGGGGGCCAATATCAATGGATAGCGGGCGGTCAGGCGGAATTCGCGCAGATCTCCAAGGTGCAGCCTCACCTGCAGGCCGGGTTCACCGGCAAGGTGTCCGGCGGCGCGGTCCAGCATCCCGGGGTCTCGATCCAGGCCGGCCACCTCGAATCCCTCACGGGCCAGTGAAAGCAGAACACGTCCGGTCCCACACCCGAGCTCCAGGATCGGGCCCCCGCACGCCCGAGCCAGGCGGCGCCACAGGCTGAGGTCATCCTCGAAGAACTGCAGGTGCGCGTCGTAGAGCCGTGGGAAATCGTCGCCAGGCATGCCAGCGCCGTGTGTCGAACATGCGCCCGAGGGTTGCTTGACCTGCCCTCGGGCGGAGATTATACTCGCTGCGATCGGGGTGTAGCGCAGCTGGAAGCGCACCGCGTTTGGGACGCGGGGGTCGGCGGTTCAAGTCCGCCCACCCCGACTTGGGGAAGGGAACGATGCGCGGCGAGAGCGTCTTCCGGGAGAGCCCAAGGCTCGACACACTGCTCGTGGCGGCGCGCTACGCGCCGCCGGATCGCCGGCTGACGCACGTGCGCGCGTACGAGCGCCGCGGTGCGGTGTGGACGGATGCGCTGCTCCTGGATCGGGCGGCGCTGCTTCATCAACTCGTAGTTGGGAAGCGCGTGGCCACAGCGCTTCCGCGCTCATTGCCCGGGGACTTCCGCGTCCTCCACCGCGTCCGCCGCGAGCAGGGGGAGGGCCGGGGCTGGATCGTGGCCGGAGAGGGCCGCGGCGGCCAGGATGACCTGGGCCTGCCGCTCTTCTGACACCAGCAACTGCGACGATCGGAAGGCAGCGGGGCGGCTATTGGGCCGCCCCGTCCCTTTCCCGGCGCGCTCTACAGGTCCGTGGCGAGCCGCACGCTGTCTGCCACCTCGCTGCCGCTGTCAATGATGAGCTGGTGGTCCTCCGTCAGACTGACCTCGAGGTGCCTCAACGGCCGAAGCGCCGGACCCTTCAAGATCAGACCGTCGTGACGGAAGCGACTTCCGTGACAAGGGCAGACGAACTCGCCCGCCTCTTCGGAGACTGTGCAGCCGAGGTGCGTGCACAGGCCCGAGACGGCGTAGAAGCCCGACTCGTCCCGCATCAGCCAGGCACGCGCCTGCGGGACGGCGGTCACACTTCCGATGGCGTAGTTGTCGGGTGAGCCGACCGGAATACGTTGCGAGGCCGGAGGCGGTTGTCGGTAGCTCAGGAAGCGCGCCAATCCGCCGAGAGCCAGCACACCCGAGAGCGCCAGGCTGAGCTTCAGGACCGCCCGTCTGGGCAGGCTGCTCCAACGCTCGTTCACGAGAGCGCCCCCTTGACGATCAGCGCGAGCACGACGGCGATGCACGTCAGGACGGTCCACTGGGCAGTGCGTCCCTGGCGGTTGAACCATGTGCCCACCCCGGCCGGGTCACGGTCAAGCACGAGCGGAGCCAGGGCCACGACGGCGAGCAGGCTGGCAGGGATCACAACGCCCATCAAAAGCGCGTCGCCGAGTCGCAGCAGTTGCTGCACCCACAGGAAGAACCACGGCGCGGAGGCCTCCGCAGGCAGTTGATCGAAATCGGGCCGTGGGCTGACGCCGGGCGGGAACAGGACCGTCAACGCCAGCAAGACCGCACCGGCGAGCAGCGCCGCGATCGTCTCGCGCCGGACAAGGTCGCTGCGCGGCAGCCGCGGCTTGCCGGGCTGTGAGGACTCGAGCTGGTGGGAGATCCCGCCGTCGCGCCGGATACGGAAGAGATGCCAGACGAGAACCACCGAAGCCGGAAGCGCCAGTCCGAAGATGTGCCACCCGAAGAAACGGACGACCGTGGCGCCGCTGATCTCGCCTCCGCCGACCGCGGCCAGGTACAGCCCGTCGCCGACCAGCGGAATCGTTCGCAGCAAGTTCGTTCCGACCATCAGCGCCCAGGCGATGTCATTATCCCAGCGCAGCACGAGCCCGGTGAAGTTGAGCAGCAAGACGGCTGCCAGGAGGCAGATGCCCAGCAGCCAATTGAGGCGGCGCGGCTTGTGGTATGCGCCCGTGAGCAGCACGCGCACAAGATGCAGCGCGACCGTGACGATCAGCGCCTGGCCGGCCCAGTAGTGGACGCCTCGCACCAGCCAACCATAGGGAACCAGGTGGGTGATGCGCTGGACCGAGGCGTTGGCGCCTTCCAGGTTGGGCTCGTAGTAGAACAGTTCGAGCGCGCCTGAGATTGTCAGTATCAAGACCAGGAACAGGCTGATCCCGCCCAATCCGAACGTGTAGCCGAAGCGCGCTTCACGGTCCGGGATTGTCGCGGGGTGGAGATGCTCGAAGAAGCTGGGGCGCCGCCGCGCCTCGCGGCGCAGTGGACGCGCCGCCTCGTCGTGGGTTTCGGAAACCGATGTCACCGCGACGGCCTCCGGCCGAAGGCGATCGCCAAACCGGCGACGGCAAGCAAACCGCCCAGCCCGAACGCGAGTTGCCGTTCGTTGCCGCGCGGCGCCGGCCGCAGGTGCAGCTGCACCACGGCGGCGTTGCCGGCGTCGAGCGTCAGCCCGGCCGGCAGCTCACCCCGTTCATACAGTAGATAGGCCGTCAGACCCAGCGCTTGTTCATCGGTGAGCGATCCCGGATTCCACCAGGGCATCGTCTCGCGTATCTTGTGCAGAAGATCAAGGGCCGTGGGATAGGCCAGCAAGGATCCGGCGCCGAGCACCGGGCCGATGGTACGCGGCAGATCAAAACCTTGCGGAGGGTGGTTGGCGGCGTGACAGCGAGACTCCCAGCAGTACGAGTCGCCGCCCCAGGCCTCACGCCATTCATCTGTCAGGCCCTGGCCGCGGTCGCCGTGGCAGGCCATGCAGATCTGGTAGTAGTCCTGCCACCCGAGGTCAGCCTGCGTCGGATTCGCCGGAAGGGGGCGCGGCAAGAGGCGCTCGGAGATCCAGCCCTGCTCCTCGCCTGCCTGGAGATCATCGGGCTCGGGCTCGAGCGTCGAGAGGCGCGGCGGCGCAGCCTCGGCGAGCGAGGTCTTCAGAAGCTGCGCCGGGATGAAGACAAGGGCCGCGGCCGAGAACACGACACCGAGGCGAGCCCATGGATGCGCTGTTCGGCGCGCACGGGGCGGGGGAGCTGAGCCGGGAGTGCGGTCCATGATGAGCGGCCTGATGCGTACACCGCGCGTGTCGGCGGCTGCGCGCTGAATGTATACCACAAGATGGCGCCCCTGGTTGTCGGGTGGCTGAGGGGCGCGTGGTAGAATCTTGGGCCCGCGGGCGTGGCCAAGTGGTAAGGCATCAGCCTTCCAAGCTGATATTCGCGGGTTCGAATCCCGTCGCCCGCTCAGACTCCTGAAACCGCGCACAGGCGGCGGCCGCTGACCGGGCTGCCGCCTGCGCGCGTGCAGCGGGCGAAAGCTAGGCGCCGGCCTTATCCAGCTCGCGCGCCAGGCGCGCCGCGGTGACCGGGTGAAGGCGGGGGCGGACCTCCTCGAACAGCGGTCGGGCGTGCGGGCGGGACCACTCGGTGTCTGCCAGGGCGCGCACGACGCGCTCCATCGAGAGCAGAGGGCCCGTGTCCAGGACGAACTTCCGGGCGCGCGGCAGGATGTCTTGGTAGTCACTGAAGATCGCCAGCCGGTAGAAGTAGGACAGGGTGACGTAGCTGACGACCGAACGGAAGTTCAGGGTCTCGTCCAGCGCGCGCACGTCGGCGGCCGGGATACGCTCGGGCATTAGGAGCAGGAAGAGCTCCCGCTGCCGTGGAGTCCAGCCTTCGACGTCGGCCCGGGTCGGCAAGCGGCCCGCTTGGTAGTCAGCCACCGTCTTGGCCACCTGATCGTAGGACCTGGAGCTGAACTCCGGCAGGCTGGCCGGGATCCCCGGCTGATAGATCCATTCGTCGATCGGCACCTGTGCGGCCGCCTGGGGCAGGCGCCGGCCCAGGAACTCGAGGAAGGTTTCGGTGGTGATGGATTGAAAGGCGTACGTCTGGATGTACTCGTGGATAAAGCGATCGAAGGCCTGCCGGCCGA
>DAIRVC010000033.1:0-21018 GCA_036803025.1 Anaerolineales bacterium
GGCCGCCCAGCCCCTGGCCTTCCAACCCGTTTCACCGGACGTGGCCATTTGCCCCGACTGCCTGAGGGAACTCTTCGATCCCCACGATCGTCGCTACCGCTACCCATTCATCAACTGCACCAACTGCGGCCCACGGTTCACGATCATCCGCGACCTTCCATACGATCGACCAAACACCACGATGGCCGGCTTCGGGCTGTGCCCGGAGTGCGCCTCCGAGTATTCGAATCCGCTCGATCGCAGGTTTCACGCGCAGCCTGTGGCCTGTCCGGCATGTGGGCCACAGGTGCGGCTGATTGTCGCCGGCCGCTGCGCGGCAGAACGGGAGGCGGCCATCCTCACCGCCCGCCAACTGCTGAGCGACGGGCGGGTAGTGGCGGTTAAGGGCCTGGGCGGCTTCCACCTAGCCTGCGACGCCATCAATCCGCAGGCGGTGGCAGAGCTTCGCCGCCGAAAGCTGCGCGTGGACAAACCCTTTGCGGTGATGCTGTTTGACAGCGCCGCCGCCGCCCGCCAGTGCGAGCTTATGCCGGCCGAGCGCCTTCTGCTCGAATCGCGCCAGCGGCCGATCGTCCTGCTGCGGCGCGGGGACCAGAGCACGATCACGGGCGAAGTCGCGCCCGGCCAGAATGCCCTGGGCCTGATGCTCCCCTATACGCCCCTTCACTATCTGCTCCTTGAACCGGCGCCCGGTTCGCCACGGGCACTGGTGATGACCAGCGGCAACCTCAGCGAAGAGCCGATCGCCACCCGGAATGAGGAGGCGCTCGAGCGCCTTGCCCCGCTGGCGGACGCGTTCCTCCTCCACGATCGCGACATCCACATTCGCTGCGACGACTCGGTCGTGCGCGTGCTTCCGGGTGTCAGACGCAGCCAGCCGGTGCAGACCGAATCTCCGGAGGGCAGCGTGCTGCCTGTGCGCCGCTCCCGGGGATATGCACCGCTCGCCGTGTACTTGCCCAGGGAAGTCCCGCCTCTTCTGGCCGTCGGGGCTCAGCTTAAGAACACGTTCTGCCTGACACGCGGCAACTACGCGTTCATGAGCCACCACATCGGCGACCTGGAGAACTACGAGACTCTCCAGGCTTTTGAGCAGGCAGTGGACCACTACCAGCGGCTGTTCCGCATTCGGCCCGAGGCCATCGCCTACGACCTCCACCCAGACTATCTGGCCACCAGGTACGCAATCGATCGAGGCCGGAGCGAGGGGCTGCCTGCCTTTGCTGTCCAGCACCACCATGCGCACGTCGCCGCCTGCATGGTCGAAAACGGGCTGGCCGGCGACCACCCGGTGCTGGGGGTCTCTTTCGACGGTACGGGATACGGGGAAGACGGCACGATCTGGGGAGGCGAAATCCTGTTGTGCGATCTGACAGCCTACCGTCGCCTCCTGCACCTGCGGCAGGTCCGCATGCCAGGGGGCGAACAGGCCATCCGCGAGCCGTGGCGCATGGCTCTGGCCTGGCTGGACCAGTCGGGGATCGCTTGGGAAGATGACTTGCCTCCGGTGCGCTCAGCGCCCGAAGCCTCTCGCCGCGTGCTGCGGCGCCTGATCGCCGGGCAGGCTGGCCCAGGCGGCCTCAATGCTCCGCTCACCTCCAGCATGGGCAGGTTGTTCGACGCGGTCTCATCCCTCCTCGGCATCCGCCACGTCGTCAGCTACGAAGGGCAGGCCGCGATGGAGCTCGAGGCTCTCGTTGACCCGAGCGAAGAAGGGGGCTACCCCTTCGAGGTCGGCCAGGAGAGCGTTGACCCGACACCGGCCTTTCAGCAGCTGGTGGCTGATCTGCGCCAGGGAGTCGGGGCCGGCCGAATCGCCGCTCGATTCCATCGTGGCGTAGCGCAGGCCGTTCTGGAGATTGCCAGAAGAGTACGCGCGGAAACCGGAGTCCGGGAAGTGGCCTTGAGCGGAGGGGTATGGCAGAACCTGGTGCTCCTGAGAGCGACGCTGACCCTTCTGCAAGACGAAGGCTTGGATGTGTACATCCACACCAAGGTCCCCACCAACGACGGCGGATTGGCCCTCGGGCAGGCGGCGGTTGCCCATCAGAGGATGCGCGGCGAGGCTGTGTAGGAGAGGGGCTGCCGAGCGGAGGACCGCGGCGGCAATACACACAACGGGAGGAGTGGGATGTGCCTGGCGGTTCCCGGCAAGATCATCGAGATCTACCACGCTGAGGGCCTGAGGATGGCGAAGATAGACTTTGGCGGCGTGCTGCGCGAGGCCTGCCTGGAGTATCTCCCCGAAGCCAAGCTCGGCGACTACGCCAACGTGCATGTCGGCTTCGCCATCAGTCTGGTCGATGAGGCGGAGGCGCTGGCTACTCTCGAGACCTTCCGCGCCATCGCCTCTCTGGCCGGGCAGGATGATTTGTCGTGAAACACGTCAGTGAGTACCGAGAGGGCCGGCTGGTTCAGGCGGTGTTGGGGGAGATCCAGCGCGCGGTAACCCGACCCTGGGTCCTGATGGAGATCTGCGGGGGTCAAACCCACGCCATCATTCGCCACGGCCTCGACCGGCTCCTTCCACCGCAGGTGGAACTTGTGCATGGGCCCGGCTGTCCGGTATGTGTCACATCGTTGGAGCTCATCGACAAGGCCCTGGCGATCGCCGCGAGGCCGGAGGTCATCTTCGTGTCCTTCGGGGACATGCTGCGCGTGCCGGGCTCGAGCGGTGACTTGTTCGCCGTCCGGGCTTCCGGCGCCGACGTGCGGGTGGTCTACTCGCCGCTGGACGCGCTCCGCATCGCCCAGGACAATCCGGATCGGCAGGTGGTGCACTTCGCCATCGGTTTTGAGACGACCGCGCCGGCCAAGGCCATGAGCGTCCTGCAGGCGCAGTCGCTGGGGCTGGCCAATTTCTCGGTGTTGGTCTCCCAACTTTGCGTCCCGCCCGCCGTGCGCGCTATCCTGGGATCGCCGGGCAATCGGGTTCAGGCGCTGCTGGCGGCCGGGCACGTCTGCAACGTCATGGGCTACTGGGAGTACGAGCCGATCGCCGCAGACTATCGGGCGCCGATCGTCGTCACCGGGTTTGAGCCGCTCGATCTCGCGGAAGGGATCCTGCGGACCGTGCGTCAGCTGGAGAGCGGCCGCTGCCAGGTGGAGAATGCCTACGCCCGGACGGTGACGCGTGAAGGCAACCGGGCTGCGCAGAGGGCCATTCAACGCGTTTTCGAGGCCTGCGACCGGAAGTGGCGCGGTATCGGGGCGATCCCGATGAGCGGCTGGCGCCTGCGGGAAGAGTTCGAGGCGTTCGACGCCGAGAAACGCTTCGAGGTGGCGGATATCCGCCCGGAGGAATCGGCGGTGTGCATTTCGGGCCAGATCCTGCAGGGCTTGAAGAAACCGGCCGACTGCCCGGCCTTCGCCCGGGAGTGCACCCCCGAGCATCCTCTGGGGGCGACGATTGTTTCGGCCGAAGGGGCCTGCTCGGCCTACTACCGATACCGATCGATGACAGACCCCCGACCCGCACGGGACCTTTGACAGATGTCGCCCCGACGCGAAGCGACCAAACATGGTGAAGAACGCCAAGGCGGCGGACTGGCCGACGCGGCGCTCGAGGGCGCGGCCTGCCCGCTGCCCATCTCCCAACGTGACCGCGTGGTCATGGCCCACGGGAGCGGCGGGCGCATGACGCAGGAGCTGATCGCCAGCCGCTTCGCGCCGCGCTTCGACAACCCGGCCCTGCGCGCCGCCAACGACGCGGCAGTGGTCTGCCTGGCAGGCGGAGAACGGATCGCCCTGTGCACCGACTCCCACGTCGTCTGGCCGCTCTTCTTCCCCGGCGGCGACATCGGCCGGCTGGCGGTGTGCGGGACGGTCAACGATCTGGCAATGATGGGCGCCACGCCGCAGTACCTGACGGCCGGTTTCATCCTCGAGGAGGGGCTGGAGCTGGCGATCCTGGAACGGGTCATTGCCTCGATGCAGGCCGCGGCGGAGGAGGCCGGCGTCGAGATCGTTGCTGGAGACACCAAGGTGGTTCAGCGGACAAAGGCCGATGGCCTGTACATCAACACGGCCGGCGTGGGGGTCGTGCGGGACGGCCTCGAGCTGGGCGGGGCCAAGGCGCAGGCGGGTGACGCAGTCCTCGTCTCAGGGCCGCTCGGGGATCACGGGATCGCGGTGCTGAGCGCCCGGGGCGAGCTGGGCCTGGAAGTCGACGTCCAGAGCGATCTGGCGCCGCTCAACCACCTGGTGGCGGCCATGCTCCAGGCAAGCGATCGGGTCCACGTCCTGAGAGATCCAACTCGCGGCGGCCTGGCCACCTCGCTGAACGAGATCGCCATCCAATCGCAGGTCGGGATCATCCTCGACGAAGGCAGCCTTCCGGTCCGGCAGGCGGTGGCCGCGGCGTGTGAGCTTCTGGGGTTCGACCCGCTCTACGTGGCCAACGAAGGCAAACTGGTGGCCCTCGTGGCGCAGGAAGACGCCTCGAAGGTGCTGCAGGTGATGCGCGGCACGCGCTACGGCGAGCAGGCGGCGGTCATCGGCGAAGTGCGCGCCGAGCCGGCCGGGCGCGTTCTGATGAGGACGGCGATCGGAAGCCACCGGATCGTGGAGACGCTGGCCGGCGAGATGCTCCCCAGGATCTGCTGAAGAGCGGGGGCCCGGCGATCAGGGGGCGAGCGCCAGGGCCTCCAGGATTGCTTCGACGGCGGACGGGAGCGCGGCCTCAACCTCGTTGGAGAGCGTTTCCCCGAAGGTCTCGACATCGACGACCTCGATGCCGATGAGCAGGATATCCTGTGGAAGAGGGAGTTGCGCTCCCGCCCGACGGCCGACCTCCAGAGCGGTCGACAGATTGACGTCGTGCGCCGATGCGGTATGACACGTCGGCATGTCGTCGGGTCCCAGTCGGCGCAGGCTTCCCACGGGCGATCCGGTGCGCATGGCATCGATGATGATGGCCCGTTCGTAGCCGATCATCCGCTCCATCAGGCGCAGGCCCCCGTGATAGTCTTCACCGACCTCGATGTCCTGCCGGCCCTGCAAGACCGAGGCCGCGGCCCGCGCCGCATGTAGCCCGACAGCGTCGTCGCTCAGGATCGGGTTTCCCAGCCCCAGCACCAGCGTTTTCATGGCTCGCCGCCCGGGCTCCGGCGATCGGCGCCCGGTGCCTGTGTACGGCCGGCTAGTCCAGGTTCTGCTGGAAGCTGTCGATCGGCTCCCCATCCGGTGCTCGCAAGGTAACTTCAAGCGGCATCTGTCCCGGGAGCGTGTGCGTGGCGCACGCCATGCACGGATCGTAGGCCCGATATGCCATCTCGATCGTGTTGAGCAAACCCTCCTTGATGACGGTCCCTTTGTGGATCAGCCCCTGGGCGGCCTTCTTCACCGACATGTTGATGGCGGCGTTGTTGTTGGTGGTGCCGACGATCAGATTGACCCGGGTCAGGATGCCTCGTTCGTCCGACCAATAGTGGTGCGTCAGTGTGCCGCGCGGCGCTTCGACGCAGCCGACGCCCTCGTCGGGCGTGGCCGATGGCAGGATCCGGTAGTCCGGGCCGGTGATCTCAGGATCCGTAGCCAGCTCCACCCAGCGCTCCGTGGCGTAGAGCAGCTCGACCAGGCGAGCCCAATGGGTGGCCAGTGTGTGATGGACCGGCTTGCCGCCCAGGGTCGAGTACATGCGCTCATACTCCTCCTGGGCCAGCGCCGTGGCCATCCCGTCGGCGGCGTTCAGCCGTGAGAGCGGCGTCGCTTTGTAGACCCCCGAGTCGACGCCGTCCACGAAGCCCTTCCAGCCGACCTTCTTCAGGTACGGAAACTTCAAGTAGGACCATGGCTCAACGCGCTCGGCCACGTACTCGGCGTAGTCCTTGGGATGGTACTTGGCGTGTTCCTTGCCATCCGGGCCAACCACCCGGATCATCCCGTCGTAGAAGGTGACACGATTGTCGGCGTCGACGGTGCCCATGTTGTAGGTTGCATGGGTATAGATCCCGCCGGTGATCAGATCGAGATAGGCTTTGTTGCCCAGCACGATGTCATCGAACAGCTTCAGGGAAAAGCGGGCGAACTCAATCGCCTCGCGCCCCAGCTTCTCGATCTCCTGACGCTGCGCCTCGGTGATCCCGCGGCTTACTCCCCCGGGAAGGCCCCAGTTCGGATGCACGGGTCGACCGCCGATCATCTTGATCAGGTGGTGGCCGTCACGGCGCATCTTAAGCACCTTGCCGGCGATGTCCATGCCGACCTTCTTGATGATCCCCAGGATGTTGCGTTCGAGCGCTGGCGCCTCCGGCCCGACGACGAAGTCGGGGCCGGCCAGGGCGTAGAAGTGGGTGGTGTGGTCGGTGGCGAAGAAGATGCTGTAGAACAGCTCGCGCAGCTTCTTGGCCGTGGGAGGCGGGTCGACGTGGAACAGGGCATCCAGCGCCTTGGTGGATGCCATGTGGTGCGCCTCCGGGCAGACGCCGCAGATGCGGTCGGTGATGTTGGGCATGTCCTCAGCCTGACGGCCCACGCAGAAGCGCTCGAAGCCGCGCAGCTCCGGCACCTGCAGATAGGCGTTGGCTACTTCGCCCTGTTCGTCCAGGAAGATGTCGATCTTGCCGTGGCCCTCGAGGCGGGTGATCGGATCGATCGAGATGCGTTGCATCTGGTAAACCTCCTCGTCAGGCCGCGCCGGCGGTCTTGCCGGCGTCGATCGACGCGCCCAGGAAGGGCTGGGCGCTGCGGCGGAGCTGGCTATGGGCCAAACCGAATCGATAGAAGGAGCCGATCGGGTCGGGGATGCCCTTGTCGATGATCGCCTGGATCTCGTCCGGGTCATCGGAGTCGATCACGGATGCCAGGGCGGTGATCATGCGTGCGCCAAAATCATCCACCCCGGAATTGGGGCCGTAGCATCCCAGGCACGGGGAACCGACGGTGGGGCACAGCGCCCCGCATCCGGCCCGGGTGGCGATGCCGCAGCAGACGATCCCCTGCTCGAGCAGGCACACCTCTGGATCGGGGATGATCTCCCAGGTGCGTTTGAACTCCTTGATCTTCTTCTCCTGGCGCGTACGCGAACACTCGTCGCAGACTGTGGTCTGGGCGCCGATCACCGAGCCGGCCGGCGGAAGCTGCCCGGTCAGGATCGCCGTCAGCGCATCCCAGATCCGCTCCGGCTCCGGCGGGCAGCCGGGCAGGTAGTAGTCGACAGGGACTGTCTGATCGAGTGTCTTCACGGTGTCATAGAAAACCGGCAGGTACAGCGTCCCTTCGGGGACCTGGGTCTCCGTCTGGGGCCGCGTCCCCTGCGGATTGACCGTGCTGGGGGTCTCGTGGTAGGCGATCTGGAAGATCTCTTCGCGGTTGGCGACGTTGCCCAGCCCGGGAATGCACCCCTCGTGGGCGCACGATCCAAAGGCGACCAGCACCTTGGACTTCTGGCGCAGCAGGCGGGCCATGTACTCCTGCTCGCTGGTGCGGATCGCCCCGTTGAAGAGACACAGGTCGATGCCCTTGTCGGGCATCTTCTCGATGCTTCGTACCTTCCCGTCCACCGCGCACGGCCAGAAGACGATATCGAAAGCCTCCGCCACTTTGAGGATCTTGTCGTCGATCCCCAGGACGGCGATCTCGCAGCCCCCGCACGAGGCAGCCCAGTACAGTGCAAGCTTGCCCTTGTCGCTCATGCAGGCACCTCCATGGCTTGCGCGTGTTCTTCAGCCAGCCGCTCCACGGCCTGGCGCATGCGGCCGTTCTCGGCAAAGCGTTCGCGCCAATTGAGCGGGCCGAGCGCGCGCACCTGCTCGACCATCTCATCAACGGCCGCCGCCAGCACATTGCCCTCGGCGGCCGAGGCCCACTGCAGGCGGATGCGCTCATCCTCCATTCCCAAGGCCCTGAGCGTATGGCGGAGCATGGCGAAGCGGCGCATGGCTTTGTAGTTCTGCACGAGGTAGTGGCACTCGCCCGGATGGCAGCCGGCGATCATCACCCCATCCGCGCCGTTGGCGAAGGCCTTCAGGACAAAGGTCGGATCGACGCGGCCGCTGCACATCACGCGGATGGTGCGCACGTTCGGCGCGTATTTCATGCGTGAGGTCCCCGCCAGGTCAGCTGCCCGGTAGGAGCACCAGTTGCATAGGAAGCCGATGATCTTGGGCTCGAATGGTTGCTCGTTCATGTGTGTGCACTCCTCTACACGGCGGCCGGCTCGGCCACGGGCTGCCGCGCGTCGTACAGTAGGCCCAGGATCTCGGCCGAGATCTGCTCGTTGGTGAAGTGGGCGCCGGTGATCGCCTGGGCCGGGCAGGCGGCGACGCAGGTGCCGCAGCCCTTGCACAGCGCCTGGTTGATGTGGCTGACGCCCTCCGCCTCCAGGAACTCAATGGCGTTGAAAGGACACAGGTTGTTGCAGATTCGGCAGCCGGAGCAGCGCTCGGCATCGATCGTGGCGACCACTGGCTCGATCAGCACGGTCCCCTTGGTGATCATCCCCTGAATGCGCGCGGCCGCGGCGGCACCCTGAGAGACCGAGGCCGGGATGTCCTTCGGCCCCTGGCACGTGCCGGCCAGGAAGATGCCGTCGGTCATCGTCGCCACCGGATCGAGCTTGGGATGGCGCTCGGTGAACCAGCCCTCCATGCTGCAGGAGATGCCGAACTTCAGGCCCACCTGGTGAGCATCGGCGCGTGGCTCCAGCGCCGTCATGAGGACGACCATGTCGACCGGGATGCGCCGCTGCCTGCCCAGAAGCGTGTCCTCGACCTGGACGATGAGCTTGCCCTTCTCGCCCGGAAGGCGCGCCGCGTCGCTGATGTCGCCCACCCTGCCGCGCACGAACTTCATCCCCTCCCCCAGCAGCCGGTCGTAAAACTCCTCGTATCCCTTGGCAGGGGCGCGCAGGTCAATGTAGAAGGAGGTCACCTCGGCCGAGGTCTTCTCCTTCACCAGGTGGCCGAACTTCAGGGCGGCCATGCAGCAGACCGCCGAGCAGTAGGGGTTGTAGTTTTGGTCACGACTCCCGACACAGTGCACGATGCCGATGGATTGCGGTTCGGTGACGCCGTCACGCAGCACGATCCTCCCGCCCGTCGGCCCGGCCGCGTTGCACATCCGCTCGAACTCGAGGCTGGTGAAGACGTTCGGCAGCTTGCCGTAGCTGTACTGCGGGATGCGACCGGCATCGAAGGGATCGAAACCCGTGGCCAGGATGATGTTGCCCACAGCCAGGTCGAGGAAGGTATCCTGCTGCTCGAAGTCGATGGCATCGGTCGGGCAGAACTTCTCACAGGCTTTGCAGGTGCCCTTCTTGAAGTAAGCGCAATTCTCGCGATCGATAACGGGATACTTGGGCACCGCCTGAGGGAACGGCCGGTAGATGGCCTTGCGCGTGCCCAGACCAACCTCGAACACCTCGTCCTTCACCTTCCATGGACATTTCTCGATGCAGATCCCGCAGCCGGTGCACAGGTCCTCTTTGACGTAGCGGGCCTTCTTGCGCACGCGCACCTCGAAGCTGCCGACGAAGCCTTTCACCTCTTCAACCTCGGCGTAGCTCAGCAGCGTGATGTCGTCATGCTGGCCGACGTCCGACATCTTCGGGGTGAGGATGCAGGCCGAACAGTCAAGGGTCGGGAAGGTCTTGTCGAATTGAGCCATGTGCCCGCCGATGGATGGCTCGCGCTCGACCAAAAAGACGTGGCGGCCGGCGTCGGCCAGCTCCAGCGCCGCCTGGATCCCGGCGATGCCGCCGCCCACAACCAGGGTGTTGGGATTGACGGGCACTTCGGTGGGCTGAAGCGCCTCCTGCAACTGCACCCGCCCGACGGCGCCGGCGATCAGCGCCCGGGACTTGGCATCCGCCAGCGCCTTGTCCTCCGTCACCCAGGAGACCTGTTCCCGCAGGCTGGCCATCTGGCACAGGTAGGGATTCAACCCGGCGTTGGCGCAGGCCCGGCGGAATGTCTTTTCGTGCAGGTGCGGCGAGCAGGCGCCCACAACCACGCGCGTCAGGCCTTCCTTCTGGATGTCTTCGGCGATCAGTTCCTGGCCGAGCGACGAGCACATGAATTTGTAGTCGCGGGCAACGACTACGCCTTCCAGGTTTTCCGCAGCCCACTCGGCCAGGCCGGCCACGTCCACCTTGCCGGCGATGTTGCTGCCGCAGTGGCAGATGTAGACTCCGACTCTTTCGCTCACAGGTCCCGTTCCTTTCTCGGATCGCGGCTCCGGTCCCGGCCGCGATCTGCGGCGGTCAGCTCGTGCGACATGTTGCTTACCCCACCTCGCCGGTGGGTCCGGCGGGAGTGGACGGCGGTCCCTCGATCACGCGGCTCGCTCCACGCGGTCTGCGTACGGCGCGACCGGTGTGGCCTCCACCAGTTCCGAGCCGATGCCCAGTCGCTTGGGCGGGATCCCCAGCGCCAGTCCGAGGAGCTGGGTGAAGTACATCACCGGCATCGAGAAGTCCGTGCCGAACTCCTGATTGACCTGCTGTTGGTAGCACTCGAGGTTGACCTGGCAGAGCGGGCAGGCCGTGGCGATAACCGCCGCCTGGCGGTCGACGGCGCACTGGAGCAGGTCGCGCACCAGGCTCAAGGCGGCATGGCGGCTGGTGATCAGCAGCGATCCGCTGCAGCAGCGCAGCTTGTATGGGTAGTCGACGGCGACGGCGCCCATCGCCAGCAGCAGCTCTTCGAAGAACTGCGGCTGCTCGACGTCCTCGTTCGCTTTGCGCGGCCGGATGGTCTGGCAGCCGTAATACGGCGCGACCCGCAGCCCCTCGAGCGGGTTGGTCACTCGTTGCCTGACTTGCTCGGGCCCGACCTCACGCGCCAGCAGCTCGAGCAGATGGCGCACAGCGATCTTGCCGGAGAAGTGCAGCCCGTCTTCCTCCAGGGCGAAGTTGACGTGTTCCGCCAGATCGGGATCGCTCTTAAGGTACTCGTTGGTGAAGTACATATTCTTGTAGCACGCGGCGCAGGGAGCCACGACGTCCAGGTTCTCCCGCTCGGCTTGCGCCAGGTTGCGGGCGGACAGCGTGTAGGCCAGGAGCTCATCCACATGGAAGTAGGCGGTCGCGCCGCAGCAGTTCCAGTCGGCCAGCTCCTTGAACTCGACCCCCAGCAGCCGGGCGGACTCCACGGCGGATTGAGCGTAGCTCAGTGCGATCTTCTCCAGGGAACAGCCGGGGAAGAGCGCGTATGTTTTCACGACGTCCTCCCCAGCGGAATGACACGCTCCACCATCCGCTTGAACTCCTCCAGGTGACGGATCCTGGGCGGGAGCACGGGCAATCTGCCCTTGAGCATCAGGCTGGTGGCCGTCTGTGCTTCCTGAAGGAACTCCCTCAGGTTGAAGCTGAGCATGTAGGAGGGGGCCAGGACGGGCTCGTAGGACCGGCCGCTTCCCATGATCGTCTTGACGAAGGCCTCGGAGAAGACTGGCCCGATCAGCCCTTCCTGATAGCGGCCATGCCACATCGAGTAGCGCTTCAGCCCGTACATCAACCCGGCGATGTCGATCCCCTTGGGGCAGCGCACCGTGCAGTGGTAGCAGGAGGCGCAGAACCAGAACGTGTTGCTGTCCAGCACCTCATCTTTCAAGTCGGCCCGGATCATGCCGATCAGCCGCCGCGGCGTGTAGTCCATGAAGTCGGCCACCGGACAGGTTGCAGAACAGGTGCCGCACTGGATGCACGTCTGGACCGGATTGCCGTGTGCGGCATACAGGAGATTGGAGATCTCTTGACTGAACGCAAGCTTGGCCTGCATGCCATCTCCTTCAGGGTCCGGGGCTCTCGCCTCCTGGACCCACCGCCGAGGGCCGGCCTCGGAGCGCCCCGGCCCAGCCGCCTGCCGCCGGCGGCCGCGCTCGACCGGGCCGGGCGTGGGCGCTAGGTCGTTTGTGCCTTCCTGGCTTGTGCTGCCTTGAGCAGAGAATCGTCTTTCTCCAACAGCAGCTGCGGTTCGACCGGCTTCTCAACCAGCTCGTCCACCGGAACGAAGTGGGGGTGGAGCGGACCCCCGGGGAACAGAAAAGCAATCTGTTCGCGGATGCCGGTGATGACGAGCACCGGCGTCTCCCTCAGTTTGGGATCCTTGCGCAGCTTGCGGGCAATCATGACCCCCTCGGCACCCCGGCCCATCATGATGTCCAGCAAGAGGAGGTCATAGTGCTTGGCCTGCAGGGCCTGCAGGCCGTCCTTCGGGTTGTAGGCCGTATCGACCTGGTAGCCGGCGCCGGCCAGGATCGAGACGATCCCCGCCACGAAGTCCGGATCGTCATCAATGATGAGCAGCCTTTCTTGCGGACTCATGCGAGTGCCTCCTTGGGGGACCCCATCTCGGCCGTTCCGGTTGGAACGGGACGATCGTCCCCCGGGGTCTGCAGGATGGGCAGCGAAATCGTGAATGTGCTTCCCTTGCCGGGTTCGCTTTCGACGGAGATGGTGCCGCGGTGGGCGAGCACGATCTGCCGCGTGATGGCCAGTCCCAGGCCCGCCCCCGGCTGGCTGTCGATGCCGGCGCGGCCGGCGCGCAGGCCGGAGAAGACGAAGGGCAGGTCCTCTTTGGGGATGCCGATGCCGACGTCGATCACCGAGATCGTCAGGGTGTCCGCCTGAGCCTGGAGGCGCACCTGCACCCGGCTTCCCGAACGCGAGTACTTCACCGCATTGCCCAGGAGGTTGGCCAATGCCTCGACCAGCGTGCCCTCGTCGCCGTGGACGTGAATGTCCGGGTCGGCCAGCCCGGCGTCGATGTGGATATCTTTGCGGACGGCATGCGGTCTGGCGGTCTCGAGCGCGCCGGCGACCACCGCGTTGATCGAAGTCGGCTGAAAGCTCCCGCGGATCGAATCGACGTCCGTCGAGTACGCGCGCAGCCAGGTGTGGATCAGCTTGAGCAGCACATCGATCGAGCCTTTCATCCGCCCGAGGCGCGTCGCCTGGCTTTCGTTCAGGACCCCGGACAGCTCATGGCCCAGGGCCATCAGGTTTTGTTGGACCGAGGCCAGGGGGGATTTCAGTTCGTGCGACACGATCGCCGCAAAGTGCTCCTTAAGGAGCTCCCTTTCCCGCCGCAGCGAGGCCGTCTCCAGCAGCAGCCTGCGCCTCTCCACGCCTCTCTTGGTGACCATGCGGAACTCGTCCGGCGTGAAGGGCTTGGGCAGGAAGTCATACGCCCCGCTCTTCATCGCCTCGACCGCCGAGCTGATGGTCGCGTAGCCCGTGATGACGATGGTCACGATCAGCGGGTACTCGTCTCGGATCCGCTCCAGGACCTCAATGCCGGACATGCCGGGCATTCTCAGGTCGACGAACACCAGATCGGGCGCCAGCTTCCTGACCAGGTCCAGGCCGTAAGCTCCGTCCTTGGCCGTGTCCATCTGGTACTCGCCGCCCTCCAGGATCTGGGCGCACGAGTCCAGCACCACCTCTTCATTGTCGATCACCAGAACCCGGGGCTTGTCAATCACGGGCCTAACCCTTTTCCTCGCCGGCGACCGGCAGGCGGACTGTGAACGTCGTGCCCTTCCCCACCTGGCTCTCCGCCGAAATCGTCCCCCGGTGCTCCTTGACGATGCCGTAGCTGATCGCCAGGCCCAGTCCGGTGCCATGGCCGATTTCTTTGGTGGTGAAGAACGGATCGAAGATCTTGTCCATATACTCCTCGGGGATCCCGTGGCCCGTGTCCTCGAACCGGATCTCGACGCTGCGCGACTCCGGATCGAAGCGGGTCGCCAGCCGTAGCTGTCCGCGGCCGTCCATGGCCTCGGCGGCGTTGATGATCAAGTTCATGAAGAGCCGCTCGATCTGGGACGGATCCATGATCGCGGTCGGCAGGGCCGGATCCAGATCCTGCACGATCTCGATATTGTGGAACAGGGCCTGGTTGACGATCAGGGAAACGGTGTCCCTCAGGACATGGTTGACGTTGGAGATCGTCTTGTCGGGCTTCTTCTGCCGGGCGAAATCGAGCAAGCCGCGGATGATCTCCCGGCAGCGGCCGGTCTGGGTGACGATCCGGGCGATCATCTGCGACGAGGGATCCGCATCCGGGATCCTCTCCTGCAGCAGATGTGAATAGGCCAGGATGCCTTGCAGCGGGTTGTTCAGCTCGTGGGCGACGTTGGCCGACAGCTGCCCGATGAGCGCCAGCCGTTCCGACTCCATGACCTGCTTGGTGGTGAAATCCCTCAGGCGCTGGTCACGCTGCTTGAGCGCCAGCGCCATGGCGTTGAAGCTGTCGGCCAGCTGGCCCAGCTCGTCCCCGGAAGCGACCTCGACCTTGGTGTCCAGGTTTCCCTGGGCCACCTCCTGTGCCGCCAGCGCCATGCGCGTGATGGGGACCGAGATGCGGCGGGAGATGATGTACGACAGCAGCGAAGCGACCAACGCCCCCGCCAGGCTGATAGCCAGGAAGATCAGGACGGTCTGCCGCTGAAGGTCGACGTACTTGGCCTCCAGAAGCCCGACGTACAGGATTCCCACAATCCGGCCTTCGATGTCCCGGATCGGCTCGTAGGCGGTGATGTACCAGTTGTTAACCACATACGCCCTGCCGACCCAGGGCTCCCCCTCGAGCATCACCTTCCGATAGACCTCCTCGGACACGCGCGTCCCGACCGCCCGGGAGCCATCCGCGTTGAGGACGTTGGTCGAGATGCGGACGTCGTCCTGGAAGATCGTGGCGGTACCCGTGTCGTGCCCCCGGTACGTCAGGCCCTGGAACACGGTCTGCTTGACCTCGTCCACGATGGTGAAGTTGCCGTTGAGGAGCACGCCTCCGTACACCACGCCCAGCAGGGTGCCGTCCTCGTCCAGCACCGGTGCGGCGGCTACCAACATCATCCCGGACGTTTCTTCGGTCTCGGGCCTGGCCCGGGCCAGAGGCGTATCGATGAAGCGGATGTAGGCCCTCTCAGCCAGACTGGACGATTCGCGCTCGAGCTCCTCGCCGGACATGATCAAGGTGCCGGCGACCGGCTGGCCCGAGGTCAACACGGCGTTGACCAGCGTGTTGTCGCTTTGATCGTCCCCGACCTGTTGCGGATCGCTCGTGCGCAGCACGACCCTCCCGGTGCGATCCGTGATCGTCAGCACATCCAGGTCCTCGCTCGCCATGACGCGGTTGAGCTCCACCGAAGCCGCCTCAAGATCCCCCGCTTGTAGCCCCTCCCTCAGGAAGAACCGATCCGCCGTGAGTCGGATGACGTCATTGATCCCACGCAGCGATCCCGAGTAGATCTCGCGGGCGGCGTTGAGATCCTGGCGCACCATCTCCTGCGCCTCAGCCACGACGCGATTGCGGATCAGGAACACGCCGGCGATGGCGAAGGCGACGCTGAAGATGACGATCACCAGCAGGAAGCTGAAGATCAGCCTGTTCGCGATCGGGCTGGTCAATCTGGCCATCAGGCCACCGGAACGAACTGCCGCTGCTCGATCCACCATCGGCCTCGTCAGGCTACGTCACAGCGCCTCGTGGACAAGCTCGATCAGGTCGCGGACCGCCATCCGCCCCCCCGGCCCGGCCGTCTTGAGCGCGTCCTGGTACATGGTCAGGTCCTTGGGGCACGCCACCGCAAAGACCTGCACGCCGTCCAGCGCCATGGCTTCGCGGATCCGCGATTCGCTCGGGCGCTCCTTGACCGTCCCTTCGTCCATCCAGATCCTTCCGCCGCCGGCCCCGCAGCAGAAAGCCCGGGCGCCATGGCGGGGCATCTCGACCAGGCTGCATCCGGTGGCCTCGATCACCCGGCGCGGCGCCCGATAGACGCCGTTGTAACGGCCCAGATAGCACGGGTCGTGATAGGTGACACGGTAGTTCAGGCGCTTGCCCAGCTTGAGCCGGCCGGAAGAGATCAGGTCATCCATCAGCTCGGCGACGTGCATCACCGGGCGGCCGTTGCCGACCAGGGACGGGTATTCGTGCTTGAGCGCGTTGTACGTGTGCGGATCGGTCGTCACCACGGATTTGAAGGTGCACTTGGTCAGCACGGCCTCGTTCTTCTCGCGCAGCATCTCGAACAGCCCCTCTTCCCCCGCCCGGCGGGCGTCGTTGCCGGCGTTGCGCTCGGAGTCGTACAGGATGCCGAAATCGAGCCCGGCGCGCTGGAAGATCTCGGCCGTCTTGCGCGAGACGTCGCTCAGAGCGGCATTGTAGGAGGCGTAGTCGCCCAGGAACCACAGGACCTCCACCGGCTCCCGCCGGGCGTCCTTGATCTTCGTCTGAATGGGCTGGGTCCACTTGGCGCGCGCGCGTTCCGATTGCCCGAAGGAGTTCCCGTAGCGCCCCAGGTTGGCCAGCGCCTCCTGGAGCCGGCCGTCCATCTGCCCGTCGATCACCAGGTGTCGGCGCAGGTCGACGATGGTCGAAAGCTGGTCGGTGAAGACCGGGCAGGCCTGGACGCAGGCCCGGCAGGTGGAGCAGGCCCACAGCTCCTCGGGCTTGACGACCTGTCCATGCAGTGCCCGGCCGTTGCTCTTCTCCCACAGATGCCCTGCCAGCTTGACCATCAGGTCGCGCGGCGACAGGCCCAGGCCGCTCGCATACGCCGGACATTGATCCTGGCAGCGCCCGCATCGAATGCAGGTCCCGAAGTCGAGCAGCTGCTTCCAGGTGAAATCCTTCAGCACCTTCACGCCCGGATCGCCTTCCGTGCGCGCCGGGGTCAGCGTGGCCGGGGGATCCGTGGGCGCGAAGAAGATGTTCACCGGCGCGGCCACAATGTGGAAGAGCTTGGTGAAGGGCATACTGGCCAGGAGCGTAAAGGCGGCCAGACCGTGCGCCACCCACACGCCCACATGCAGGCCGCGCGCCGCCGGCTCGCCCATCGAAGCAAACGCCGCGGCGATCGCATTGCCCACCGGTGACCAGTTCGCCCAGTCGGGTCTGAGGATGGCAATCCGCAGACCTTCCACCAGGTACCCGCTGATGACCACGAAAAGCAGCGCCAGGAGCACGATCGCGTCTTCCCCGGCAGCGCCCGGGAGCGGGATGTCCTGCAGCCGCGCGGGCTTGATCACATACCTGCGGTAGGCGGCCAGGGCCAGACCGACAAGCGCCGCCAGGCCCAGGACATCCAGGATGAGCTCGAACACCAGATAGGCCCCGCCTTCCAGGAACTGGAACCCGAAGAACAGTCGCGTCACGTCCCAGTCCACCGTGGCCAGGGCGGTGCCCGCCAGGAGGGCCAGCATCCCCCAGAAGATCCCCAGGTGCATGATCCCCGGGTAGGGTTCTTGCGCCGTCCGGAACTGCCCCACCGCCTGGGTCAGCAAGGACCACAGCCGCGCGCCGAAGCGCCCCTTGCGGCCGGCCGGCCGGCCGGCGCGCAGGCGCCGGAAGCGGAGGAATGTGCCGTACAGGAAGACGACGATGGTCAGCGCCGCAACGACGTACTGCCCGATCTCGGCCCAGTGTGGGATGTTCCAGAAGGTCTCACGGAAAGGCATGGGATCGCACCCTCCGCTAGGAAGTCTTCGCGCCCCGGATCCGTTCGGTGAGCACCGGGACCAGCTCGAATAGATCGACGGTGGACCCGTACTTGGCCACCGAGAAGATCGGCGCGGCCGGGTCGGTGTTGACAGCGATGATCGTCTCGCTGTCGGTCAACGCCTCGACATGCTCGGGCGCGCCGCTGATACCCAGCGCCAGATAGAGCTTGGGATTGACGCGTTTGCCGGATTTCCCGACCAGGCGGCTGACGGGCAGCCAGCCCTGGTCGACAACCGGCCGAGAGGCGCACACCGTGCCGCCCAAGGCTTTCGCCAGTTCCTCGGCCAGCTCCAGGTTGCCCTCTTGCTGGATGCCTCGCCCCACCGCAACCAGGACGGACTCCTTGGAGATGTCCACGTCGCCGGCCTCGGGCTCGATGTACTTGCTCAGCCGGACGCGCAGACCTTCCAGCGCAGGAGCCTGCCTAGTGACCACCTCCGGCGCTTTGGCGCCCTTGCCCTCCTCGGGCGAGTAGCCGCCCGGGATGACGGTCACCAGTGTCGTCGTGGCAGCCAACTCGACCTCGGCCATGATCTTGCCGCCGCAGGTCTGGACGACCAGCTTCCCATCCGGACTGACCGTCCGGCACGAACTCACCAGCGGAATGCCTAGCCGGGCCGAGAGCACGCTGGCCACGTCTGAGCCGATCGTGGTGTTCCCCAGGAGGAGCGCCCGCGGGCTGTCGTCGTGGATCAGGCCGGCCAGCACCCGCTGATAGGCCTCCGGGGTGAATTCCTTCAGCGCCGGGTGGTCAAAGTAGATCACCCGGTCGGCGGCCATCGCCTCGGCCAGGCCGCTGGCCTGGTGGCCCATCAGGATGGCGACCACGCCGCCGCCGGCGCGCGTGGCCAGCTCCCGCGCCGCCCGCAACATCACATACGAAATGTCGGCCACCTGCCCCTGGACATGCTCGATGGCTACATACACGTCCTGGCTCATTCCGGCCTCCCGTTACAGGACTCCCGCTTCCTTGAGGATCTCCACGAGGCGGCTTGAGACTGCCTCGGCGTCCCCCTCGATCAACGTGGCTCTGCTTGCCGCCTCGGGCTGGAACATCCGGGCAACGGGCAGCCCGCCGCTCATGTCCCAGGCCGGCGCGGCCTGACTCTCGAGCTTGGCCGTCTGCATCGCCTGTCGGACTTTGGAGACGGCCACGTAGCGGGGCGGTTTCTCCGAAGCCTGGATCCCCAAGACTGCCGGCAGGTCCACCTCCATCTCGGCCACCAGGCCACCCGGGTACTCCTTGCGGGCGGTGACCTTCGCCTCCTGCACCGACAGGCCGGCGACGTAGCCGAGATACGCCATGCCCAGAAACTCGGCCAGCAGCGGCCCGATGGGTCCGTCGGAATCATCGTGCGCCTGGACGCCGGTCAGCACCAGATCGGCCTTGAGGTCCTTGATCGTCGTGGACAGCGCCCGGGCGAGCGCGTGGTTGTTGACGCCGCTTCCGAAGTCGCCGCTGAGCTTGAGCAATCGATCGGCGCCTTTGGCCGCGGCGGTGAACAGGATGTCGTCCGCCCCCTCGACATCGGGCGCCAGCACCGTCACCTGGCCGCCGCTGCGCTCCTTCAACAGGATGCCCTGTTCCACGGCGTGATCGTCGAACTCGTTGATGATTCGGCGCAGCCAGGAGGTATCCAGGGCCGTCCCGCTGGCGTCGACGGTCAGCTCCTCGACCAGGTCGGGCACCAGCTTGACCACAACGACGATGTTCATCTAGGCTCCTCCCGGGTTCCCCATGGACTCGGCCAGCAATTCGGCGATGTCCTTGACGGCCAGCGAACCGGCGCCGTCGACCACCTTGGCCGCGTCCTCGAACCGAATCGGCTCGTACGGGCAGGCCACGGCCAGGACCTCGGCTCCGGCAGTCACCGCCTCCTGGACCCGCCACTCCGATGTGCGCGTGTGCGCCTTCTCCCACTGGAAGCCGTCCAGCCACATCCCGCCGCCCCCGCCTCCGCAGCACAGGCTGGTCTCGCGCGTGTGCGGCATCTCGATCAGCTCGACGCCCGGGATGGCAGCGAGCAGCGCGCGCGGCTGGTCGTAAACATGGTTCACCCGGCCCAGGTAGCAGGGGTCGTGGTAGGCGACGCGCGCTTTCACCGGTTCCCGGAGCAAGGGCCGCAGCTGATCCAAGCGTGCGGCCAGGAATTCGGTGTGATGCGAAACGGGATACGAGATTCCCAGGGCGGGGTATTCGTGCTTGAGCGCGTTGTAGGCATGCGGGTCGGGCGTGACGATCAGGTTGAACTTGGTGCGCTTGAGCGCCTGGCCGTTCTTGGCCGCCAACATTTCGAACAGCCCGCGCTCTCCCGCCAGCCGCTGTGAGTCGCCGTCGGTCACCTCGTCCGGGCCGAGGATTGCGAAGTCGAGTCCCAGCGCCTGGAAGATCCTGGCGAGGGCTCGGCTGACGGCCTGCAGCCGAGGATGATAGGAGCCGTAGTCGCCGACGTACCACAGGATGTCGGTCGACGGGGCCTCCTTCCCCAGCACGCGGACCGCCGGGCTGAGGTCCTTCGCCCAATCCGCCCGCTTGCGCGGCGACTGGCCGAGCACATTGCCGTAGCGCTGGCAGTTCTCCAGGGCTTGCGACAATTCCGTCGGGACGTTGCCCGCCAGGAGGGCCTCTTCTTTGGCGCGCGCCATCAACGCTGAGGTCAGCGGAATCTGGATCGGGCACACCCGGCTGCAGGCGTAGCAGGCGATGCACATCCAGACGGTGTCGCACGCTCGCAGCGTCTCGAACTCGTCCGCCCGCAGCATGGTGATCATGCGGCTGGGCGGGAAGTCCATCAGGTAGCCATACGGGCAGGCCCCGCTACAGGCGCCGCACTGCTGGCAGCGCCGGATGCGTTCGCCGTCGGCGAAGCTGGAGAGGCTGTCAAGGAATGCTGCGCTGGCGGTCAGTTCTGGTTGTGTCGTTATGCTCATGCCGGACCTTGGCCTCCCGCCTATGCGGCCGCCGTCAGCGTGCGTTCCGCTGTGCAATCCCCTCGAGCCCGGGGACGGCGGATCGTCCTTGGGAAGCGGCTACCCGCTCACGGGTCGGGTCATCCGCCCGTCGGGCGAGCCGAGTCGACGTAGGGCCGAGCCGCGCGCCGCGCAGTGCGGGCGCGCACCCGCGCCGGGTCGTTCGCGCAGGGTCGATGTGTCTGGAAACCAGCGGTGGGGTCCCCCGAGTCTGTCGTTCGGGGACGTGGCTTCGACGAAAGGGGCGGCAGTGAGAGCGGTTCATCGTCGTCGGTCGTTTCGCTGAGGTCCGGACGACTCGTGGCAGCCGTGGCTGGGAGGCCGAGCCGTTCGAACCGGCGGGTGGAGCTTGTAGAAGACTCTTCGGTGTCTCTCCCTGCAGGCCCTGTCCCCGCCCCGGCAGTTCCTATGCGGGAGGTCGGTGCAGGGTGCCATGAGCGTGAAGTGGCAGACGCGAACCGGGACCAGGCTGATTTGGGCCGCACGCGCCTCGGGCGGCGGCGGAGGTTCCCCCGCGAGTGCCCACGGTCTCGGATGACTCGGGCTCCGGTCTGATAGTAAGACTTTTCACAAGGAAGTCAAGCATGACCGGGGGACG
>DAIRVC010000034.1:0-19868 GCA_036803025.1 Anaerolineales bacterium
GGCACCTGGCTGCCCTCGATTTTGACCAGGTCCTCCAGCGAAAGCCATCCTTGCGCTTGGAGGACCGCCAGCGCGGACAGGATGCGGAACAGCTGCCGCTCCCCGCGATCCGGTTGGATGACCTGGCGGGCTGTGCCCAGGGCGGCCAATCCGACGGCTCGATCCTGCTGCAGGAGGTGCCGGGCGATCGAGGCTGCCGCGGCTACGGCGTACTCCTCCGTCGAGGGCGGGAGGCGCGGGTCCCACTGAGCTGTCCACACGCCCGGCTCCGGGACGGTTAACTCGGACGAGCCGGCCTGCGCCTTGGCCGAGGCGTCCACGAACAGCCAGGTCTCCGCTTTCGGGTCGAGCTCGAACTCCTTGACGATCAGCCGGTCTTTGCGCACCGTCGAGGGCCAGTGGATGCGGTTCAGCCCGTCGCCGGGGGCGTAGTCTCGCACGCCCGCCGCGCTGGGCGTCACCTGGTGGGTACGGTGCCGCAGGGCCTCCCCGCCGGGCCGATGCCCGCTGGGGAGTTCGAACCCCTTGAGCGGCACGGCGCTGGGAAGGACCACCACGTGTTGCGTTTGCGGGACCAGCCGACGGACAGGGAAGAACCCGAAGGGATCGCCGCCTCTGAGCTCTGCCGGCCCGAGGCGGAACCGCCCGCGCCGCACACACAGCGTCCGCACCAGCCAGGTCCGCTCGCTTTTCGGCCCCACACTGAGTGTGACCGTCGAGGCGCGGTGGCCGGGCAGGTCCGACGAGTCGATCAACTCGACCCACAGCTTGGGCCAGCGGCTGACGCTGCGCAGGCCGAAGCGCTCCTCGAAGCTCCGCCCGACCTGCCCGCGCAGCGTTGACGGGCGGCGCCAGACACTCAACCCCGAGAGCGACAGCCGCGACCAGACCCAGGCCGTCACCAACACCCCGCCCCACAGGTAGGCGAGGTTGAAGAACATATCCCGCCCGGACACGATGGCCGCCAGCAGGCTCAAGACGAACAGCGCGATCAGGACCGCGCCGCGCACGGTCATGCGACGAATTCCCCACCGGGGGCGGGCACGGCCATGACGATCTCGTGCACGATCTGCCGGGCTTCGACCTCGCGGATGCGCGCTGCCGGTCCCAGGATGAGACGGTGGACGAGGGCCGCCTCCGCCATGGCCTTGACGTCGTCGGGGACGGCGTAGTCGCGACCGGAGAGGGCCGCGCGGGCCTGGGCCGTGCGGAACAAGGTCAGGCTGCCGCGCGGGCTGGCCCCAAGATACACCTCGCCGTGCCGACGCGTCTCCGTGACCAGATCGACGATGTAGCGTTTGATTTCGGCGGAGACCGTGACCGTGCGCACCTGCTTCTGGGCGGCCAGCAGCTCCTCGACGCCCACCACGCGTTCGAGCGTGTCCACCGGATGACCCAGCTGCTGGCGCTCCATCATGCGGATCTCGTCCTGCGGCGAGGGATAACCCAGATGCACGCGCAGCATGAAGCGGTCCAGCTGCGCCTCGGGAAGCGGGAAGGTACCTTCGTACTCGATCGGGTTCTGTGTGGCCAGCACCAGGAATGGATCAGGCGTCGGGTAGGTGACCCCATCGACCGTGAGCTGCCGCTCCTCCATCGCTTCGAGCAAGGCCGCCTGCGTCTTGGGCGTCGCCCGGTTGATCTCGTCGGTCAGAACGATCTGAGCCATTATGGGGCCGGGGCGGAACTCAAACTCGCGCGTCTTCTGATTGAAGATCGAGACGCCGGTCACATCGCTGGGGAGCATATCGGGGGTGAACTGTATGCGGTTGAAACTGCAGCCGATCGAGCGCGCCAGGCTCTTGGCCAGCATGGTCTTGCCGGTGCCGGGGACATCTTCGATCAAGACGTGCCCCTGACAGAGAAGACCGATGACGATCTGCCGGATCGGCTCCGTCTTGCCGATGATGACACGCTCGACGTTCTCGACCAGCCGTTGCGCAAAAGACTGAACGGATTGCATGGCGACCTCGTTGAGCTTCAGTGCCGAACTGTGAGATCCAGCTCAGGACCGATTATAGCCCGGCCTGTGCTTGCGGCGAAGGGAAGACCTCGAAGCGGCAACTCAGCGGGAGAACAGCATCGCCAGGAGCGCAATCCAGAACAGCGAAAAGCGCAGCGGGCGCATCAGCCGGCCGCTTCCGGCGAAAAGCAGAGTGGCCAGGACCAGCCCGCAGGCGAAGCGGACCAGGCCCAACGGTTCCCGGAATGTCGAGAATGGGACGAACACGACCGCACCGGAGTTCAGTAGGAGTGCCCAGGTCCCCGACTCCAGGTGGCCTCGCCAGGCTGCCCTGGCCGCGGCGGCTACCCCCCACAGCGCCGGCAGGATGATCGTCGGGCCGAAGATGGCTGCGTACAGCGCCATCGCCCCCAGGCTGACCCCGCCGATGCGCCACAGGCCCATCAAGGGAATCCAATCGAAGGTTGTGGCCCCCTCACCGCCGATCCCCAGACCAAAGGAGCCGAAGGTCACTTGGATCCACAGCTGCCACGCGGCGTAGGCCGCAGCCGCGCCGAGCATCGCCGCGACGAACGGTAGCCTCCGCCGGCCGGCAAGCTCCCCCATCAGCATGGCGGCCCAGAAGAGGATCGCGCTCTCCTTGGTGAGCAGCGCCGCCGCCATCAGAGCCGCGGCCCACGCCGGCCGCTCGCGCGACCAGGCCAACCAGGAACTCATCACCAGGGCGAATGTGAGAGGCTCATTCAGGTCCAGGCCTACACCGCTCACCAGTCCCACCCAGCCGGCATAGGTCAGCGCGAAGCCCGGCCAGACCCCGCGCGAGTGCAGCCACCACGCCAATGCCGCGGTCCCCAGCGTTTGGGCCGCCAAGTTCACGCCGATCAGAATCCACGGGATCGCCTCCGGAGAACCGAAGGCCAGGATACGAGTCAGGAGAGGATAGAGGATTCGCTGATAGCGATACGGGGGATCGTCAAGGTGCTGCGCGGCATGCTCCGGGGCCGGGTCGAGCGCGATGTAGTAGGCGAACTGCCCGTCGTAGCCGGCCGGGCCGGCCTGTCCGGCTGAGTTCTCGCCGGCAAGCTCGGCCAGCGCCAGCGGGTCCCACGACGCCTGACTCAACCGCCAGGCAGCATAGGCCGACCCGATCAGCAAGGCGATGATCGCCGGCCAGATGATTCTCAGCCTCGCCGCCATCGCCACCCCGCGAGGAGCAGGAGCGCCACGGCACCCAGACTCAGCCCGGCGCCGAGGCGGAAGGGCAGCGGCCGATAGTCGAAGACGATCGTGTGTTGTCCGGCCGGGACCGGCACGGCACGGAAGAGGAAATCCGCCCGGTAGATGGTCGTAATCTGGCCATCGATTGTCGCCACCCAGCCGGGATACCAGGTGTCGGATAGGACCAGCCACCCGCCCCCGCCGCTGGCCGCCGTCACCGTCACCCGGTTGGGGTTCCCCCCGTCGACGATCTCCAGCGATGTCGCTCCCGGCTCCGCCGTCTGCGCCGGGAGCGGCTCACCTTCCAGCACGACTGCCGCCTCCGGGTCGAATCCGTCGGCCGTCGTCCTCTGCAGCGCCTCGTCCGGCGAGGCAGCCCACACCGCCTGGCCGACCAGGCGCACACGCCGGGCCTCAGGGACCGGCATGTACGTGACCGCGGGAAGCTCGGCCGCAGAGTCAACGACCGCCCCGACATCCATCAACCGCAACAGCGACGTCCGCTGGCTGAGGGGTTGTTTCTCGAGGGCTTCCATCCAGCTCACGAAGCGATCGGCCAGCAGCGGATCGAAGTTGTCGGCGGATGCGAGCCCGTCGAGCATGCCGACGTTGGGGATACCGCTGTCCCGTACCGCCCGCCGGTCGAGATCCTCGTCGAATTGGTCGAAGCGGAAGTAGTAGCCGAACTTTAGATCGTACACGACGTCGGCGGCCATGTAGATTCGATGCGCGGGATCGACCTGCCGCGGCAGCCGGCTGGTGCCCGCGTACAGGTCTGCCCCCGTCGAGGGGTTGAGCCCCCAGCCGGCGATGACCAGGTCGACCAACACCAGCGCGCACACCGCCGCCGTCCACAGGCGTTCGTTCAAGCGACCTTTGACCAACGAGAGGATTCCGACCGCGGCGAGCAGCGCACCCGCCAACGCGAAGGCCGGAGCGAACGACGGCCGCAATCCCGCGATGAGACCGCGGCTGACGAGCGCCACGAGGGCGATTCCGCCGGCGCCAGCCGTCCCCAGACGCGTCCAGTACAGGGCCCGGCCGGTCGGCGGCCGCCACGCTTCGACGCCGATCCCGGCCAGCAGCGCCACGCCAAAGACGGGCACGATCATCCAGCGTGCCGGCGCCTGGAACAGGTCGAAGCCGGGGACCCACCGGAACAGAAAGGGAAAGATGGGGGTGTTCGCACCCATGGCGAAAAGGGTGGAGACGGCCGCCAGACCAAGCAGCGCGCGGCCCAGGGCAGGCTTCTCGCCGCGCCCGCTCAGCGCCAGCACAGCGGCCACAAGCGCCATGACCAGCGGGAGGACCCCGACGTAGACAGCATCCTCCCAGAAGTTGCCGTAGCCCCAGTAGTCACCGCGTACGGGACTGCCGAACAGGTTGGGCAGCAGGAAGCCCACCAGGCGCCACGGCCAGAACGAGTACGTCATGGCCAGCGCCGGATCGACGCCGCTTTGACGAGCCGACTCAGCCAGGTACTCGGCGGTGGGCAGGATCTGGACGGCGGAGAGGCCCAGCCCTAACACCAGCGCGGCAGCCGCGCCTCCGGCCGCGGTCGCGCACGCGCGCAACTTCCCTGCCGCGTAGGCCCGACCGAGAACCCAGCCTCCCACGAGGATGAGACTGTAGGCCGCGGTTTGCGCGTGGCCAGCCAGGAGCTGCAGACCCAGGATCAATCCCAGGGTTGCGGCGGCTGCTGCGAAGCCCCGCCGCCGCGCACCCAGTGCCGCGGCCTGGCCCAGTCGGTCGGCGGCCCAAACACCCCACGGCAGCCAGGCCGCCGCGGCATTGATGCTGAAGAAGCCGGCTCGCGCCACCAAATACCCGGACAGGCTGAATCCCAGTGCGGCGACCGTCTGAGCTGCCGGCCCGAGGTCGAGCCTGCGCGCCAGGACGACCGTCCCCCAGCCCGCCCATACCAGGTGAAGCATCACCAGCACGCCGCTGCCCCACGCGGGGCCCAGGACGGGCAGCAGGAGGTGCGGCGGGTAGAAGACCCCTACCTGGTAGTTCGCCAGGAGCGGAGCGCCCATCCCCAGGAGCGGATTCCATAAGGGCCAGTGGCCGGCGGCCAGCGCCTGCAGCGCGGCCGTCCGCCAGGGGATGAACTGGAGGAGCGGCGTCCCCCAATACAGGACCTCGCCGCGCAGGAGCATGGGCGCGAAGAGCGCCATCGGGCCCAGCGCGGTGACCAGCCAGGGCCATCCGCGTCTGAGCGCTCGCGCCGCACGTTCAAGAGTCGAGGTTCGCGAAGACTGCATACCCGTCGCCGTCATATACCGGCCTGAGCCCGCCGGCGCTGTTCGGATCCCAGCCTCCAAGAGCGCGTTCGTGCGGCCCCCAGAACACGAACTGGACGCGGTTGCGCATGAGGAACTGCGCCCTGTCCGCGTCCGCGGCCCGGTCGGAGAAGAACCGCGCCACTTGTGGCTCTAGGTCAGCCAGGCGGATACTCTCCGGACCGTGGCCGATGACAACCCGCAGCGGAACCCAGGCAGGCAGGGCGTTGCCTGTGGCGTAGGCGGCGAGCACAACGCTGCCTTCCTCGGCTATCTCCGCCAGCGACTCGAAGGCCGCCGCTTCCGCGGCCGGGCGGAAGGCCGGTTCCGACGGCCGCAGCGCCGTCTGCAGCCCGCCGGCGAGCAGCAGGAGCGAAGAGAGGCTCGACGCGCCGAGAAGCCCAGGCCCCAGCCAGCGCGTCCACCGCTGCCTTCCCGTCCAGCTGGAGATCCCCAGCGCGGCCAAGAGTGCCAGGGCCACAAACGCACCTTCAGGGAGCCGGCGCTGCAGATTGTGCGGGAAGTAGGCCAAGAAGGGCAATGCCATCGCCCAGGCGATCGGCAGCAGCCTGCCGCGATCTTCGGAATGCAGCGCCCTCCATCCGCCCCAGATGGCGGGTGCCAGGATCAGCCCGTACGCGGCCAGGTAGTGGGCGGGATGCGGCGAGAGGATGCGATTCTGCTCGGTCCACTCGCGCAGGTAGGGGTCCCGCAGGAACGCCAGCGCGTTGTAGAGGAAGACAGGCAGGACAAGGACCACCGATTTCAGCGCTCGGCCGGCCCAGACGCGCGTCTCCGTCAGCCGGCTCGAACGGAAGGTGACCAGGCCGATGAGCACCAGGTGCAGACACAGGACCGCCAGGAGGGTCAGCACCGACAGTGGCTGGCAGGTCCCCATCGCCAGCCACAGTAGGCCGGCCCGCCAGACCCGACGCGACTGCGTTCCGGACTGAAGGTAGTCTGTCAACCCCCAGAGCATCGCCGCACGGGCGAGGATGAGATGCGGCAGGCCGTAGATCGCCAGGAAGCCGAACGTCTCCGGTGAATGGAGGTCAAGCGGCAGGCTTCCCAGCCAGTCGGCGCGGCCCAGGAGGACCAACAGCCAGCCGAGGCCGCCCCCGATCGTCGCGAGCACCACGACCCAACGCCGCCAGCGTTCATCCTCCAGGAAGAGGCCGGCGAATCGATGCAGGGCGATCACCAGGAGCGGGATCGCCGCCACGCGCGCCAGGTGGAAGAGAACGACCAGCTGCAGATGCATGGCCCGGCCCGATGCCAGCTTCCCCAGCAAGAGGTAGGGAAGGAAGGCCGACGCGCCGCGTTGCGGGATGGATGTGTACGGCGTCCTGAACAACCACTCGCCCGAAGCGCCCAGAAGCATCTTGGCGATATACGAGTTCCCATCTTCGACCCCGAAGACGAAGCCGGTGAAGGTCCACTCCGATCCCGCGGTGACGAAGGCGACCAGGTACGGGAATGTGGTCAGAGCGGCGAGCGCCGCCGCATACCACAAGCACCACGTCCGCGTGGTCCGATTCACGCCCGCCCCTTCACGAAAGCGAGCGCCAGCACGGTCGCCAGAGTCAATGCTGCGCCGAGGTAGACGGGCCACGGGTGGAACGTCAACTCCACCGAATGTGTACCGGCGCCGATGTGCACTCCCCGAAGCACCCCCGCGACCGTCAGCAGCGGCGCCGACTCCGCGTCAATCGTCGCTCGCCACCTGGGGAAGACAACCTCGCTGAACACCAATACGCCCGGACCTTCCGCGGTGACCCGTATCTGATTGGGAGCCCACTCCCACTCATCGACGGACCGCCACTCGGACGTGATCTCTTCGGAATCCTGAACCCAGGCGCGCGGCCGAGCCTGCAGGTTCCGGTACACCCACACTCCGTCCTGCCGCGGAAGCTCCTCGAGCCCGGATCCCGACAGGGGAAACTCAGAGACGACCAGGCCGACTGCGAAATACCCCAGTCGCCCGGGGTCGATGCTCGGGTTCCAATCGATCGACGGATCGCCGGCGACGAAGGGCGGCAGCGTCACGCTGTAGCCCGTGTCCTCGATTCCGACAGCCGGCCGCATCGCCTGGACATAGGCCGCCAGTTGCAGGGGGTTCACGCCATCGGCCAGCTCCAGGCCGGCGGAAGCCGCCGCCTGCTGCGGAAGGCTGTAGGAAGGCGAGAACAGGCGCTGCCCGGGTTCGAGTTCCGCAGCCAGCCTGTGGATCAGTGATGTGCGCTCTCCCAGAGCCTCCGGCGCCGAGCGGACCTCGAGCAACGATGTGTCCACCCAGAGCAACTCTGCAACCACCAGGACCAACCACGCTGTCGACCAGAAGGCGGCGCTGCGCCAACGCGTGAGGGTCAGCATACCAAGGCTCGCAGCCATGAGTCCAACAAGGGCGGTCAACCAGAAGCCAGGGACGTTGTCGCCGGCGACGACAGCACCGGCCAGACCGAGGATGAGGCAGGCGGCGCCGGCCGCGACGAGTCCCAGCCGCAGAGCCTTCTCCCGATCGCCCCCCCATGCGTTCACCAGGGCATCCAGCCCATTTCCGGCCAGGATAGCGATGGCGAGGGAGGAAGCCAGGAGGAAGCGCGCCGGCACCCTGAGCAGATCGAACCCCGGCATTCGTGCGAGGAGTGAATAGAGAGGGGTGTGAGCGCCTAGTGCCAACACCCAACCGCCCAGCGCGACGCCCGCCCAAAACCACGCGCCGCGCGATCGAGTGAGCAGAGCAGCCAGCGCCAGAAACAACGGTCCCAGCCCGACGAATGCAAGCGCCTCGGGCCACCCGCCCAGGTCCGGCACCAGCAGACCCATCAACCGCTCTGGAGAGAGCGAGAGGGCGAAGCGATCCGCGCCGGCCAGCGCCGCCCGGGTCGTGAGCGGGATCTCGGTCAGAAGCGGGAGCGCCAGCGCCGCGGCCGTCCCGGCTGCCGTGAGCCCAAGGACCAATCCCTGGCCTGCGGCTGCGCGACCCCAGCCGGGGGGACGGGCGGATTTCTGCGACAGGATGTATCCGCTCATGGTGAGGACGAGGAGGCCCGTTGGCGCCGCCCAGCGTGGGTCGGCCAGGAAGGTCGCGCCCAGCGCCGCGCCGGCCAGGGCCGCCCAATGCCGGCCTGCTCGTGGGACGTCCGCAGGCGACTCGAAGGCACGCCGAGTGGCAAGGAGAACCCACGGCGTCCAGGCTGCCGAACACACGAGTCCCAGGTGGCCCAGACCGATGTGGCCAATGAGCTTCGGCGTGCCGCAGTAGGCGATGCCGGCCAGGGCCGCCCCTGCCCAACCGACGCCGCCGGCTCGCGCCAGCCGTGCCGCACCCAGGCCTGCCCAGGCCAGGTGAAACCAGAACACCAAGGTGAAGCCCAGCCCGCCGGGAAACCAGGCTGCCAACCACGTAGGCGGGTAGCTAAGACCAGACAAGGGATCCGAGGCGAAGGGCGCACCGCTCAGGATCTGCGGATTCCAAAGCGGTATCTGCCCCCATTCCGTGAGCGACCTCCGCAGCCAATGCGCGTTCGGCCAGTGGGAGACCAGCAGGTCGGAGTACTCCCCGCCCACCCAGATGGGGAATCCATCTGGCTCGGCCGCCACCGGCAGCAGCCACAGGGCGGCGATCCCCAGGAAGAACACAGCCCAGCGCATGCGCAGCCACAGCCGGGTCATCACGGGCTCACGGGGCCGTAGATCTCGACGCCCTCTCGGGAATAGACGATCGGGAGCCCTGCCAACCAGGTCGGCGATCCGAGTGCTCGCTCCGCGCTTCCGTACAACACGAAGCCGACCCCTTCCGCTTCCAGGAGTGCCAGGCCCTCAGCCGCCGGCCCCTGCCAGGAATACAGCCGCCTCACTTCCGACCAGCGCGCCTCGGCCTTTGGGGTCTCAAACGGATGACCGTAGAGGACGTGGACCGCGGCGTACGCCGGGAGCCGGTTGCCGGACTGTGGCGAGGCGAGTACGACCGAACCCGCAGGCGCATGCTCGGCCAGCCACGCGTATGCGGCCGCCTCGCCGTCGGCGACCAGGAGGGAAGGATCCTGCTGGCGTACGCCGCTCAGGCCGGCACCGATCACGGCCAGGTTTGAAGGCACGGAGAAGACCAGCGCGACGGCCACAAGCCCGCGCGCCGCCCGGCCGCCGCCCAGCGACTCCAGCGCCTGCGCCGCCAGGGCGGCCATGGGGAAGAACAGCCCGAGCGAGAGCCGCCGTTGCAGGCTGAAGGGGGCATACAGGAGCAAGCCGCCGGCGACCAGCCAGACCACCAGCAAGCGCGCGCTCGGCCTGGTCGTGGCGCGACCGCGCACCAGCCAGACCAGCGCCAAGATCAGTACCAGGCCATATCCGGCGGCGAAGAGCAACGGCGGGGGGGAGGGAGTCTGGTTCTGCTCCGACCAGCCGCGCAGGACGGGATGGGCCCGCGACAGCCAGGCGTCGTACAGGATCCACGGTGCCGCGCCGGCAATCAGTGCCGCGGCCGCCGGAAGCGCATTCTTCACGATACGCCCGGGTGCCCGGCCGCGCCGAACGGCGCGTCCGGCTTCCCACGCCAGCCACAGGCCGAGTGCTGCCGCCAAGGACAGCATCGCGAATGGCTGGACCGCACCGATCACCACCCCGCAGACCAGCGCGCAGCCGATCAGGCTCCACCGGGTTGCCCCACGCCAGCATAGGGCCGCCGCAAGAACCGCGGCCATCCCGGTCAGCATCGCTGCCGCAGCCAAGGGGAAGTGAGCGTTGACATAGGCCGAGAGGAACGGAATCGCCTCCGGGATCCACAGATCGGCCGAGAGGGTCCCAGTCGGAATGAGCAGCCACCCAAACCCGGATCCGAACAGGGTCAACAGGAAGGCAATCCAGCGCGACCAACGGCGTCTAAGACACACCCCGTAGAAGGCGAAGGCAGACAGGAACATCGCGAATGCGGCCAGCACGCGCGCGGCGTGATAGACCGTCAGCAGAGGCAGGCCGGACCAACGGGCGAGATGCCCCAGCAGCAGATGGTAGACGTACAAGAACGCGCCCGGGCCGGGTTGGCTGGCGTAGGGCAGCCTGAGCAGCCAGGCGCCTTCGGCTCCCTGGCGCATCTTCGCCAGATAGGTGAATCCGTCGATGGGGTTGATCAGGAACCCGGCGAATGTGGAGCCTGGCGGCGCCATCTGCGCCGCCGCCAGATAGGGGAGCACCGTCGCTCCAGCGACGCCGAGACTCAGCAGGACCGCGGCGACCCAATCCCGGCGCCCGACCATGCGACGAATTGTACAGCCGATGCGCGCCTCTCCGCCATTTGCGGCTTGCCGTGCGCCACCCGATCCGCCTATAATCCGGGCATGAGCCGAGCCTCCAGCCTCCACAGACTTCAGACGCTTGACCTCCAGATCGACCGCAGGCAGGCCCGTCTGAAGGTGATCGGGGAGATCCTGGGCGACTCGGCTGCCGTCAGTGCGGCACGCCAGACGCTTTCCGACGCCGAAGCCAACCTCCGGACCGCCCGGTCTGCCTCCCAGCGCGCCGAGGAAGAGGTGGCCTCCAACCGGGTCAAGCTCGAAGAGGCCGAGAAGCGCCTGTACGGCGGGTCGGTCCACAACCCCAAAGAGCTTCAGGACTTGCAGGCCGAGGTCGAATCACTGACGCGGTTCCGAGCGACGCTCGAAGACCGCCTGTTGGAGGCGATGGTTGCCGCGGAGGCAGCCGAAGCCGACCAACGGTCGGCCGAGGCGGCCCTGTCCCAGGCCGCCGGCCAGACCGCCGACCGGGATACTGCCCTGGCGGCCGAGCGCGATCAGCTCTCCGCCGAGGTGGAGCGGCTGACCGCCGAGCGTGAAGCCGCCTTGGCGAATGTGACTCAAGGAGATCTTGCGCTGTACACCCAGGTAAGGGACAATCGAGGTGGACTGGCAGTGGCGCTCGTCCAGGACGATACCTGTGGCGCCTGTGGCCTGACAGTTGCACACTCCCTGCGCCAGGAGATCCGTCAGGGAGACAATCTGGTGCGCTGCATCCAGTGTGGCCGGATTCTGTACGCGGGATAGGTCGGGATGCCGTTCGGCCTGTTCGGATCACAGTTCAACTTCCCAGAATTCGTGTTCGGGATCCTGGTCGGCCTGGGGGTGGCCTACCTGGTCTACCGTCTTGGTCCGACGCTGAATTGGGTCAGTGAGTGGGCCCAGCGGCAAGCGCAATGGGTCGGGGATAACCTGACCTCCGGCGCGACCGACCGGTTCCGAGGCGACTTGCAGACGCGTGCCCAGACCTTGCACATGGCCCGGGCACTGTTCACTCTGGACGACATCCTGGTCCCGCCGAGTGTTCTGGCCCCCTCACCGCTGATGGACCCGATGCGGGCGGAGGCGGTTCACGAGGACATCTTCGGCGTTCTGCCCAACCTCCCCGACTGGAACGCAATGGCCGGCCTGTACCGGGCGCCGCGCCTTCTCATCGAAGAGGCGCTGTCTTCCGGCGCCAATCTGCTGCTGACCGGGGAATGGGGCGCCGGCAAGACCACCGCGCTGGCCTATCTGGCGATCCGCGGCACCCGCCGCGACGCCGATGCCGGGGTGGTCGGGCAGATGTCGCCGATCTTGATCCATGCGGTCGATCTGCGCCTCGACCGCCACAACGGGAAAGACCCGCTCGACCCGCTGCTTCAGGCCGCTCAGCGCACAGCCTCCCCGGTGGTCGCCTCGCGCCTGCCCAACTACCTGCGCCTCCAGTTCCGTCAGAAGCGGGCCCTGATCCTGCTCGACGGACTGGACGAGATGCCGGCCGAGGAGCTTCCGCCCTACGCGGAGTGGGTGCGCGAGATGCTCGACAGCTACCCGGGCACGCGCATCGTCGCTGCCGGCCCGACGAGCGGCTACGACGGCCTGGTCGCCGCCGGCCTTTCGCCGGTCAGCCTGGCCCCCTGGGGAGAACACGAGCAACGCCTGTTCTTGTCCAAATGGTCCGCCTCCTGGGCGCAGTACGTTCAGCCACACATGCCCCGCAACCGTCTGGGCGATGTTGATCCCCTGCTGATCGCCGGCTGGTTGACCGGTGCCCTGCGCGGCCAGACGCCTCTCGACATCACGCTGCGGGTGTGGGCGGCCTTTGCCGGCGACATTCGCGGACGCGCCACACACGACGGCCTGGAAGCCTACCTGGTGCGGTTCCTCTCGCCGGATGAGCTGCCCGTGGCTGAGGGCGTGGCCCTGGCCTGGCTGAGCGATCATCAGGGCGCGGTCTCCGAGCGTTCGCTGCCGCGCGGGTCGTCGGTCGGAGACCTGGTCGAGGCGGGGATCCTCGCCCGCCGAACCGACGCACGCGTCTCCTTCTTCCAGCCGATGGTCGGCGCCTACCTCGCCGCCCGCGCGATGACTCAGACGGGGATGCCGGAGCAGCTCGGGCGCGACAACTGGGCGGCTGCAGAGAACGCCATCGGATTGCTTTCGGCCTGGGGCGAGGTGACTTCCGCCGTCGACCTGCGCCTTCAGCGGCGGGGCGACGTTCTCGAGAGCGGGCTGTTCGCCTGCGCCCGCTGGGTGCGGCACGCGCAGGCGAAGGTCGCCTGGCGCGGCCAGGTTCTGCGCAACCTGGGTCTGCTGCTGGCGGACGATCAGCGGCCTTACGGCTTGCGGGTTCGCGCCGCCGAGGCCCTGCTGCACGCCGGCGAGAGCTCCGTGGCGCTGCTCTTCCGGCGCCTTCTGACCGCTGAGTCCCCTTCCAGCCGGGCGCTTGGCGCATTGGGGGTCGGGGCCGCGCGCGATTCCGAGTCGATCGCCAAGCTGATCACCATCGCCAACGAGGATCCGCACTTCCGGCCGCGCCAGGCGGCTTGCCTGGCGCTGGCCGCCCTGGGAAGCGACCAGGCGATGGAGGGCCTGGGCCATGCCTTGCTCTCGGGCGAGGAGGCGCTGCGCGTCGCGGCCGGGGAAGCTTTGTCGATCCACCCCGACGAGGGCTACGGCATGCTGCGCGACGCGATCGAGATGGAGGACAGCATCACCCGCCGGGCGGCGGTCTTCGGCCTGGCGCGCGTCCCGGAAGCCTGGCCCGATCCCATTCTGGAGAAGGTCCAGATCGAAGACAAGCAGTGGGTGGTGCGCGGCGCCGCGGCCGAAGCCGTCGAGCGTCGGCACGCCGCGCCGTGGAAGGTGCCGCCGATCGTTCGGGACCTCTCTTCCCTGCCCTGGTTGACGGAAATCGCCACGCGCGAGGGTCTGAGCGTCAGTTCGCCGCGGGCCGCGCTCGAGACGATCCGCCGCACCCTCAACAGTGGGTCGCTCGAAGAGAAGCTGGCTGCGATGGCCGCGCTTTCCGGATTGGATGCCGGCGAGCTGAGCATCGACCTGTACTCCGCCCTGCGCTCCGACCAGGCGCAGCTGGGCGACGCCGCCTTCGAGGCGCTGTGGCGCCAGGCCGCCGCGGGTGTTCCCCTGCCGGCGCCCGTCTGAACCTCTTCGGCTGAAAGGGCTTGGGGGAGTTCCTGCAGGGAGACCGCTAAGCGGTCTCTTCTTCGTGTGCCTCCAGCCAGGCGCGGATGCGTTCTTCCGCCTGAGTGGAGGTCAGCCCAACGACCGAGACGATCTTGTCCAGCCCGCGCCGGCCGGCCACGACCTCGACCTTGTTCTTGCGCACCTCGAGGATCTCGGCCAGGAACTCGATCAGCGCCGCGTTCGCCTTCCCCCCGACCGGTGGGGCGGCGACACGCACTCGCAGCGTCCCATCCTCCAGTATCCCGGCCAGCGCGTTCTTGCGTGACCGCGGCGTCACTCGGATGGTCAGCGCCGCACCGTTCTTGCCGTCATGCAGCTTGAATTTGCGCATGCTCGCTCCGGCTAAGCCAGGCTGACCAGCACCCGGATGAGGATCTCCTGGATCAGCTGGATGAGGATAATCAGGACCATCGGGCTGAAGTCGAACATGCCGACCGGCGGCAGGATGCGTTGAATCGGCGCCAGCATCGGCCCCACGAACGAGTCCAGCGCCCGGCGTACCGGATGGTAGGGTGTCAGGAAGAAGCTGACCAGGATGTCCGCCAGGACCGCCAGCGTCAACGCGAACGCGATCAGTTGGATCGCAGAAATCAAGGTGCCCAAGCCGTCGATCTCCCCGGTACCGAAGGCAAGCCGCCTGCGACGGTCGACTTGCCCGCCCGCGGACGATCATTATAACCCGTGCGCCGGCGACCGGAAGCCTTCGAACACCGCGCGCCCGATCCGGACACACGTCGCCCCCTCCTCGATCGCCGTTTCGAAGTCGTCGGTCATCCCCATCGACAGCTCCGACCAGGAAACACCCAGGCGGGCGCAGACGAATGACAGCAGTTCGCGCAGAGCGGCGAAGACCGGGCGGGCCTGACCGGCCGCACTTCCCCAGGGCGCCATCGTCATCAGGCCCCGAACATTCAGGCTCGTCAGGCGAGCCACCTGCTCGAGTTCCGGAAGGATCGCCTCCCAGGCCTTCCGATCAACCAGGCGCCATCCCGACTTGGCTTCCTCACCGGAGACGTTGCACTCCAAGAACACCTTCAGACGCTGCCCTGCCTGGCCAGCCCCTTGATCGAGCAGTCGGGCGATCTTGAGCCGATCCAGCGAATGCACCCAGGCGAAAGCCGGCACGACCTGCCTGGCTTTGCGGCTCTGCACATGCCCGACCATGTGCCATTCGACCTCGGATAGGTCGGCCAGGCCCTCGATCTTCGGCAGCCCCTCCTCGACGCGGTTCTCCCCAAACGCCCTCGCCCCAGCCTGATGGGCGATGCGGATCTCCTCCGGCGGGCGACCCTTGCTGACCACAACCAGCCGCACTTGCTGAGGGTCACGGCCGGCGCGGCGCGCCGCCGCCGCGATCCGATCTTTGACCTCTGCCAGGTTGCTCTCGATCCGTGTCGCCGATGTGCCTGGCGCGGACATCAAGCCTCCAAGCCAAGCATTGCGCCGAAGCGCCCCGTGCGGCCGTGCTCGCCGCGGTGAGAATACCAATCCTCCAGATGGCAGGCGGTGCATATGCCGGCCGCCTCGATCCTCGTCACGCCCTCATCCGACAGCAGCCCCGCATTGGCCGACCAAAGGTCCAGCCGCACCCGGCCGTCGACGACCTGCAGCAACTCGTCAGCCCGGCGCCCGAACGCGACCCGCACCTGCTCGACCACTTCATCCCCCACCGGGTAGTGGTCCGGGCCGATCGAAGGGCCGATCCCGGCGGCCAGGTCCTCGGGCTGGCTGCCGAAGGCGTGTGCCATGGCCCGCACGGTCGCCTGAACCACTTTCCGCACGGTGCCCAACCAGCCGGCGTGGACCATCCCGACGGCTCCCAGCCGCGGATCGTGCAGGAGCACAGGGACACAGTCGGCGAACCGCATGAAGAGAGTCACACCCGGTGTATTGCTGATCATGGCATCGGCGCGCACAGGCGCCGCCTCGCCGCGCGGCGCGTCCGCCTGGACCACGTCGGCCGAGTGGACCTGCCAGACATCGTGGAGTGAGGCGGGGTCGCGCTTCAACGCTTCGAAGCAGCGCAGCCTGTTGGCGATCACACGCCGGCGGTCGTCGCCGACCGTTCCCCCCACATTCAGAGACTCCCACGGGGCCGGGCTCACCCCACCCCGGCGCGTGAAGACCGCCTGGACGAGTCCGGGATGTGCAAGTGCGTCGAACTGGTAGTAGCGCAGGGAGCCTGCCTGGCGAAAAGGCATGTCGGCAGTGTACCACGGCGACCGGCGCGGACGTTCGGGTCCGTCGTCGGGCGGGCCTACCCGGGCTCCTCAGCCTTGGCGGCCGCATCGATCCGAGCCAGCTTGGGCAACAGCGCTGCGGCGGTGTCGGCCATGGATTCTTGCAGGTAGGGGAAGGCCATCCATACATTCGCCAGCCCGAAGGCGGCGCCGGTCAGCGTGCGGGCCAAGGGCGCGCTCTCATAGACCGGCCAGGGCCAGAACGGGAGCTCGCTGAGCAGTTGAATGCCACCATCCAACCCGATGGGGACGACACCCAGGAGGAACCACAGCAGGAGCGGAAGCGGCCGCAGCCGGCGCCGGACGAGCCCGTAGAACAGTCCGCCGGCGAGGATGCCGCCGTAGATGGCCACATCTCGCTCACACAGAGCCACCTTGTACCCGGCGCGGGCGTCCCCGACGTACTCTCTCGCCGCACGGGCATCGTTCCCGTCAAGGCCGGTGAACTCCTCATAGGACAGCCCGTCGAGCCCGGCGATCCGGCGCGGGTAGGCCGCCTGTTCCCCGAACAAGAACCACGAGCGGAAGGCGGCCTGGTGGCACATGGGGCGGTAGGCGAGATAGATCCAGCGCGCCGGCGTCGTCGCGCCCACGCGCATCAGCACCGGCGCCAGGAACGGCAGCCCGACATACAGGGCGATCGCCAGGTTGAGCAGAGCCAGCCAATGGCGGGCCACATACAGCACCGCACGATCGATGCGCGCCACCTGGGCGCGTTGTCTGTGGGAGAGCACTTCCCCGCTCGTCCCGCGTTGGCGTGCCGCAGAAAGGGCCACCCGCAGATCGACCTGCGTGAACGGAGCCCGCAGGGTGTACGGGCCGATCTGTACCACCGGGACGGATTCGCCGTAGCGCGCTTGCAGCACCGGATCCGATTCGACATCGATCTCGAACAGCTCATGCGGGATTTCGGCGTTCAACGCCTGGAGCATCCGGCGGGCGTCGTCGCACAGGCCGCATTCATGCTTGGTGTACAGCGTCGCTCGAATCACGGCACACTCAGCCCAAGGTCCGCCAGGTAGCCGCTCACGTTCGCCTCCGACAGGATCCCGATGTGCTCAGTCCGTATAAGCCCGTCGCGATCGACGATGAACGTCGTCGGGTAGCCGCGCACCCGGTACAGCGCCTGCACTTCGCCTCCGGGGTCCAGCAGCACGGGGAATGTCAGCCCCAGCCGGTCGCTGAACTCCTGGACATCCTCCCGCGGTTCATCGAAATTGATCGCCAACACGCTGAGGCCCTGGTCACGGTAGCGCGTGTACGTATCGTTGAGCATCGGCATTTCGGCCTCGCACGGTGCGCACCAGGTGGCCCAGAAGTTGAGCACAACGACCGATCCCTGCAGGTCGCTCAGGCGCTGCGTGTTCCCATCCAGGTCAAGCAGTTCGAATTCGGGTGCCGGCGCCCCTTCGATCGGTGCCGGCAGGTGCGGCGCCTGGCCGGATGTCGCCGCCTCGCCCGACGCCGGCAAGGCTGGGGCCGGGCTGTCCCCCGGAAACCCGTAGAAGTAGGCCGCGCCCACGCCCAGACCGGCCAGCAGACCGGCCGCCAGCATCAGCCAGCCTGTATGCCTGCGGAGCCAACCGTCCACGCTACAGTCCGAAGTCAACGAAGAAGCCGAAGCTCGCCAGCCTCGACAGCGTACCGGTCATCAGCAGGATTCCGACCACGACCAACACCGCTCCGGTGACCACCGACAGCGTGTGGATGATCCGGCGATGCGTTCGCAACCACCCCGCCATCCTGCCGATCCCCAGAGCGGCTGCCAGGAACGGGATTGCCAGACCGGCCGAGTAGGCGGTGAGCAAGGCGACACCGCGCCCCAGGTTGGCGCTGTCGAACGCCAGGGTGAGCACGGCGCCCAGCACCGGCCCAACGCAGGGTGACCACCCGGCGGAGAAGAACACGCCCATCAGCGCCGATGACAGGTAGCCCAGGCTGGCGTCCGGGCGCACCTGCCGGCGGGTGTCCATGTCGAGGAACGGGATGCGAATGACACCCATGGCGTGCAGCCCGAAGAGGATGACGGCCGCACCACCGATGCGCGTGAGCCAGGTTTTCAGATCGAAGAGGAAGGCGCCGACCGCCGAGGCGGTCGCCCCCAGCGCGATGAATACGAGGCTGAAGCCGAGTACGAAGGCGAGACCATGGGTGAAGGTCACCCAGCGGTTCTCGACCACCTCCCCGCCGGGGGTGACCGAGCGCCCGCCCAGGTAGCCGACGTAGGCCGGGACGAGCGCCAGCACGCACGGTGAGAGGAACGAAGCCAGCCCCGCCAGCATTGCCAGACCGAGGCTCAGGTTTTCCCCGACCACGGCGCCTCCTGCGCTATTCCTGGACGATCACACGCGTCCCGTACAGCCCTTGTATCGTCACGTCCCCCGGCCGGTACTCGACCACGGGCAGGGACCAGCCGAAGAGCCACTTACCGTCGTCGGGCAGGACATTGATGCAGCCGCGCGAGCGCGGCGTCCCAAAGTCATTGTGCCAGTAGGTCGAGTGGATCGCCGCGCCCGTCCCGCTGAACAGGATCGTCCAGCCGACTCCGGGCAGGTCGTACCCCGAAACCCAATCCCCGCCGGACATGTGCCGCGAAACCATCTTGCGCCAGGTCCACTGCTGCCCGATGGGGGTGTTCCAGCGCCGCTCTCCATCCTCATATACGGCGTAGCCTGACGATATACGCGCGTAGTAGACCTCGACGCCCGCCTCCATCGCCGACAGATCCTGTCGGGTCAGGTTGACGACGATGTACTTATCCTCCGCCTCGGGATGGATCGGGGCGACCTCCTGCGGCTGGATCTCGCGGAACGACTCACCCGGCGCGTACATGACGATTCCGTTCTCGTCGTGCACCCGATAGTACACGACCCCGTCCTCGCCGGTGAGGCGCCCGTCCACATTCAGGATCATGGCGTAGTAGAGCCGGTAGCGCACCGGCGCCGCCGGCTCTGGCCGCAAGAGCCCGTCAACATACGGGACCGTCACCTCGGTCCAGGTCCCCGTCTCGGGGATGCTATCCAGCAACGGATTGGGTTGGTAGCGCACCGGTTGAAGCTCTGAAGACCAGATGTAGCCGCGCGGCGTCTCGAACCAGACATGGTTGTGCGGCTGAACGCCCCGGCCGACGACGCGCCGATGGATCTCGATGACCTCATCGAAGGCCAGGCTGCCGAGCGGATCGCTCTCGGGGGTCGGCCGGCTGAACAGGCGTGCTTCGATCTCCGTCGCCCGCCCCAGCGCGACACCCTCCGGCAAAGGCTCAGGCAGCCTCGGCCGGGGCGGTCGCAGCAGTCCCGCGGCCGACCACAGGCCGCTGGCCTGGATGAACGCGCGTCTGCTTAACGGCCTCATCCGGTCGCCTCTCATGCAAGCATACCTGAGGCGAGTCGGGCCGGCAAGGTCGCTGCTTTGGCGTTCATCCCGCGGCTCATTGCAGGCGCAGGCCACGCAGCCGCAGGCTGTTGGTCACGACGAAGATCGAGCTGAAGGCCATTGCCCCGGCTGCCAGAACAGGGTTGAGCGCCCCAAGCGCCGCGGCCGGGATCAGGATCACGTTGTAGAAGAACGCCCAGAAGAGATTCTGTTTGATGGTACGCAGGGTCCCGCGCGACAGCTGGATCGCACGCGGCACCCCGCGCAGGTCCCCGCTGATCAGCGTGACCGGCGCGGCGGCAATGGCCAC
>DAIRVC010000035.1:0-19547 GCA_036803025.1 Anaerolineales bacterium
AGCCTGGCCCGGTTGAGGGTCAGGCGATCGACGAGGGCCGCGCTCAGGCCGGCCTGCTCGGCGCGTTCGAGATCTTGCGCGTTGGCCTCGAGGATACGCGGCCGGGCCTCGACGAGCGAGTCGGCGATGCCGTGCAGCGCTTGATTCTTGGTGTCGCCGTCTGCTTTGGCCAGGCGGCCGGTGGCGGCGCGGGCGCGGCGTCCGATCTCAACCATCGAGCGGCGGTCTCCAGCCGGCAGCCGGGTATTCATAGAAGCACCAGATCGTTGTGATGGATGACCTCGTCGCCGTAGTGGTAACCGAGAAGCCCTTCGATTTCCTCCGAGTGACGGCGGAGGATGCGGCCCAGATCGGCGGCGCGGTAGTTCACGATCCCGCGGGCGATCTGACCGCCCCCGGCCACAGCGACATGGACCGTGTCGCCCCTTTCGAATTCGCCCTCCAGGGCCGAGACGCCCACGGGCAGCAGGCTGCCGCCGCGTGCCAGGGCTCGGGCGGCGCCCTGGTCGACGAACAAGCTGCCCGAGGCGCCGCCGGCCAGGATATACCGCCGGCGGCTGTCGACCGACGAGTCGAGGGCGCGAATGTGCGTGCCGAAGTGCTCGCCGGCGGCGATGCGGGTGAGGACCTCGGGATCGCTGCCGCGCGCCACGACCACCGCTGTGCCCGAGCGCCGGGCCAGGTCGGCCGCCTGGAGTTTGGTGACCATGCCGCCGGTGCCCAGGCCGGAGGCTGAGCCGCCGGCGGCTTCCCACAAGTCGGCGGGGATCTCGTCCTGGGTCACGTCGGTGATCAGGCGCGCGGCCGGGTCGTGGCGGGGGTCGGCGGTGAACAGGCCGGGCTGGTCGGTGAGCAGAATAAGCATGTCGGCGTCGACCAGATTGGCGACCAGGGCGGAGAGGTTGTCGTTGTCGCCGACGCGGATCTCCTCCGTTGCCACCGTGTCGTTCTCGTTCACGATGGGCAGAATCCGCTGGGCGAGCAATGCCGAGAGCGTGTTGCGCGCATTCAGGTAGCTCCGGCGATTGGCCAGATCCGTGCGGGTGAGCAGGACCTGCGCGACGGTGACCGCGTACAGGCCGAAGAGCTTCTCGTACAGCGCCATCAGGCGCGGCTGTCCGACGGCAGCCAGCATCTGCTTGGCGGGGATGTCTTTGGGCAGTCGCGGAGACCCGAGCGCTTCGCGCCCGGAGGCCATGGCCCCCGACGAGACCAGGATGACCTCGTGTCCGGCCGCGCGCAGCGCGGCCATCTGCCGGACCAGTTCGACCATGTGGGAAGGGGACAGGCGGTTCGTACCCGCCGTCAGGGTGGAGGTACCCAACTTGACGACGAGTCGCGGCGGGGCCGGCGAGCGCTGGGTCATGGGGGAGGCCGTGCCTTCCGTAACAGGGCCGCCCGGTCGGATGCGGCGATGGAGTATATCACACCAATTCAGTCGGATTTACTGCGGCCGAGGCAGTCGTGGCTGCCTTCCCATGCCGGGCCGCCGGTTACCAGGCGACGGCAGCCCGATGGGCTTCTTCCTGCGGCTGTGCAGTTACGCAGCGACAACCGGCGCGGCGGCCTGTGGTCCAGAAGGCGGAATGCATTAGGATTCACGCCGCCGACCGTGGCGGGGAGATAGGCGATGGAGACGATCGTACTCCTGGGGGGCTACGGCAATACGGGCCGGGAGGTGGCCCGGCTGCTGCTCGAACACACCTCGTCCCGCCTGGTCTTGGCTGGGCGCGACGCGGACAAGGCCGCTCGGGCGGCGGCAGCCTGGAATCAGCGCTTCGCGGGGGAGCGCGTGCGCGGGCAGCGGGCGGATGCGGCCGACCCTCGCAGCCTGGCAACGCTCTTCGCTGGAGCGGATCTGGTCGTGGTGGCCTCGAGCAGTTCTCCTCACGTCAGGACCGTTGCCCAGGCGGCGCTGGATGCGCGCATCGACTATATGGATCCGCAGTTCTCGCGCCGTAAGCTGGCCGTGCTCGAGCAGATGCGCCCCCAAATCGAAGCAGCCGGACTCTGCTTCACCACCGATGCCGGCTTCCATCCGGGCCTCCCGGCAGCACTGATTCGCTATGGCGCGCTGAAGTTCGATCGGTTGCAGTCCGCCCGGGTCGGGAGTGTCATCCAGATCGACTGGTCCGTCCTCGAGTTCTCGCCCGACACGCTGGTAGAGCTGGTCGAGGAATTCCTGGACTTCCAGACGCTGCACTTCAAAGGCGGCCGATGGGTGAGGCTGGGGTGGCTGGAGAGTTTCATGCCGGTGTTCATGACCTTCGGCCGCGGATTCGGGCGACGCTACACGGTGCCGATGTTTCTGGAGGAGATGCGACCCTTGCCGGAGATGGTCCCCGGATTGCAGGAAGCCGGCTTCTTTGTGGGTGGGTTCAATTGGGTGGTCGACTGGTTGATCATGCCGGTGGCACTGGCCTGGCTCAAGGTATCGCCGCGGCGTGGCCCGCAGCCGGTGGCGCGCATGATGCTCTGGGGATTGCGGCGCTTCACGCGGCCGCCGTACGGCACGCTGCTGCAGCTGGAGGCGGAGGGCGTGAAGGCGGGTGAACGCCGTCGCCTGAGGGTGTCTGTCTACCACTCCGATGGGTACGTGCTCACCGCGGCACCCATGGTCGCCTGCCTGCTTCAGATCCTGGATGGTTCGATGCGCCGCCCCGGCTTGCACTTGCAGGCGCTCCTGGTCGACGCGGAGCGGCTGCTGACCGACCTGCAGCGTATGGGGATTGAGGTCGGCGTGGAGGCCCGCCCGACGGGTCCGCAAGAGGGCGCGGCTGCGCCAGGGTAGCCGGGCTGTAGGGCGACGGCGCGGGTGCGTACGCAGGTCAATGGGACGATGAGGGTGGAATGCGTTGGATGGTGGAACGCGAGCTGCGGCAGCGAGCGTCTATTCCGTGGTGCAAAGCCTGGCTGGAAGCCTTCGATCTCAGCCAGCTGGATTGGGTGCGCGTGGACATCGGGCGCGGCCGCTATGAGGGCGTCTACGGGCGCTGCTGGTTCCCGGATGAGGGCAAAGGCTTCCGCATCAGTTGCCAGGTGCCGGGGCCGTACCCGATGAAGCAGCGTACATACCTCAAGCCGGTCTATCGGCTGGCCGATGGATCCTGGGAACCGAAGCCCAAGGGCGCGCGCGTGATGCAGCACTGGGAGGCCGAAGGGGGACGTGAGTGGCTGACCATCTACCGCAACGTGCCGCTCCAGGATCAGGACGAGGGCATCGTCTGGATCATCGGCCACGAAGCCTTCCACTTCTTGCGCAAGACGCGCCAGATCCGCGGGCGCAACGTCGAATGGCAGGCGGATGCGTTCGGCAACGAGCTGCTCGAGCGCTGGCGCGCCGGACAGAAGGTTGGCCAGCTCAGGTTGTTCTAGCCGATGCCATCGGCGCGCGCCCCGCTGCCTGCGGCCCGCGCGCGAGTTGTGTCTCGCCGATCCCGCCGGGATCGTTCAGGGCAGCGGGACCTCCGCCGGCTTCTCCGGTCGGTAGGCGTCGCCCGCGCAGGCCCAGTTCCAGTCCGCGATCACAATGCCGCTCAGGTGCGCGTTGGCGTCGAGGCTCAACTCGGCCAGCGGCAGGCCGCACGACGGAGATTGGCCGGTGTATCCGGCGGTCACATACGCCTCCCCGCCCACGCCTCTGGCGTACGCGACCAGATGGTAGCGCCCCGGTCCGGGAACAACGGCGGGCAGGATAGCACGCGAGGCCGTTGGCTGCCCGGAGGGACCCGTCCAATGGAACCGAAGGCGGTCGACCAGCGTCAATAGACCGCGTCGCAGGAAGGACGTCAGGTGGGTGTGCCACCGATATCGAAAGGAGTTGGCATGACATGGGTTCGGGTCAGTCGGGTGCTCGTTGGGGCAGCACTTCTCAGCACGCTGTTGCTGGCGGCTTGCGGCTCGGCCGTCTCTCAGCCGGAAGAGGCGCTTACGCTCAACAACCTGTTTCAAGGCTACAGCCTGGCGTATCCGGCCGGGTATGACGTGGTCCTGTACCAGGAGAACGGTGTGGCCCTGGTCGTGGACTCTCTGCTGAATGTTGAGGATGCGCGCCTGGACATCACCGTTGAGCCGGCGCAGGGCCGATCGGCTGAGCAATCGGCGGCGGACTTCGCCGCGGAGTATCCAGGCTTTGAGTTGGCCCAATCGACGATCCGTCTCGGCGGAGAGCCGGCGGTGGTTTTCGAATCCGTTCCCGGCCAGGAGTTGACGCGAGTCGTGCTGGCTGTCCACGCTGATCAGCTTTTCACGCTGCGCTTCATCCCGGCGGACCCCGATCAGGAAGAGGCCTTCGCCATGATGGAGGATCTCTACGACCGGGTGACTGAGTCGTTCGCCTTCGACCCCGCGCCGTAAGGCGGCGCTCGCGTGCCGGTCGGCCGGTCGGCGCCGGCCGGCACGCCCGACTCCGCAATCCGGGCCGAAAGGCCCTTCGGCCGGATCACCGCCGGACGTGCATCCGGCCGAATGCGATGCAAGCGCTGCCAAGCGGCGGGCGCTTGGTCGTTGATTGCGTATTTCCACGCAAGGTTCCCCGTCCAACATCGATGCTTCTCATCAGGGCGCGGCGCACAAGACCGGTGATTGTTTCATGCGAGTCTCAAGGAGCGGCCGATGACATCGACCTGCCCGGCCGCCATAATCCGTGTACAGGCGGGGGGACGGATGTGCAAGTCGCCGAGAAACCTCTGAATCGTCTGCCGGGTCTCGGCGGCGACCGCGGCCGCGGCATGACATCGGGCCCTCGGATCAACGTCCCTCCCGCCGAGAGGCGGATCGATCTGTGGAGCGTGTGCCGCTCCATTGCAGCGGCCCGCGGGCCGGCCGGACTCCTGGCCGCATGAACTCCGGCGATGAGGTGACAGAATGCAGGCTGGCGCGGTTTCCTCGCACACCCCCCAGATGGCCACGCACGACCTCAAGCGGTTGATGGTCGAACACCAGCCGCGGCTCTTCCGCCGGGCCTACCAGATGTTGGGGGATCGCCAGTCGGCAGAGGACCTGGCACAGGAGACGTGGGTCCGGGCTCATCTGGGGCTTTCCGGATACCGGGGCGGTTCGTTCCTGGCCTGGCTCGAGCGCATCCTGCGCAACGCGTGCATCGACGAGATCAGGCGTACCGGGCGGCAGGCGGCGGTGTCTCTGGATGCGGCGGATGCCGACGCAGACGGACCGGAGCTGCAGGAACGGCTTGCCGACACAACCGCCTCCGTGGAGGAGGCGATCGAGCGATCGGAGCTAAGCGAACACCTGCGCGGCGGTCTGCGGCGCCTGCCGGCGGATCAACGGGCGGCCATTGCGCTGATCGACATCTATGAACTCGACTACCGCGAAGCGGCGCGCGCGCTGGGGGTCCCGGTCGGCACGGTCAAGAGCCGTGTCTCGCGGGCGCGGGCTTCTCTTCGGATCTGGCTGAGCGCGCCGGCTCCACACGCGGCCGCTCGACGCGGCCGGCCGGAACGAACCCTGGCCGCCGGCCTCCCCCGCAGCGGGGGCCGGCATCCCAACTTGGCGCTATAATCCGGTCGATTCCCGACCTTCGTCGGAGCGTGCCGCGGCGTTGAGCGTATCGCCCGCCCTGGTGGCCTGGGGCCGGAGGCGCGTTTCGCCGATTTCAGCATTCGGACACGCGCATGTCCTCGCCGTCGGATGTGATCTCCGCCTCCGTCCTGCTCCGGTTGGTCGATCTGGCCGAAGATGCAATGCTGATCCTTGACCGGGATCAGCGGATTCTCTTCATGAACTCGGCAGCCGTGCAGCTGTTCGGGTATGACCCGCAGCAGGCTGCCGGACGGCCGCTGGAACTGCTCATCCCGGGCCGCTTCCACGAGCCGCACCGGAAGCATGTGCAGGCTTTTGTGGATGGTCGGACGTCCGAGCGCCGCATGGGCGAGCGCATGCCGGTGCAAGGCTGCAGGAAGGACGGCAGCGAGTTCGCTGCCGACGTGACCATCGCCAAGCACGTCGCCGATGGGACGGTCTACCTGACGGCGGTCGTGCGCGACCGCAGCACCCAGGAGGCGATGGAGGACACCGTTCGGACGACGGAAACGGTCCACCAGTCGGTCGTCCGGGCGATGTCCGAGGGGATCGTCCTGCAGGGAGCGGACGGCAAGATCCTGACCAGCAACCTCAGCGCTGAGAAGATCCTGGGCCTGACGGCCGATCAGATGGCCGGCCGGACCTCCTACGACCCGCGCTGGCGGGCAGTGCACGAGGACGGTTCGCCCTTCCTGGGGGAGGACCACCCGGCCATGGTCACACTGCGCACCGGAGAGCCGCAGCGGGGCGTGATCATGGGGGTGCACCACCCTGACGGCAAGCTGGCCTGGATCTCCATCAACTCGCAACCCCTGGTCCGGCCGGACGAACCGCTCCCCTACGCCGTGGTGACCTCCTTCACCGACATCACTGAGAACCGCCGCATGCTGCGCGAGCTTCATGAGAGTGAAGCGCGCTACCGTTCCATCTACGACAACAGCATGGACGCCATCCTGCTCACTGCCCCAAGCGGTGAGATACTGGCCGCCAATCCAGCCGCCTGCCTTATCTTCGGGCGAACGGAGGAGGAGATCTGCCGCCTCGGACGCGAGGGCGTGGTCGATGTGGCCGACCCGCGTCTGAAGCAGGCGCTTGAGGAGAGGCGCAGGTCGGGCCGCTTCCGCACTGAGCTGACCTTCATTCGCGGTGATGGAACGCGATTCCCCGGCGAGGTCACCTCGACCGTGTTTCGTGACCAGGACGGCCGGGAACGTACCAGCATGATCATCCGCGACATCACCGCCCGGGTGCGCTCCCAGGAGGCGCTGCGCGAGCGGGAGGAGATTCTTGAAGGGCGGGTGGCGGAGCGCACGCGTGAGCTGGCGGCGCTGCTGCAGCTTTCGCACGACCTGGCTTCGACCCTGAACCTGCCGTCCCTGATGGCGCTGATCCTCGATCACCTGGGGCGCTTCGTAACCTTCGACCACGCCGCCGTCTGGTTGCTGTTGGGCGGCGACCTGATCCTGGAGGGCGAGCAGCCGTCCGCGGCGCGGCTGTCCGGGGCCAGCGTCCGCTTGCCGTCGGCCGACCTGATCGGCGAGCCTCCATTTGAAGAGGTGGTGGTCCTGGAGAGCCCGGACCAGCGCGCGCCGTTGGTTCGCGCGCTGGTGAGCGGGGCCGGAGAGGCAGAGGCCGAGGCCGTGCGGCGGACTGCCTCCGGCGTGGCCATCCCTCTGACCGTCAAGGACAAGCTCGTCGGCTGCCTGACGCTCCTGCATCACCAGGCGGAGGCATATAAGACTTCGCAGACCGACCTGTTGCAGGCCATCGGCCACCAGGCCGCCGTGGCGATCGAGAACTCGCGGCTGGTGGCCGAGATCGGGCATGCCGCCACACAGGCCGAGCGAAGTCGATTGGCGCGCGACCTGCACGATTCGGTCACGCAGATGCTCTACAGCCTGACGCTCTTCGCGGAGGCGGCCAAGCAGCAAACCGATCAAGGCGACCCGGTCCGCGTCGGCCAGCATCTGGCACAGATTGGGGAGACGGCCCAACAGGCATTGCGTGAAATGCGGCTGATGGTGTATGAACTGCGGCCACCCGTTCTGGAGCAGGTCGGACTGCTGGAGGCACTTGGGCAGCGGCTGGAGGCTGTCGAAAGGCGGGCGGGTGTGGATGCCAGCCTGTATTTCGACTCGCCGGCGCGGCTGCCATGGCCGGTCGAAGAAGACCTGTTTCGTATCGCGATTGAAGCGTTGAACAATGTCCTCAAGCATGCCGCCTGTACCAAGGTCGCCGTGGCTCTGCGCGAAGTATCCGACGGGATCGAGCTGGAAGTCCGCGACAACGGGCGCGGGATGAGCGAGACACAGGACCGCCGGGCAGGCGGCTGGGGGCTGACCGGGATGCGCGAGCGGGCCGAGCGGCTGGGCGGAACCTTGACCGTGGTCTCCAATGCAGGCATGGGCACCAGCATCGTGGCCCGGGTGCCTACCCAGGGCAATGCGGGGCGGAGGTGAAGTCAGCATGAGTGACCGGATTCGAGTTCTCGTAGCCGATGACCACCCCATCGTCCGTCAAGGACTGGCCGCGCTGCTCGAGACACAGCCCGACCTCGAACTGGCGGCCGAGGCGGTCGACGGGGCCGAAGCCGTAGAAAAGGCCCTGGCCTTGCGTCCGGATGTCATCCTGCTCGATCTGGTCATGCCGAATATGGACGGCATCCAGGCCATCCAGGAGATCGTCCGCCGCAATCCGCAGGCGCGCATCCTCGTCCTGACCTCGTTCTACGAGGACGAGCGCGTCTTTCCCGCGATCAAGTCCGGCGCCAGCGGCTACTTGCTCAAGGATTCCTCCCCGCAGGAACTTCTGAAAGCCATCCGGGACGTCCATCAAGGGCAGGTATCGCTGCACCCGACCATTGCCCTCAAGGTGGTCCGGGAGCTCAACCAGGAGACGCAGCTGCCGCCGACAGAGGATCCGCTGACGGCGCGCGAGCTGGAGGTGCTGACCTTCCTGGCCAAGGGGCTGTCCAACGATGAGATCGCGGCACGTCTGGTCATCAGCGAGCGGACAGTCGGGACGCATGTCAGCAACATCCTCGGCAAGCTGCAGCTGGCCAACCGCACCCAGGCGGCCCTGTACGCGCTGCGCGAGGGCCTGGCCAGCCTGAACGGTACCTAGTCTCTCCAGCCGTCGCCCGGCGCGCGCCGGACGACGGCCTGGAGACGCTCGCGGCAAGCGCCTCCACCCAGATTTCCACCCCCGTACTTCTACGTAGACGCCGTCCGACAGTCCGGCGATTTGTTTGAGTCCCAGTTCATGTCGTTGCGGATGGCTGGGGGCCGTCTTCGGGCTAGAAATGAAGTGGGTGAGGGGAGCCCCGGCCGGGCCCCACGCCCCGCTTTGGTCACGGTAGATGGCGAGTTCAGACAGGCGGGCAGCCAGAGGTGGCAGATGAGTCGTGTGGTGGTGATCGGTGGAGGCCCGGCCGGGGTGACCGCCGCGCTCAGGGCGCGCGAGCTGGGCGCCCAGGTCGCCCTGGTGGAACAAGGGCGTCTGGGAGGGACCTGCACCAACGACGGCTGCGTCCCGACGCGCGTGCTGGCCAAGGCGGCCCGCCTGATGCGCGACTCGGAGTCGTTTGGGACCTACGGGCTCGAGACTGAGTCGCCGCAAGTCAATCTGCAGCGCCTGCTGGCCCGCGCCCAGCAAGTGGTCTACGGACTGCATGAGAAGAAGCAGCTGCGCGGTCACCTGGAGCGCGCCGGTGTGGAGGTGCACACCGAGGTCGGGCGAGCGGCTTTCGTCGATGCACACACGCTGGCACTGGGCGACGGCCGGCGACTTGTCGGAGACGCCTTCATCCTGTGTACCGGGGGGCATGGCCGCCAGGTGTCGTTCCCGGGCAGCGAGCGCGCGCTGACCTATCGAGACGTGTGGACCATGGCGCGCCTGCCGGGCTCGATCGCCATTGTTGGGGCGGCGCACACCGGCTGCCAGCTGGCGTCGATCTTCGCCTCCTTCGGCTCGACCGTCAGCCTCCTGGAGATCGGGCCGCGCATTCTGGGGCGAGAGGACGACCTGGTGTCTGAGGCGCTGACGGACTCCATGCGCCAGCGGGGAATTCGCGTGCTGACCGGGATCGCCGAACTGAGCGCCATCGAGGAGGCCCCGGCCGGCTTGAGACTGCGCTTTGGCCCGCCGCAGGCGCCCGACGAGGTGCAGGCCGAGGCGGTCCTCCTGGCCGTCGGCTGGGCCGGCGCGATCGATGGCCTGGGGCTGCAGGCCGTCGGCGTCCAGGTCGAACGGGGCTACGTTGCGGTGAATGACTACTTCCAGACTTCCGTCGAGCACATCTTCGCCGCCGGCGACGTCACCGGGCGGATGATGTTGGTGCAGAGCGGGGGTCATGAGGGCAAGATCGCGGCCGAGAACGCGGTCCTGGGAGTCGGGCAGCCCTACCGGCATCAGATCGTCCCGCATGGGGGCTTCACCGATCCGGAGTACGCCAGCGTCGGATTGACAGAGGCCCAGGCGCGCGCCGCCGAGCCGGGCTGTATCACGGCCGTGGTCCCTTACGCCGACATCGACCGGGCCGTGATCGATGATCTGCGCGAGGGGGCCTGCAAGCTGGTGGTCTCCGCCGAGAACCACCGCATTCTGGGCGCACACGTCGTCGGCGAGCAGGCGCTCGAGATCGTGCAGCTGGTGGCGGCCGGCATGGCCGCCGATATGTGGGTCGAGCAACTGGCCGAGCTCGAGCTGGCCTACCCGACCTACACCGCCATCATCGGCCTGGCGGCCCGCCGGGCGGTGCACGCACTCGGCGTGATGCCCCTCGCCCCGCAATGGTCCGCCCTGAGCGGCCTGCATCTGACCGAGTGGGAACGCCGAGATCCCTACCAGGCGTAGAGGCAAGGAGAAGCGATGAGATCATCCAGGCAAGCACGTCCGATTCCAGGAGGCCGGATACAGGCGGTCGGCGCCGGGCCGCGATCCATCCTCCCAGCCGGACCGGGGCGGCTGACGCGGCGCGATTTCCTGCGCCTGACGGGCCTGGGCAGCGCCGCGGCCGCTCTGGCGGCCTGTTCGCCGGCGGCGTCCACCGGCCCCGGGCCGCACGGCAGCGACGCGGTCCAGCTGGTCTACCAGGATTGGCGTACCGACTGGTTCCCGGCCATGGCGCAGGAGATGCTGGAGGAGTTCCACAGCCAGCACCCCAACATTCGCGTCTTCTACACGCCCGACCCCGAGAACATCGAGGATCGCATGGAGGCCGACATGCAGGCCGGCATCGCGCCGGATGTCCTGGCCGGTTGCTGCGACTTCTTCCCCATCTGGGCGCAGAAGGGCTATCTGATGGATCTGCGGCCGTTCGTCCAGGCCGACCTGGATGCCGACAGCCTCGAAGACTGGGATCAGGCGCAGTACCAATCCTTCTTCACGCGCGACGGCCTGCAGTTCGCGCTGCCCAAGTATCACGGGGCCCTGGCGCTTTACTACAACAGGGATCTGTTCGACGAGTTCCGGGTCGACTACCCGACCGGCGCGTGGACGTATGACGACTACCGCGACGCCATGCAGCGCCTGACTCACGACCGCGACCGGGATGGCCGGATCGATCTGTGGGGCAGCATGATCGATATCGGCTGGGAGCGCCTGCAGGTGCATGTCAACAGCTGGGGCGGGCACTTCGTCGATCCTCAGGACGACCGGCGCAGCTGGATGGCGCGACCCGAGGCGTTGGCGGCCTTCGAGTGGGTGCGCGCCCGCATGCGCGACGACCACGCCATGGCCTCCTTCCTGGACGTTCAGAACATGGAGACGCGCCAGGCCTTCATCGGTCAGAAGCTGGCCATGGTCGAGGACGGCTCGTGGGCGCTCAAGGACATCCTGGAACGGGCCGAGTTCCGCATCGGTGTGGCGCCCTTCCCGGCCGGGCCCGCCCGTCGGGCGACCCTGGCGACCAAGGACGGCTTCGCCATCTTCGCCGGCACCCGCTACCCCGAGGCGGCCTGGGAGCTGGTCAAGTTCCTGACCGGGCGTGAGTACGGGCGCGCCATGGCGCGCACGCATCTCCTTCAGCCGGCCCGAGCCTCGCTGGTCGACGAGTGGGTCGGCCTGGTTCGGGAGGAGTATCCGGCCCAGACCGCCGGGGTGGACCTGGCCGCCTTCGCCGAGGGGCACCTGGAAGGCTACTCGGTCACGGCCGAGGTCTTCGCCAACATGGCCGACGCACGCCGCCTGGCCCTGGCAGCCTGGGAGCAGATCTTCACCCTTGGCCAGTCCCCGGTCAGCCTGATGACTCAGATCTCAGGTCAGATCGAGGCGGCCCAGGCAGCCGTCGGATAGCCGTCAAAGTGGCCAAGACCCGGCGCTGGCCGAAGAGCAGGACCCGCCTTCTGACCTGGGTGATCGTCGGCACGCTCATCCTGCTGGCCGGCACGTTGGTGTACACGTACCTGGCCTACCAGGAGGCGGCCGCGGCGCTGCTGGTCGAACGCGACCGAGAGCTGAACTACCTGTCCGCCTCGCGGCTGAAAGATGAAATGACCAACTTCGCCGACATCCTGACCTCGTTGGCGCGCACCCCGGAGATCTACTCCGGTCGGGCCGAGCTGCAGCGCCAGGGCCTGCAAGACGGGCGGCTGAGGCTGGCCGTCTTCGACGCCGGTGTGGTCCTGCTGGACAACTTCGGTGTGGTGCAGGCCGCGCAACCGGAGAGGCCCGAGGTCATCGGACAGGACTGGTCAGACCGGGCCTACTTCCGTGACCTGCTGGGGGAGGAGGCGCGCACAGCCTACTCCGACATCGTTGCCGACGGCGAGCAGGGGGCCGAGGTAGTGGTTCTGAGTGTTCCGATCACGGGTGCGCGCGGCGAATTCGTCGGGGCATTGGCGGGCATGTTCCGTATCGGTGAACCGACTGTCAGCTCGCTCTACGCCAGCATCTTGCGGCTGCGTCTGCTGCAGGGCGGGCATACACGCCTGGTCGACGGGCAGGGCCGGGTCATCTATGACTCGGATGCCGAAGGCATCGGTAAGACACTCGACAGCCTGGTGCCCTACCTGCTTGAGGCTCAGGCCGGCGCGCAGGCGCGGCGCACCCGCGATGCACAGGGCCACGCCATTGTGGCCGCCTCGGCCCCGGTCCCGGGGACTTCCTGGCGCCTGGTCAGTGAGGACGACTGGACCATCCTGAACCGCGACACGCGCCGCTACGGCCAGCGTCTGGTCATCGTGTTGGCGATCGCGATCGTCTTCCCGGCAGTCGGCGTGGCGCTGCTTGTCCGACAGCAGAACGTCGAGGCTCTGGAACGACAGCAGATCGAGCACGAGTTGTCGGTGGCGCGTGTTATCCAGCAGACGCTGCTTCCCAAAAACCTGCCGGATCTGCCCGGATGGGAAGTCGCCGTCCACTACCAGCCGGCGCGTGCCGTGGGCGGCGACTTCTACGACTTCGTTCCGCTTCCCGATGGGCGCCTGATGCTGTGCGTGGGCGACGTGACTGATAAGGGAGTCCCGGCGGCGCTGATCATGGCGACCACCCGCGCCACTTTGCGGGGAACGGCGCGACGAATGCTCAGCCCCGGCCAGGCCCTCAGCCGCTCGAATTCGCTGCTGCACCCGGAGATGCCGTCGAGCATGTTCGTGACCTGCCTGTACGCGGTGCTGGACCCGCAGAGCGGGATCCTGGAGTTCGCCAACGCCGGTCACAATCTGCCTCAATGGGCCCGGGAGAGCGGGACGAGCGAGATCCTGTGCCGCGGCATGCCCCTGGGGCTGATGCCTGATTCGGTCTACGAGCAGCGTCAGATCGGCATTGGACCGAACGACCTGCTGCTGCTGTACAGCGACGGGCTGACCGAGGCGCACAGCCCGCGCGGCGAGATGTTCGGCGTACCGCGCCTGAAGGCGCTGGTGGAGCAGCATCAAGGCGGGAGCGGTGAGCTGGTGCGCGAGTTGCTGGCGGCGCTGGCCGAGTTCACCGGCCCCGGATGGGCGCAGGAGGACGACGTCACTCTCCTGTCGCTGCAGCGCAAGCCGACCGTCCCGATGTTGATGGCGAGCTCGGCCTTGCAGGTGCCGATACAGGATTTCGGCGAGGTGATCCGTGGGGGCTGAAGGGTGGAGCAGCCTGGCAGCGTTCGAGGTCCCCAGCCGGCCGGGAAGCGACCGCAGCGCGGCCGAACGGGTGGGGGAGTGCCTGCAGGGGACGCCGCTGACCGGGGAGCGCCTGGAGCGGCTGAAGACCGGCGTTGCCGAGGCGGTGCTCAACGCCGTCGAACATGGTCATCAGAACCGGCCCGAGTTGCCCGTCCGGATCCTCGTCGAAGTCAACGCCTCGTCGGCGCGCGTCTCCGTCTCGGACCAGGGAGGCGGGTTTACGCCGCCGGCGGGCGAGGCTCCCGACCTGGCCGCCAAGCTGGCCGGGAAGCAGACCAGCCGCGGCTGGGGGCTGCTGTTGATGGGCGAGATGGCCGACGAGGTGCGCACGCGGTTGGAAGCGGGCCGCTATACCGTCGAACTGGTGATGCGCTTTCGGGAGGTGGTGGATGGTATTTGAGGCGAATGCAAGTGTCGGCGGGCCGCTGGCCGTCATCAACCTCAGCGGGCGGGTCGATGGCGAGGCGGAGGCCGGGCTGGTAGCGGCCTACGACCGGGCCTCGGCCGGGAGCCCCCTGGCGATCCTGATCGACTTCAGCCGCGTCGACTTCATCAACAGCAAAGGGCTGGCCTTGATCGTCGTGCTGCTCCGCGACTCCTCGCGCCGCGGCATCCGGCTGGCCGCCTGCGGATTGACGCAGCACTACATCGATATCTTCGAGGTCACGCGCCTGACGGAACACGTCGACGTGTATCCCGATGTCGAGCGTGCCCGGGCGGCGCTCCTGTCCTCGGCCGGCTCGTCCTCCGGCCGGGCGCGGGCCGAGCGCCTGGGAGCCTGACATGGTGATGAGGACGCGCACGTTCGCCGTCGTCCGTCACGTGCAGCCGGGAGTCAGTGTCATCGACATTCACGGAGAAATGACGGCCGCTTCCGAGAAAGAACTGATGCAGGCGTATGCCCAGATCAGCGCCGCGCAGGCGCGCACGCTGATCCTCAACCTGGGTCGGTTGGAGTACATGAACAGCGGTGGCATCGGGCTGCTGGTGATGCTGTTGGTGCGCGCACAGCGGCAGGGGCAGCAAGTGCTGACGTATGGACTGAACGGCCACTACCGCAGGCTGCTGGAACTGACGCGGCTGAACGAAGCGATGCAGAGCTTCGCGACCGAGGCTGAGGCCCTGGCTCACGCCTGACGGACAGCCGTCCGGAGCGTTGGGACGAGAATGCTTGACTGGCAGTCGAACAGGTGTCGGGAATGACGGCGATGGAAGGGGCTTCCAGCTCTGCGCTGATCCTCGCCCGTCCGGATTCCCTGCGCGAGGGGCTGGCGGCCTTGCTGAAAGCCGTGCCCGTCATCCGGGATGTGTACCTGGCGGATGGGTTGCCGCAGGTCACGGGCCTGGGCTCGGCGGCCGCGCCGCTCCGCCTGCTCCTGGTGGATGCCGGCCTGCTGGAGGGTCATCTTCCGGCCGATCTGGCACACCTCTCAGAGATGTACCCTGAGGCGGCCTGCATCCTGCTGACCGACAGCCGCGAGCAGGAGGAGGCGGCCACCCGGGCCGGGGCGCAGGCCGTCCTGCGCAAAGGCATCCTGGCTGATCAGCTCCTGGGCCACATCAACGAGTGGCTCAGCCGCGCAACCGGTTAAGGAGGGAAGGTGGACTCGAGGAAACGTCTGCGCCGGCGGCGGGGCAGGCTGATGGCCTGGGCCATGCTGGCCGCATTAGCCGCCATCGCCGGCGTGGCGCTGTACACCTACCTGGCCTACCGCCGCGCGGCGAGCGAACTGGTGATCGAGCGCGACCGGCAGCTGGCCATCCTGTCCGGCGCGCGCCTGCGCGAGGAACTGACCAACTTCACCGACATCCTGGAGGAAGCGGCGCGCGCTCCCGGGCTGTTCCGCGGGCGGATCGCCCAACAACGGCAGGCCCTGGCTGGGATGAGCTCACGCCTGGCGGTCTTCGACGGGGGAGTGATCCTGCTCGACAACTTCGGCCGAGTGCGCGGGGCGGTACCCGGCCAGCCGGCCATCACCGGGCAGAACCGGTCGGACCGGGATTACTTCTACCAGCTGCTTTCTTCCAGCAACCCCTTCTTCTCGGATGCGATCACCGACGGTCCCGATGGGGCCTGGGTGGTGGTGCTCAGCGTACCGGTGCGCGGCGAGCAGAACGAGTTCTCTGGGGTGCTGGCCGGGATGTTCCGCCTGGGCGAGTCGACCGTCAGCGCCTTCTACGCCAATATCGTCCGGTTGCGCATCGCCCAGACCGGCAGCACCTACATCGTCGATGGGAACGGCCGGATCATCTACAGCTCCGATGCCAGCCGCGTAGGGCAGATGCTGCCCGCCCAGGACTCGCCGGCCGGCAAGTTGAGCGGGGAAAGCGGAGCCATGCGCGCCCGCGACGAAACCGAGAACGACGTTCTTCTGGCGCACGCCCCGATCCCCGGGACCAACTGGCGATTGGTGATCGAAGACGACTGGCAGCTGCTCACGAGCACGACATCGTCCTATGCCAACCTGTTTCTGGTGACGTTCGGCGTCGGGCTGGTCATCCCGGCCGTCGGGGTGGTGATGCTGGTGGGCAGGCAGAACGCCCACCTGAACGAGCAGGACGATCTGGAGTTTGAAGAGCGGATCCAGCGCGCCATCCAGAAGGCGCTCCTGCCGGTCAACCTGCCGGTCCTGCCGGGCTGGGAGGTGCGCGGCTTCCATTCCCCCGGCCGAGATGGCGGCCGGGACTTCTTTGACTGCAGCATCCTGCCCGACGGGCGCCTGCTGCTGACAGTCGGCCAGGTCGAGGCGCTCGGCCTGGCCGGGGGCCTGCAAATGGCCTCGGTGCGGGCCAACCTGCGCGGCGCTGCACAGCACGGGATGACCCCGGCCGAGGCACTCTCGCGCTGCGGCAGCGTCATCTGCGCGGAGATCAGGGGCGGCGGCGGGATGAGCTGCGTGATGGCGATCCTCGATCCCGTCAGCGGCCGGCTGCAGGCCTCGCGCGCCGGGGATCTGCCGGCGTTGGTCTCGTCTGCGAACGGCACGCGCGACCTCGGTTCGGGGGGCGGGCTGCTCGGCGAATCGGTGCTGGCTCGCTATGAGGACATAGCCCTGGTGATTGAGTCGGAAGGCCGGGCAGTCGTTTCCAGCCGGGGGCTTGTCGAGAGCACCAACCGGCAGGGGGAGCCGTTCGGTACGGAACGCTTCAGGTCGGCCGTCGAGCGCGCCCCGGCGGGGGCCCAGGCGCTGCTGCAGGCGATTCGGGAGGAGTGGTCCGCCTTCCATGGCGGGTACGAACCCGCTCAGGACGTCACGCTCCTGGTCATCGAGAGGGGGCGCTCGTGAACGTGCACCGCATCGGCGGCGACGGGACGCGCAGCGGGAGATGCGCGCATTGATCCGCAGCGTCGATGCACTCGAGCGCCTCAGCCGTTGGCTGACCCTGGCGGCGTTCTTCATCGCCGTCAGCGCCTTCGTGGCCGCTCCCATCCTGGCGCTGGCGTGGTCCAAACAGCCCTTCCCCGGCTTTCTGATCGAGCACGTGTTGGTCGTGACCGACCGCGACGGCCAGGGCTGGACCGGGCGGGCGCTCGGCCTGGGGCTGCCGCAGCAGGTCATCCGCTTCGCCGGGGTGGACGTCGCCTCGCCGTCTGATTTCCAGCGGGCGATCTCGGGTCTGGAATCCCGGGATCGGGTGCCGATCTTCACCCGGACCCCGGACGGCGCCACGAAGCTCTACCCGGCCGTCGAGATGATGGGCTTCCCGGCTCAAGACTTCTCCGAGATGTTCTGGCTGCCCTACCTGATTGGGTTGGCCTACCTCGCCATCGGGGTCTGGATCTACCTGGCTCGCGGCCGGACCCGGCCAGGGCGTGCCCTGGCGTTCTTCTGTGCCTGTACGGCATTGGTGTGCGGTCTGCTCTTCGATTCGCTGACGACTCATCTGGGGTCTGCCATCTGGGCGTTTGCGATGGCGCAGCTGGGTGGTGCGGTCATCAGCCTGGCGCTGCGCTTCCCGGATGAGTGGAAGCCGGTCAAGCGTTGGCCGTGGCTCCTGGGAGCGCCCTACATCGTCTCCATCGCCGTGGGCGTCTGGAACCTGATCACTCTGGGAGATCCCTCCAATCCCTGGGCGTATCTGGATGCGCGCCGGACGAGCTTCCTGTATGCGGCGCTGGGGGCGGCGGTGTTCCTGGGGGTCATGCTGCACCGATCTCGGACAAGCCTGTCTTCCGTCTCCCGCCGGCAGGCACGCTTGGTCTTCCTCGGGGCCGCCATCGCCTTCACGCCGGTGGTGGCCTGGTTCGTCTCCCCGCAGTTTGGCCTGAATCTGCCCTTCCGGGGCAGCGTGCTGCTCCCCGGATTGATCGTCTTCCCCCTGTCGGTCGGTCTGGCGATTCTGCGCTATCGGCTGCTGGAAATCGATTCGATTGTCAATCGGGCGTTGGTGTATGCCGTGCTGACCGCCGTCCTGGCCGGGGCCTTCACGGCCCTGATCGCCCTGACGCAGCGGCTGTTCGTCAACATGACCGGCGAGCGAAGCGACGCGGCCATTGTCATGACCACGTTGATCGTGGCCGCGGCCTCCGCTCCATTGCGGGCGCGCTTGCAGGCCTTCGTCGACAGCCAGTTCCGCGAGACCCCGGGCACTACCCGCGTCCTGGAAGTATTCGGGGATCAGGTGCGCCTGTTCGTCCAGATGCACGATCCGCTCCGCCTCACCCAGCGCCTGTTGGAGGAGGCGGTCCACGGGCTGCACGCCCAGTCCGGCGCCATCGTGCTCCAAGCGGACGGTTCTCCCCGAACGACCCATACCGTCGGGCAATGGACCGGCGAGGCGTGGAGCAGCATCCCGCTGACCTGGCAGGGAGATCACTTCGGCGCGCTGCTGCTCGGCCCGCGGGCGCGCGGCGGACAGTACACTCTCCCGGAAGTCGAGGGGGTCCAGCATATCGTCAACGAGGTGGCGCACGCCATCTGGTTGGCCGGTCGGCGCGGCGACCACCTTCACGGATCGCCGGGGGAAGGCGGGCAGGCCGCCGGCGCCTGAGACATCGCCTGCGTGCCTCGGCTGACATCCGGGGAGGTTGTGGGAGCCGCGCGCCGCGGCTGCTGACGGTCAAGGCGGGGGTCGAGCGCGCCCCGGGTGGGCCGGGCGGCTAGGACGAATGGCCTATCGCCCCAACGAAACAGCGGAGGCCTATAATACGTTCTGCAGGTGGGACCGTTGGGTCCAGCCTCTCCCCAAGGGACGGTCGATGGGTAAGCCGGTGATCCTGCTGATCGACGATGAGGTGGCGTACGCCCGCGTGATCCAGGCGGCGCTCAAGCCGTATGGCATCGAGGTCCTGATCGCCGGCAACGCCACGGATGCCTTGCTCCTCTACCAACAAGTTCACCCAAGCATGATTCTCCTGGACGTCATGATGCCGGAGATCGACGGGCTGACGCTGTTGCGCTGGCTGCGGGAGCACTCCGAGCAGGACCGCATCCCCATCCATATCGTCAGCGCCAAGTCCGCACCCGACGACCGCAAGGCGGCCATGGAGGCCGGCGCCAACGGCTTCCTGGCCAAGCCGTTCACCTTCCAGGAATTGCGCAACCACATCTTGAATAACCTGCCGGGGGGACCGCCAGCGCGCCCGGGGACCGTGGACTAGCCGATCGTCGAGCGAAAGGCAGCGCCCGGCCCACACTAGGCCGGGCGTTTTCGATTCAGCCGAGGCCGGCCGGCGCGCCTCAGGCGGCGGGCGGCCCGAAAGGTGCGAGCGCGGCGACGGAGTAGAACTCATGCGTGCCGCCCGAGACACAGGTCAGGAGCCGGTGGAACCAGGATTGGAAGGTCGGATCGCTGAACATCGTGCGGCGGTGTTCTTCCCAGGTGCGCAGATCGGTGGTCTCAACCTCCTGCACGACGTTGAACATCCGCCCGCTGGCATCCGTCAGGACGCGGTGA
>DAIRVC010000036.1:0-19201 GCA_036803025.1 Anaerolineales bacterium
CTGCTCGAGGACGGGCCGCGCCGGGTGTTATTCGACTTCGGCAAAGCCTTCGGGCGCTACGGCGCCTTCTTCGACGGTGTCTTCATTAAAGAGCGCGTCGGCCGCGGGCTGCTCGACCTGCTCGCCCTCGGTCTGCTGCCGCCGCTGCGCGGCCTGCTGCGCGAAGACCTGGTCCCCGGACTCAATCCCGCTGCCCTCGACATCCAGACGCTCGAACCGACCGGACGCCAGCGCAAGGCGCGCGAGGTGGTCACGCTCCAGCCGCAGGCGGTCGATTCCTTCTGGGAGCACTGGGCCGTGCGCACGTCCGTGCCCTTCCGCGACCTGCGCCGCGAGGCGGGTCCCGCGGTCGATCTCGTCCTGCTGTCGCATGCGCACCAGGATCACATCGCCGCGCTCGAGTATGTCGCCGCCGAGACCCCGGCGGCCAGCACCGCCGTCACCGCCTTCATCAGCAAGGTGCTGCTGGATGCCGGGATGGCCACCTCCGGCGCGCCGTTCGTGGCGCCGCGCGCGCTGCGCTCGGACGGCATGCTCGAGTCGCTGCGCGGCTCGCCTCTCGGCGCCCGGCCGTGGGAGTTCCTCGATCGATCGCCGCAGGGGAGGCCGGGCGGCGATCCGCTCGAGGATGCTGCCGCCTTCTGGGCCTACGCCGGCACCCGGACGCTGGAACCGAGGAGCGCCTCGCTCCCGTCCGGCCTGCGCTTGCACCACTGGCCTGTCGATCACTCTCTCTACGGCGCGGCCGGTTTCGCGGTCGAGACCGAGGCCGGCTGGGTGGCGTATACCGGGGATATCCGCTGCCATGGCGCGCGCGGCCAGGCGACCTGGGCCTTTGCCGACGCGCTGGGCGACCTGCGGCCCAGCCTGCTTCTGTGCGAGGGCACCAGTCTGCGCTCCACCAGCGACGACACGCGTGCCCCGACGTCCGAGTCGGTTGTGCTCAACCACTGCCTGGACACGGTCCGCCGCTACCAGGGCAGGCTGGTCGTCGCTGACTTCGCCCCTCGCAACGTCGAGCGCCTGCAGACCTTTCACCGCATCGCCCAGGAGACCGGCCGCCGGCTGCTGCTCCAGCCCCGCGACGCCTACCTCCTTCGAGCGATGCACCTGGCCGATCCCGAACAGGTCCCCGACCTGATGGCCGACCCGCACATCCGTCTGTACGACGATCCCAAAGTGAGCGAGCAGGCCTGGGAAGGGATGGTCCGCGACAGGTACCGGGATGTGACCGTAAGCCCACAAGAGGTCCAAAGCAATCCGGGCGAGGTGCTGCTGGCCTTCAGCCTGACGGACGTGCCCGACCTGCTTGACCTGGCCTACCTGATCAACGCGACGACAGGAGGCCTGTACCTGTTCTCGAACAGCAAGGCCTACGACGACGAACAGCAGGTCGACCTGATCCGACTCCTCCACTGGACGAGCCACCTTGGCCTGGATCTGGTCGGACTGAGAGTCGAGCGCGACGCGCGGGGTGTCGACGTTCTGGAGCCGGAAGCGGGCTACCACGCCTCGGGCCATGCCGGGGAGGACGACCTGGTGGAGTTCGTGCGCCGGGCGAATCCCGGGACACTCGTCCCGATCCACTCCGAAGCCCCTCAGCGGTGGGAGGAGCGGTTGCATGGGACGGGGGTGCGCATCCGGCTGCCTGAGCTGGGCGTGCCGATCTCGTTCTGAACCGCGGGCTGGCCGGCTCAGCCCGCCGGCGTGAATGCCAAGGTCTGGGCGTCGCTGCTCAGCAGGTCCAAACGACCATCGCCGAGCGAGAAGCTGCTCACATTGGCCAGGATGGCCAGGTAGGCCGCCTCCTGGGCCATCCACTCCGGCTCGACGCAAGCCATCTCGGTCCACATCAAGTCGCCGATGGTCAGCGAGGTGCCGTCGACCGTGTAAGTCCCGAAGTAGGTATTGCATCCGGCCGAGCCGCGTACCTCGCCGTTCTCGAACGCGAGGCCGATCGTCCGGCCAGGGAGCGGCCGTGCGCCGTCGATCGAGGCTAGCGCCCAGCTTGTCCCGCCGAGCGGGTCGCCGCCTGCCGGCGCGCGGCAACCGGACAGGGCTAGGACGACCAGGAAACCCACGAGGACGGTGCAGATCGCACGGGTGCGCATGGCCGGTGTCCTCCCCGAAGGCTCTCTGAGAGTGGAGACGCCGCTCACGGGGGTGGGGTTCCCGTTCAACACCCGCCCCGGGCGCCGGGTGGTAGACTCCTCGTCCAAGGTTGCGGGCAGGGGCGGGCGGCTTGCGTGTGCTTCGGGCGCGAACCGGCAGGCACGGACGTGGTCAGGGATGAGCGAGTCGGGAACACTGGCGCTCGTCGGAGCAGGGGAATTCCTCGAGTCGATGCGTGCCGTCGACGCCGAGTTGCTGCGGCGCGCCGGCGGGACGCGTGTCGCCATCCTGCCGACTGCCTGCGCGCCTGACGGGCCGGGGGTGCCCGAGCACTGGGCGGAGATGGGCGTGGCCCATTTCTCCGCGCTGGGGGCACAGGCAGCCGCGGTCATGGCCCTCGACCGGGACGCATGCCGGGGGCCCAGCCTGGCAGCCCAGGTGCAGGCCGCGAACCTGGTCTACTTCTCGGGAGGCAAGCCGGCCTATCTGGTGGAGACGCTGCGCGACACGCTGCTGTGGGGGGCGGTCCTTTCTGTCCTGGCCCATGGCGGGGTGGTCGCCGGTTGCAGCGCTGGCGCGATGGCCTTCGGTGGGTGGGTCCCCGGCCGCCCGGCCTGGCGTCGCTATCCGCTCTGGTTGGACGGACTCGGGCTGGTGCCGCGGACGGTCTTGCTGCCCCATTTCGACCAAATGCCCAGACTGGTCACCGCCGGTTTCATGGCGCTCGCGCCGCGCGGTGCTACCCGGATCGGGATTGACGGCGGCACAGCGCTGGTGGGGCGCGGCGCGGCCTGGTCCGTACTTGGAGCGAAGCGCGTCCGGGTGCAGCGGCCGGGGTCGAACGAGGTCTATCGTGCCGGGGCGACGGTGAGGCTGTGATGAAGGGGGGAGGCCTGTGGCCGACAAAATGATCACACGGCCGCTGGTCGCGGCCATCCTCTCCCACTACACGCTCCCCTTGGGCGGAACCCACGGCGTCACCCACTGGGCGCGCGTGCTGGAGAATGGGCGGCGGCTGGCCGCCTCGACCGGCGCCCGCCTGGATGTCGTCGAGATGTTCGCCGTCTTCCACGATTCGCAGCGCCAGAACGAAGGCTTCGACAGCGGCCACGGCGCCCGCGGCGGCCGCCTGGCTGCCCACCTGCGCGGGCAGGCGTTCGACCTGGACGACGCTGGCTTCGACCTGCTGATGCTGGCCTGCCAGGTGCATACCGATGGACAGACCGTGGCCGACGTCAGCGTGCAGACCTGCTGGGATGCCGATCGCCTGGACTTGCCCCGGGTCGGCATCCTGGCGACGGACGAGTACCTTTGCACACCGGCCGCCCGCCAATCGGAGCTCATCGCCTGGGCGCGGGAGCGTGCCGAGCGGCGGCACGTCCCCGAATGGATCTGGTTGGACTGGGGTCTGACACCCGACGACCTGGGCCCAGCCTCGCCCTGATCCGCCGCCGCTTCGATCGCGGCACTATCCCATCGGCTTCCGCCCATACATCAAAAGACCTACCGGCGTTTCAGCCTGTCGGACGATGACGGGCAAGCGGCCTTCGGCTACCCTGTAACCAGGCGGTCGATGGAGGCACCGCCGAACGGAAGGCTGCCGGGCCGGCAGGCGCCACGCCGGACCCGGGGGAGGGAGCCCGATGCACCCCGGTGAATCAGACAAGCGAATCGACCGGATTTGTGCGCTGCTCAGCGCGCTGGCCTTGTGGGCGCTGGCGGTGATGGTCAACCTCTTCCCCAGCCAGCCTGCCGGCAACGCAGCCAGCCCGCTTTCGACCGGCCTGACACCGGCGCTGGCGCCCGAGTTCCGCACGCACTTGCTCGGCCTGAACCTGTGGCTGGGGCTGGCCGTCTGCCTGCAGTTGGGGCTGCTGCTCGGGGAACGGATCACGATCCCGCAAGGTCTCAGGCTGGCGCTGGACCTGTTCGGGGCCTACACCGTCGGCCGCATCATCGTCGGGGGTCCGGTGTGTGTCACGCCGGAAGCGACTCTGGTCGCCAAGGTCCTGATGATGGGCGTGTTGTTCATCCTGCTCTTGAGTGCAAGTGACCGGCTGGCCGTCATGATGCGCGGGCGAGACCCATTTGCCCACCAACGCGGATCAGACGGTCTGGCCGGGTCGGAGAACCGGTCGGCCGGGGCGTGAGGGAATACCATGAGAGCCTTTGTCTTGAGCGGTGGTGGGAACTACGGTGCCCTGCAAGCGGGCGCACTGGCAAGCCTGATCCAGCACGGCCTGCGGCCGGATCTGATCATCGGGGCCTCGGCCGGCGCTCTGAACGCGGCCTGGTTCGCCGCGCACCCGACCCCTTCCGGTGTGCGGGAGCTCTGCCGCCTGTGGATCGATCAGGCACCGCGTGCCTTCCCGCCCCTGGCCTCGGTGAATACGGTGATGCGGCTGGCGCGCGGCAAGGACGGCATCCTCTCCAATTCGCCGCTGGTGGACTACATCCGCAGGTTCGGCCCGGGCGACGGCCACTTTCGCGACTACCGCCAGCCGCGCCTGTACGTGGTCGCGGTGCGGTTGTCGGACGGGATTCTGAAGGTCTTTGGCGATGATCCTGACGAGCGCGTGCTCGACGGCTTGATGGCCAGCACGGCCGTACCGCCGGTCTTCCGCCCCTGGGAAGTCGATGGCGTGGCCTACGTCGACGGCGGCGTGATCAGCAATCTGCCGCTCGAGGCGGCTGTGGCCCGCGGGGCGGACGAGGTCTACGCGCTGCTCATCGGCCCGCACTCCCTCGCCAGCCTGGACGGAAAGCAGGCCGAGGGAGCGCTGGGGGTCACCGGACAGGCCGTCTCACTGATGCTCAACCACCAGGTGTCGCGCGAGATCGAGGAGATCCGCCGGCGCCGGGGGGTGCGGCTGCACGTGATCCGCCTGGACGCGACGCCCGATCCCGGCTTCTGGAACTTCGAAGCCGCCGGGGAGCTCATCGCCGCCGGGCGTCAGTCTGTCGACCACTACCTGGACCCGCGGCCGACGCGCCCCTCCTACCGTGAACGTTGGCAGGCGCTGCAGCGTCGCTGGCACGAGCAGCCCGGGGCCGGCGCCGTTCCACTCTCGCAGGCGCTGAACGAAGGCCCCATCCGCAGCATCCTCCGCTGACTCCCTCCTCCTCCGAGAGTCGGCTTGCGTGAGTCGACCTCCTTCTCGTCCCGGGTCGGCGGGCATTGAGGGAGGTCGACCGATTCCGGAGCAGAAAGTCTGCCCTCAGGCGTCGAAATACAGCGCCATCTCGTAGGGGTGCGGGCGGTTGCGGACCTCGTATTCCTGGTCGATATGCAGGGCGACCCACTCGGCGATCTGGCCTTCGTCAAACACCTCGCCGGCCAGAAGGAAGGCATGATCCCGCTCGAGGGCTTTGCATGCCTCCAGCAAGCTGGAAGGCAGCGGTTGGATCGCACGGCGCTGTTCATCGGTCCAGGCGAAGACGTTGGCGTCGATCGGGCCGAAGCCGTGTGCGGCGGGGTCGATCTGGCGCTGCACGCCGTCCAGTCCGGCCATGAGCTGCGCCGCAAGCGCCAGGTAGACATTGCAGGTCGCATCCGGGGGGCGGAACTCGAAGCGGGCCGTCTCGGGCTGATCGGCGTACTTGGGCACCCGAATGGCGGCGCTGCGGTTTCCGAGGGAGTAGAACGCGTTGACCGGCGCCTCGAATCCCGGCACAAGTCGCCGGTAGGAATTGGTGCTCGGGTTGGTCAGCGCCAGCAGCGCCGGGCCGTGGGTCAGCATTCCGCCGATGTAATCCAGTGCCGTCTTGCTCAGCTTGCCGTAGCCGTCGGCGGCGTAGAAGACGTTCTGCCCGGTTTTGAACAGGTGCTGGTGGAAGTGCATGCCGCTTCCGGCCTCACCGTACAGCGGTTTGGGCATGAACGTCGCCGTCTGGCCGTGGCGGTGGGCCGTCATCTTGGTCACGTAACGGACCATCTGGGTCACGTCGCCGGCGCGCAGCAGCGACATCATCGGCGTCTCGATCTCGCACTGCCCTGGCCCGCCCACCTCATGATGATGGTACTTGACCTGGACCCCCATGCTCTCCAGGTGCATGACCATTTCGGAGCGCAGGTTGTAGAGCTGGTCCTTGGGCGGGATGGCGTGGTAGCCGCCGTGGCGCGGGATCAGGTGGCCGTGACCGCCTTGCTGCGAGCGCCAGTCGGCCTCGGCCGAATCGACCCGGTACGAGGCGCGGTTGACCTCGTTCTCGAAAGCGACCTCGTCGAAGACATAGAACTCGTATTCGGGGCCCCAGCGGCTGTCGTCGGCGATGCCGCTTTCGCGCATGAACGCCTCGGCCCGCCGGGCGATGTTGCGCGGATCGCGCGCGAAGGGCTTCTTGGTGTCCGCCTCGTAGGCCGAGGCGATGAAACTCAGCGTGGGCGCTTCCCAGAACGGGTCGCCGAAGGCGGTCGACAAGTCGGGCAACAGCACCATGTCTCCCGCCTTGACCGACTTGAGCCCGACCGACGATCCGTCGAAGCCGATGCCGTCGCGCATCAGCTGTTCGTCGAACTCGTGGGCCGGGATGCTGACGTGCCGCCAACGCCCCCACAGATCGCTGAACTTCAGGTCGATCATCTGGAAGCCGTGCTCGCGCACGTACGCCTGGGCCTGCTTGAAGGATGAAAACATCCGTGACTCCTGGCGGACCGGTGGTCCGGGCCGGGGATCCTGGCCGCAGCGGCGCCGGCCCGGCAGGTTGAGCGGTGGGATGCGGAGAATCATAACTCGGAATGGCGCGCGGCAGGAACGCGCCCGGGCGCCAGGCAGCCTGCGGGGAAGGCGCGCGCGAGGGCCCCGGACGAGCTTCGGTATCGAGGCGGGCGTGCAGTACAATCGTGCCTGCCTGCTCCCACCCACAACGGGAGCGGCCCGCGCCGGCCGCTTCCGGAACCGCATGTCGGAGGTCCCTGAGCGATGACTGCACCGTCCGCCCTTCCGCACTGGAAATTGGATAACATCTACCCCGGCCTGGAGAGTCCCGAGTTCGAGAGCGCCTTCCATTCACTCAAGGACAAGATCGAGGCGCTCGGCAAGTTCCTGGATGTGGAGAAGATCAGCCGGTCGGGGGCCATCCCCGTCTCGGAAGACGAGGCGGCCCGCCAGGTGGCGGCCTATATCTCGCAGGCCAACGAGGTCGCCCGCCTGTATTCAACCCTCAGCTCGTACATCAACGGCTTCGTGACGACCGACTCGTACAACACGCTCGCCCAGCGCCGGCTTTCCGAACTCCAGCTGGCGGGTGTCCCGCTGCAATCGCACGAGGTGCGCTTTCGCGGCTGGCTGGGACAGGTGCTCAAGGAGCCTGCGGCGCTGGAGCGGTTCGTCAAGCGCGACGGCAGTCTGAAGGAGCACGCCTTCAACCTGCGCGAGAGCGTCGAGCAGAGCCGCTATCTGATGTCTGAGCCTGAGGAGGCCCTGGCGGCCGAGTTGATGCTGAGCGGCGGCTCGGCCTGGGAGAAGCTGCAGGGCACGGTCACCTCACAGGTCGCGGTGCCCTTCGAGCTGGATGGCAAGTTGGAGGAGATGCCGGTCGCCGCGCTGCAGAATGTCGTCAGGTTCCACCCCAAAGAAGCGGTGCGCCGGGCGGCGTTCGAGGCCGAGATCAAAGCCTGGCAGAGTGTGCGCGAGCCGCTGGCTGGCTGCCTCAACGGCGTGAAGGGTGCCGCCGACACGCTCGATCAGCACCGCGGGCGGCAAGACGCCGTCCATACCGCCCTGGACAAGGCGCGCATTGATCGGGAGACGCTCGAGGCGATGATGGGCGTGATGCGCGAGTCGTTCCCGATGTTCCGCAGGTACTTCCGCCACAAAGCGCGCCTGCTGGGGAAGGAGAGCCTGGCCTGGTGGGACGTCTTCGCCCCGATGGGCCAAAGCGACCGCAAGTTCTCGTACGACGAGGCGCGCAAGTTCATCGTCACACAGTTCGGGACCTTCAGCCCCCGTCTGGCCGGGCTGGCCGAGCGCGCCTTCAGCGAGGGCTGGATCGATGCCGAACCGCGCAAAGGCAAACAGGGCGGCGCCTTCTGCATGGAGGTGCCGGCGCGCGAGGAGTCGCGCATTCTGGCCAACTTCGACGGCTCCCTGGACCAGCTGCTCACGCTGGCCCACGAGCTGGGCCATGCCTTCCACAACGAGTGCCAGACCGGCCTGACGATGATGCAGCGCGAGACGCCGATGACGCTGGCCGAGACGGCCTCGACCTTCTGCGAGACCCTGGTGACCGACGCCGCCCTGCGGGCCGCCTCCGGGCCGGCCGAGGAGCTCTCGATCCTGGAGAGCTTCCTGGTCGGTGCCAGCCAGGTCATCGTCGATATCTCTTCGCGCTTCCTGTTCGAGAAGGAGGTCTTCGAACGCCGCCGGCGGGCTGAGCTCTCGGCCGACGACTTCTGCGAGATCATGACCCGCTGCCAGAAAGAGACCTACGGCGACGGCCTCGACCAAGCCCACCTGCATACGTACATGTGGGCCTGGAAGCCGCACTACTACAGCCCATACCTGCCGTTCTACAACTTCCCCTACGCCTTCGGGCTGCTGTTCGGCCTGGGCCTGTACGCCGAATTCCAGAAGCGAGGCGAGTCGTTCGTCCCCGACTACGAGGGGTTGCTGCGCAGCACCGGTTTCGGCACCGCCAGCGAGCTCGCCGGCCGTTTCGGCATGGATCTGCGCCGGCCGGACTTCTGGCGCGGCAGCATCAAGATCATCGAGTCGCGAGTCGAGCGCTACCTGGCGATCAAACCGTAGCGCGCCTGGGTCGACTGCTTCGAACTCAGACGGCCGGCGCCGTCTCCGCTGCCGGGGACGGCGTCGCCGCGAAGCGTGAACGCAGACGTGTGTCCAGAAGCAGGTACCCGGCCACCGCCACCGCCGCCAGGATCCCGCACAGGTACCAGACCCAGTTCGGGTTGTAGTCGTCCAGGATGATCCCGGCCGCCCAGGGGCCGATCGCGTGCGGGATGCCCCAGGCGATCCCGGAGATGGCCATGTAGCGCCCGCGCATATCCTCGGGCGCGAAGCGCGCCACCAGCGCCTGCGAGACCGGGATGGCGATCATCTCGCCGCAGGTGATGATCAGCATCGCCGCCACGAACAGCGGGAAGCTCGACACGAAGCCGTATAGCGTGAAGCCGATCATGTACAGGGTCGTCCCGAGCGCCATCATGACCAGCGGCCGACGATTGCGCGTGCGGCGCGTCACCCAGAATTGGGTCAGCACGACCAGGGTGGCGTTGGCGCTCATCATCATGCCATATTGGCCCGTCGGCAGGCCATGCACGTCGCGCAAGAAGACCGACAAGGTGCTGTACATCTGCAGGTAGACCAGGTTCATCAGTGCCGCGGTCAGCAGGAACACGACGTACGGCCGGTCCGCCAGCACGCGCCAGTAGCCGGCGAAGGTCGCGCCCATCGTCTCGCGCTGGCTGATCTCGCGCGCCTGCGGGCGGGTCTCAGGCATGGCCCGGGCGAAGATGACGGCGGTGAGGATGCTGGTCACCGCATCGGCGATGAACAGCAGCATGTAGGACTGCGTGGCCAGCAGTCCGCCCACGGTCGGGCCGATGACCCACGACAGGTTGGCCACCACCCGCAGCATGCCGAAGCCTTCGGCGCGCTTCTCCTCCGGGAGCAGGTCGGCGACCATGGCGCCGTGCGCCGGGCCGGCGATGTCGGACAGCAGGCCGACGCTGGCCGCCAGGACGTAGAAGGTGCTCAGCTGCGTCGCCAGCCCCATCGTCAGGCTGGTCGTAGCGCTCAGCACCAGCCCGAAAAGGACCATGCCTTTGCGCCCGAAGCGGTCGGTCAGCGCGCCGCCGAGCATGTTGCCGGCGAACCCGGTCACCGAGAACACGGCGAACAACGCGCCAGCCTCAGTCATGCCGACGTTGAAGCGGTCGGTGACGTACAGGGCGAAGAACGGGGTCAGGATGGTGCGGCCGATGTTGTCGATGAAGACCGCGCCGACCAGCACCCAGAACTTGCTGGGGTATTCATGGTAGGTAGAGCGGATCCGATCCAGCACGGGTCACTCCGCAGGCCCATGGATACACGGCCGGGCGATCCTCTTGACTGCACAGCCGCCGATCAGATGTGGGGCAAGGACGTGGATTCTACACGGAGTCGCAGGCAGGGGTTCAAGCCCTGCGTCTTCCGAAGTCCCCGGGGCTTCGGCAGCCGGAACGAGCTCCCCGTCAGCCCTCGGCGGCGGCCAGCGCCGTCGTGAGGTCGTCGATCAGGTCGTCGACGTGCTCCAGACCGACCGAAAGCCGCACCAGCCCCGGGTCGACCGCCAGCGGCGAGCCGGCGGTCGAAGCGTGGGTCATCGCGAACGGGACCTCGATCAGCGACTCCACACCGCCCAGAGACTCGGCCAGGGTGATCAGGCGCGTGCCTTCCGCCACGAGCCGGGCGGCCGCTTCCCCGCCCCGCATCACGAAGGACAGCATGCCTCCCCCCGAGCGCATCTGCCGGCGAGCCAGGGCTGCCTGTGGATTCGAGGCCAGCGTCGGGTAGAGCACGCGCGCCACGCCGGGTTGACCGGCCAGGAATTCGGCCAGCGCGGCGGCGCTCTCGGCGTGACGGTCGACGCGCAGCGCCAGCGTCTTGAGCCCGCGCAGGACCAGGAAGCAGTCCATCGGGCCGGGGATGGCGCCGACGGCGTTCTGCAAGAAGGCCAACGGCTCGCGCAGCGCCGCATCGCGGCCGACCAGCGCGCCGCCGACCACGTCCGAGTGGCCGCCGAGGTACTTGGTGGTGGAGTGGACGACGATGTCGGCGCCCAGCTCCAGCGGACGCTGGAGCCGAGGCGTGGCGAAGGTGTTGTCGACGACCAGCAGCGGGCGCCGCGCCTGCTTGCCGGCCAGTTGGGCGATGGCCGAGATGTCGCTGATGGAGAGCAGCGGATTGCTGGGAGTCTCCAGCCAGATCATGGCGGTCTGCCGCTGCAGGCCGGCGTCTACCTGGGTCAGGTCGCTCGTGTCCACGTACGTGAACTCCAACCCGTACGCGCGCAGGACGCGTTCGAACAGCCGGTACGTTCCGCCGTAGACGTCATTGCCGGCCAGGACGTGATCGCCGGGCCTCAGCAGGCGCAGGACTGTGTCGATGGCGGCCATGCCGGAAGCGAAGGCCAGGCCGAAGGCGCCCGCCTCGAGCGCCGCCAGGCCGTCCTCCAGAGCAGTGCGCGTGGGATTCCCAGTGCGCGAGTACTCATAGCCCCGCGCCGCGCCGATGGCCGTTTGGGCGTATGTGGACGTCTGATAGATCGGCGTCATCACCGCGCCGGTGACGGGGTCAGGCCGCTGTCCGGCGTGAATGCAGGCGGTCTCGAATTGCATGCGCACTCGCTCCTGGCGGGTCTAGCGCCCGCCGGCGATGAAGTCGACGATGTCGATCTTGGTCAGGATGCTCGCCGCACGGCCGTTGTTGGTGATCAGGATGACCTGGCCATCCAGGATGGCCGGGAGCACCGCCTCGAGCGGGGTCTCGGCTGGATAGACCTGGCCGGCCGGCCGGACGATCCCCTGAACGGTCCCGTCGGCGGACCCGTCGCCGGCCGAGGCGAGCATGTGCTTGAGCAGGTCGACCTCGGTGACGATACCCGCCAGGCTGCCGTCGCGGTTGAGGGCCGGGACCTGGGAGATGCCGTGTTCCTTGAGCAGCGTGATCACACTGGCGACGCGATCGTCGACGCTGACGGTGATCAGCGAGGGGCTCGGCTTGGCGGCGGCGACCTCCCCGAGCGGCGTCTCGCCCCAGCCGCCGGGCAGGAATCCGTTCTCGTGCATCCAACGATCGTCGTAGAACTTGGATAGGTAACGGGAGCCGGAGTCGGGCAGCAGCACGACGACCAGGCGGTCGGCCGGCAGCGTCCGGGCGTGCTGCACCGCCGCGGCCAAGGCAGTCCCGGATGAGCCGCCGCAGAAGATACCCTCTTCGCGCACCAAGCGCCGCGCCCATTGGAACGACTCGCGGTCGCCGACGCGGATCACCTCGTCGATGACCGAGAGATCGAGCGTCGTGGGCAGGAAGTCTTCCCCGATCCCTTCCACCTTGTAAGTCTTGGCTTCCACATTGGCCGGCAGGCGGCCCAGTTGCCATGTCTCCAGCAGCAGCGAGCCGACCGGGTCGACGCCCACGACGCGGATGTTGGGGTTCTTCACCTTCAGGTACTTGCCCGCGCCGCTGATCGTCCCGCCGGTGCCCATGCCCATGACCACGTCGGTGACCCTCCCGCCGGTCTGCTCCCAGATCTCCGGGCCGGTGGTCTGGTAGTGGCTGCGCGGGTTCTCGGGATTGTGGTACTGGTTGGCCAGGACCGCGTTGGGCGTATCGTCGACGATCTTCCTGGCGACGTTGTAGTAGGAGCGCGGGTCTTCGGGAGCGACCGCCGTCGGCGTAATCACCACGCGGGCGCCGAAGGCGCGCAAGAGCTGGATCTTCTCCTGGCTCATCTTGTCCGGCATGACGAACACCGAGCGGTAACCCTTCTGGGCGCAGACCATGGCCAGCCCCAGGCCGGTGTTCCCGGAAGTCGCCTCAACCACCGTGCCGCCCGGCTGCAGGCTCCCGGAGCGCTCGGCCTGCTCGATGATGTTGACCGCGATTCGGTCTTTGACCGATCCGCCGGGGTTGAATGCTTCGATCTTGGCGTACAACGGACAGGCCAGGTCGCGTCCCAGGCGCTGCAGTCGGACCAGGGGCGTGCGGCCGATCGTCTCCAGGATGTCGTCGTACACGCGCAAGCTTGCGGAGGGCTGCAAGGGCAGGGTGCTCATGGCTCGATCTCCGCTGCAGCGATTGAAAAATGGGCTTGCCGGGGGAGTCGGGCTGCGGGCCCCAAGGCGGCCAGGATCAGCGGTGAGGCCTGGCGGGCGAATTCCTCGGCCGGTCTGGCCGGTTGTTCGCGGCGCCACTGCACCGCTGCGCCGTAGATCGCCCAGGCAGCCATGGTCGCTTTCAACTCAGCCTCCGAACCGCCTGGTGTGGGTGTCGAGCCGGCGCCGTCCAGCCAGCCCAGCAAGACGTCCACCAGTTCGGCCTTGATCTGTTTCTCCATGATCGGCTCCATCTGTCCATGCGGCGGGGGGCAGTGATGCGCCGTGTCCGCCAGGAACTCACAGACTGTCTTCATCAGCAGGACCAGCCGTTCGGGACTGAAGGGCGGGCCCCCGAAGATCTCGTTCTGTAGCCGATCGCGGAACATCGCCCGGGCGGCGTATTCCAGCAGGGCGTACTTGTCCGGGAAGTGGGCATAGAACGTCGCCCGGTTGACCGTGGCCCGCTGGGCGATGTCCTGTACCGTGATGGCCTGGAAGCTCTTCTCGGCCAGCATGTCCTCCAGCGCCTGGCGCAGGAGCTGGCGCGTGCGCCGGATGCGTGGATCTTCCCGGCTGGAGCCCGGCGGGTTAGTCGACACTCGGCAGCCTCCGTTGCTTAGGCGACGATCGATGCCCTTTGTGGGTTGACTCTTCTAACGGGGAACCTATCATTTGTATAGTATACCATTTTTGTCTGATTACCGACAAGTGTGAGGAGACTGGTGGATGGTGCTCACGAACGAAGCGACGCCCCTGGAGTCGTTCAGGATCCACCCGGCGACCCAGCTCGGAAGGGTCCATCTCACGGTGACGGATCTCGACCGTGAGCTGGCCTTCTACCAGGACACCCTGGGGCTGGCGCTGATGGGACAGGAAGGCCGGCAGGCTCGGCTGGGAGCGGGGGGCGCCGAGCTCTTGCGGCTGACGGAAGACTCGCTGGCGGGCCCCGCTCGCGGTACGACCGGGCTGTATCACTTCGCCGTCCTGCTGCCCAGCCGCAAGGAACTGGCCCGCGTCCTCGCCCGGCTCCTGAGGCGCGCCTACCCGAATTACCCGACCGACCACGTCATGACTCAGACCACCTATCTCGACGACCCGGAGGGCAACGGCATCGAGTTGTACGCCGACACCCCCGAGGAGGGCTGGTTCGGGGTGATCGACGGGGCTTACGTCGTGCGCGATGCGCGGCGGTTGGGGCGGACGGGCCGCGACGCCCTGGACGTGGAGTCCTTGCTGCGCGAGTTGGCGCCCGGCGACGCGCTGGATGCTCCGATGCCGGAGGGCACGCGCATCGGCCACGTCCACCTGCATGTCGCCGACCTGGCGCAGGCGGTCGGGTTCTACCACGGGGTGCTCGGCTTCGATGACCAGGGGAGCATGCCCGAGATGGGTATGGCGATGGTCTCCGCCGGGGGCTACCACCACCACATCGGACTGAACATCTGGAAGGGTCGGGGTGCACCGCCGGCCCCGCCCGGGGCGAGCGGCCTGCGTGACTTCACGGTCGCATGCCCGGGCGAGGCCGAACTGAAAAAGGTCCTGGCGCGCGTCCGGGCCGCAGGCCTGCCCGTCGAACCGGGCGACGGCGGCTTTCTGGTCCGCGATCCGTCACAGAACGCGGTGCGCCTGACCGCCGGCCCCGTGCCCACCGTCTAGACCGCGCCGCGGGTGCTGGCGCTGGTGTTCCTGGGCGGGGGACGGATGGCGCTGGACGCGGCACTAGGGATCTAGCGGCGGGGCAGGGCTGGCCCTAGCAGGGCGGTCGAACCTCCGAAGTTCACAGAACTTCGGAGGTTGGATGCTATATCCCCATTCGATAGACGCGATAGCGCTTGTAAATCGTGGCGCCCATGTGCTCGGCCAGAAGGGGAGTGGCCGGGTTGTCGGCCGACGTGATCGACAGGTCGGCCCAGCGGTAGCCCTTGGCGATCGCCCGCCGGGCCATCTCGTCGAAGAGCAGAATGCCCACACCGCGATTCCAGTACTCAGGCAGGACGACGACGCTCTTCAGGCACAAGCACTGCGGCCGTCGACGGCTGTGCCACCACAGCCGCACGTAGTCCCACGGATAGCGCAGCCCGTTGGCGTGGATGAACCATTCGTTCAGGTTGGGGATGCCGGCCAGCCAACCGACCGGCTCCCCGTCGACCTCGGCGAACAGCACCAGCTCCAGATCGGCGATCGTGCGGAACTGCGCCAGTGTGGCTTCCACCTCGCTGCGGTGCCAGCCGATGAAATCCGAGAGGTGCGCCAGGCCGGCGTTGAGCAGGTGGTGAACGCGATCGACCTCCTGGTCCCATTGACTCAGGTCGGCGTGGCGGATGATGGCCCGGCCGCGCGCGCGCACCTTCTCGGCCACCCGCGACAGGCGCTGCAGATGCGGGGTATCCGTCCCGATGGCGAAGGCCAGATTGTCGGCCCGGGCGGCCTGGAACCCGAGTCGCTCCATCATGCGCGCGTAGTAGGGCGGCGTGTGCCCGCACAGCAGCGCCGGCGGCCGATCGCGCCCTTCCAGCAGGACGCCGTAGCTGTCCTCGTAGTCCAGGTTGTAGGGCCCGTACAGGGCGTCCAGATTGCGGGCCTTCGCCCACTCGACAACTCGGTCGACCAACGCATCGGCAACCTGATCGTCTTCGATGTACTCGAAGAATCCGAACAGGCACTCGCGCGCACGGCGCACGGCGTTGGTGGGGGGGTCCTCGGCGGCGCAGACCGTGCCCACGGGAGTGGAGCCGTGCCAGGCGAGGAACAACTCGGCCTGGCCGCGCTGGAAGAATGTCCCTCGGGCCGGGTCGAGCACCCGGGCTCTGGCCGGCAGCAGCGGCGGGACCCACAGGGGATCGCCGCGATAGATTCGCCAGGGGAATGTCAGGAAGGTGCGACGATCGGCGCGTGAACGGACGGGGCGGATCTCGACGCCGCTCATGGGGGCGCCTGCGGCCCGCCGGACCGACGTGCCTCCAGCTGTCGCCGCAATTGGGCATGCTGGTCTCGGCCCAGCGGATAGCGCCGCGCCAGTGCGATCCCGACCAGGAGGAACAGCGCCGGGATCGGGCCGATGACGATGCGGATGCCCCACAGCGCGCTGGCCGGCTGCTGCGCGGCGTTGGGAACGTAGCCCGTCACCTCCAGGAGAAGCAGCGCCAACGGGATCGCCAGCGACGAGGCCACCTTGAGCATCAGCGTGGTCAGACTGTAGAACATGCCCTCGTGGCGCTCGCCGGTCTTCCATTCGCCCCACTCGATCGCGTCCGGGATCATCGCCCAGGGGATGACATGGGCGGCGGAAACTCCGATGCCGGCCAGGACGCACAAGGCCAGGATGAGAGGCATCCCACTGGCCGGGCCGATAGTGATGAGGGCCAATTGCACGACCGCCCAGAAGGCGATGCCGGCGACGTAGGCCTGGCGCTTGCCCCAGCGCCCCGAGATCCACTGCCAGATCGGCAGGGCGGCGATGGCTGTCACGAAGATGGTGGCCATGAGCACGTCGCTCTGCGCCTCGCGCTGGGCAACATACTTGACGAAGAACAGGAGTGTAGCCTGGACGATCTCGACCGAGATCCAGGTGAAGAGCAGGACGAGCATCCCGATGACGAAGGGGCGGTTCTCGCGGGCGGCGCGCAGCGACTGGCGCAGGCCGGGGCGCTGCTGACTCATGTACTCGGGGCGCTCCCGGGTGACCAGGAAGAGCGGGAAGAAGGGCAGGATAGAAATCAGGGCAAAGATCGCGGCCATGCTGAGGACGCGGGCGGCATTCTCCGGCGTGAAGGCGCCCACGATCATGAGCGGCACGGTGAAGGCCAGCAGGCTGCCCAGGATCGAGAAGAAACTGCGGTAGGTGGTCAGCGAGGTGCGCTCATCGTAGTCGGAGGCCAGCTCCGGGGTCAGCGCGAAGTAGGGCATGTAGATCATCGTCGCCGCGGCGTCAAAGACGACGTAGGCCAACGCGTAGTACACCGCCAGGCTCAGTGTGCTCTGCCAGGGAGGGATCCACCACAGCATCAGGAAGGCCAGGCCCAGGGGGATCGGCCCAAAGAGCAGGTAGGGCCGGCGGCGGCCCCAGCGCGTCCGGGTGCGGTCAGACAGGTGGCCGAAGATCGGGTCGTTGATGTAGTCCCAGCTGCGGCCGATGAAGACCGCTGCAGCGGCCATGCCGGGGGAGACGCCGACGACGTCGGTCAGGAAGATGGCGAAGTAGGCCCCCAGAATGGTGGAGAGCAGGCTGAAGCCGAGATCGCCGGCGCCGTAGATCAGCTTGGTCTTGCGGGGGAGCCGGTCGGGCGGCATGTGGGTCTCCTGCGGGGTCCGGCCCCAGGTGGTCGGAATGCCATTATCTCGCACTCAGATCGTGGGACACCGGGTGCCGCTCAGAAGGGGGAGTTGTCGCGGGTCCCTGTGCAAGCCAGGCGTGAGAATTGGGGTGTGGATCTGGCGGGAGCCGCCCCCCTCGCTGAACGGGTCCTTCGTCCGAACTGGGCAGGCCTCCCCATGGAAGGAGGACGGGGATTGGAGCGAGATCCATGTGTGTGGAAAGGTAGACACTAGCGTCAAGACCCGGCGGAAGGCCGTCTCCGCCTTCGCAGGCATCCAGTCTCCAGGTCCCTTGACAGCCTCGTCTACTCGCCATGGTACCGTGTGGTGGTTGGCACCACAGTCTGGTGGGACCCCAACGTCCAATTCCCCGTTCAGGCGCTGATGGGGAGGAGCATCTCCTCCTCCGGGGGCATCCGGCGCGGTGGGATGCGGATGAAACTGGCCGCCAGGAAGCCCAGCGCGGCAACGACAATCCCGATCAAGAACACGTACTGATACCCGAATACGTTCCAGATCACCCCGCCCAATAATGCGATGCTGATGGAAAAGACGTGGTCGATGGTCAAGCCCGCAGTCAAGGCCGGCTGGACATGCGACTCGTCCACAGCGATCTTCTTGATGTACGTCGACCGCGCCATGTTGACCGACATCAGCATCTGGTCGAGAAGGTAGAAACCGCAGACAAACAGAAAGGCCGTCTTCTCGGAGAACAGGGACCCGGAGAAACCGTAGCCCAGGCAGACCAACACCAGCACAACGGCCTCGACCTGCAGGATGAGTCGCTCGCCGAAGCGGTCGATGGCCCGGCCCAATACGGGCTGGAACAAGATGCCGATCACCCCGCCGAGGGTCAACAGCGTGGCGATGGTTTGCGTCGGCTGCTTGAAGATGGTCACGATCACCCACGGGGCAAATGTGATGAAGATCTGCTTGCGTGAGCCCGAAAGGACATTCAGGACGTAGAAGAGGCGGTATTCCTTGTGCAGCCTCAGGAATGTGCCTGGTCCCTGAAAGGCGTCCGGCTTCATCAGGAACATGAGCACGGCCGCCACTCCCAGCCCGACAGCCGTCAGGTGGAACGAATGCTGGAACCGAAAGCCCAGGAAATGAAAACCCAGGAAGACCAGGAGACTGCCCAGGATGGCGGCGGAATTGCGGATGGCGTTCAGTTGGCCCAGCCGCCGGCCGGTCTGGCCCTCACGCGCCAGTTCCATCCCGATGGAGGAAGCCAACGGGATGAACATGTGCTGACCCAGGCTATAGATGAACAGACACGCTGCCAAAGCAATGTATGTGGAAGGGATGAACCCGATCAGCAGTGCCCCGGCCGCGCCCAGAACGAGGGCGAACGCCCCCAGCCTGCGGCTGCATAAGAACCACAACACGGCGCTGACGAAGGCCACCAGGAATCCTGGCAGTTCGCGCGGCACTTCCAGCAGCGAGCGCTGGAAACCTGTCAAGGCGAAGCGGTCATTCACGAAGTTGTTGAACGTGGAATCGTAGATGCTGAAGGCGGTCCCCATCATCAGAGAGGCCGCCGTGAACAACTTGAGCTCGCGAGGCATGCGTGCGACGCGTGCGGGGATGGCCATCATGATTGCGTTTCGCATGGCGCCTTCGGCCGTGCTGGCTTGAGAGGATCGCCCGCCCTCTGGCGCAGGGGTTCGGCCAGCCGCTCAACTTGCGACGAGTTTGCTCGATTGCCGTTGCCATCGTCAGCCGGTTTGTTCTGGCTTGGGATGACGAGATTGCCACCCCCCTCTTTCTGGCCTGTTCATTGACAGCGCCAGGATTTCGCCGGCATTGTACTTCACAGCGCTGAGAAGCACAGCCAGGGGTTCATCCACCGGGTACAAAAGAATGAAGGCCAGCGTGGCGAGCCTGGCCCGACTCTCTGGGCGCGGCCCCTCGCCCGGGAAATGCGCCGGGCTCGGGACGCTTCAGCCTAGA
>DAIRVC010000037.1:0-11961 GCA_036803025.1 Anaerolineales bacterium
ACCGGGCGCTGGCCCACGTCGAATCGCAGTGGCCGATCGTTGGAGGCGATGACCTCTACTACGGCGGGACCGCCTACCGCAATGAGCAGGGGCTGGGCATCAAGCTCCCGGCTCTGGCCGAGCAGGGACCGACGGCAGCGGTGCACTGGATCGCGCCGGCCGAGGCGCCGTCGGGTGGGAAGGTGCTGCTCGTCCCGGTCGAGCGCCTGCTGGACAGCGGAACGACCCTGCTGCCGACGAGAGAGCTGGATCCGCGCCGAGCCCGCCCCCAGGCCATGCTGAGCAGATCCGATGCCGACGCTTGGGGCGTGGCCGATGGGGACGAGGTTGAAGCCGCCTGGAAAGGGCGGAGTGCCCGTCTGGCCGTGGTTGTCTCGGACGGCGTACCGGCAGGGTGCGTTCTGATCCCACGCAGCGTCGGGGTGCCCCTCGACGCGCCGGCTGCCGGGCGGGTGGCTGCGGTCAGGGAGCGAGCGTAGGCATGGACTGGGCGCTCTTGTTGGAGTGGACGGTCAAGTCGGCGGCCATCCTGGCCGGGTCGCTGGTGGGATTCATGTACCTGACCCTCTTCGAGCGGCGCGTCCTGGCGCGCATGCAGGTGCGCATCGGCCCGAACCGGGCCGGCCCGTGGGGCTTACTGCAGCCGATGGCCGACGGGTTGAAACTGATCTTCAAAGAGGAGGTCATCCCCTCCGGCGCCGACAGGGCCTTGTTCATTCTCGCCCCGATCGTGACCGTGATTCCGGCGCTGATCATTCTGGCTGTCATCCCCATCGGCCCGACCATCCAGCTATTCGGGCGGGAGATCGAACTGGGGCTGGCCGGCGATGTGAACGTCGGGGTCCTGTACATCTCGGCCGTCACCTCGGTGGCCATCTACGGCATCACCATCGCCGGCTGGGCTTCGAACAATAAGTACGCGCTGATGGGCGGCCTGCGTTCGGCGGCGCAGATGATCAGCTACGAGCTGGCGCTTGGACTGAGCCTGGTCGGGCCGATTCTGATGGCCGGATCGATGAGCGTCAACGACATCGTGGCCGGCCAGCGTCAGCTCTGGTACGCCGTTGTGCAGCCGATCGGTTTCGCCGTGTGGGTGATCGCTTCCCTGGCCGAGGTCAACCGCGCTCCGTTCGACATGCCCGAGGCGGAGCAGGAGTTGACCGCCGGCTACCATGTCGAGTACTCGGGGATGAAGTTCGCCCTGTTCTTCATGGCCGAGTACGTAAAGATGATCGCGGTCAGCGTGATCGGCGCGACGCTGTTCCTGGGCGGCTACTGGGGACCGTTCGTCGATCGCTGGCCGCTCCTGGGGCCGCTGTACCTGTTCGTCAAGGTGCTCGGGCTGGTGTTCTTCCAGCTGTGGGTGCGCGCGACGCTGCCGCGCTTCCGCTACGACCGTTTGATGGCGTTCGGGTGGAAGATCCTGCTCCCGGCCGCCCTACTCAACGTGGTCACCACGGCGATCCTGGTTGTGGCGATTCGGTAGGAGAGACGGCTGATGAAGTTGTTGGAGATCCTGCGCGGGCTGTGGATCACCTTCCGCAGCATGTTCGAGAAGCCGGTGACCTTCGAGTATCCGGAGGTCAAGCGGCCGGTGCACGAGCGCTTCCACGGCCGGCACGAGCTGAAGCGCTACGAGAACGGCCTGGAGAAGTGCATCGGTTGTTCGCTGTGCGCGGCTGCTTGCCCGGCCGACGCCATCTTCGTCGAGGCGGCCGAGAACACCGACCAGGCGCGCTACTCCCCGGGCGAACGCTACGCCAGCACGTACGAGATCAACATGCTGCGCTGCATCTTCTGCGGCTACTGCGAAGACGCCTGCCCGACCGAGGCGATCGTCCTGGAGCACCAATACGAACTGTCCTTCACCGAGCGGCGCCAGTCGATCTACACCAAGGACCTTCTCCTGGTGCCCGTGCCGGCCGGCGGCGAGCCGACCCCCATGCGCGTTACCCCGGGGAGCTTCGAGCGATCGATACCGGCCATGAAGGATCCCGAATGAGCGCCCGGCGGGAGAGCGCCCGATGACGCCCGACCTGATCCTGTTCGCGCTGATCGCCGTCCTGGCGGTCGGCAGCGCGCTGGCGATGCTCTTCAGCCGCAACGCGGTCTACTCGGCGCTGTTCCTGGTGTTCAACTTCCTGGTCGTAGCGGTCCTGTACCTGCTGCTGAACGCGGCTTTCATCGCCATGGTGCAGGTCACGGTCTATGCCGGGGCGATCATGGTGCTGTTCCTGTTTGTGGTCATGCTGCTGGGCGGGGAGCAGATCTCGGGTAAGCCGAGCACGAAATGGCAGCTTCCGCTGGCGCTGATATTCGGTGCGGCGCTGCTGGCCGTCCTCGGGTACATGCTCCTGTTCCGACCGGCGGGCGCAGTCAGCCTGCCGGCGGTGACGGCTGACTTCGGCAGCCCGGCCGTGGTGGGGAGCGAGCTGTTTCGCCGCTACCTGGTGCCGATCGAAATCGCCTCGGTCTTGCTGCTGGTCTCGATGGTCGGCGCGATCGTGCTGACCCGCCCCGAGAAGGGCAAGCCAGAATGAACGTCCCCACTGCTTACCTGCTGATGCTGGCGGCGGTGCTCTTCTCGATCGGCGTGATCGGGGTGCTGCTGCGGCGCAACGCCATTATCGTCTTCATGTCGATCGAGCTGATGACCAACGCCGGCAACCTGGCGTTCATCGCCTTCGCGCGCGAGCTCCTGTCGACGGCCGGGCAGGTGTTCGTATTCTTCACCATCGCCGTGGCGGCGGCCGAGGTGGCCGTCGGGCTGGCTCTGGTCGTGGCGATCTTCCGCACCAAGCACAGCATCGACATCGACCAGATGAGCAGCCTGAAGGGCTAGGTCCATGGATGTGATGCACGCGCTGGAGACTGGAACGGCCGCGGGGTTGTTCGCCTACGCGCCGCTGATCATCTTGTTTCCGATCGTGGGCCTGGTCGCCAACCTGCTGGTCGGGCGCCGGCTGGGCGAGCGGTTCGTCGGGATAGTGGCCAGCGGCGCGGTGGCGCTGGCTTTTGTCGTGGCCGTGGTGCAGTTCCTGGCGCTGCGGGCGCAGCCCGAAGGTGCGCGGGTGATGGTGGCCGACTGGATCGCCATCGATTCGCTGTCGATCCCCTGGGCCTTCAAGATCGACAGCCTGTCGGTGACGATGATGCTGATGGTCAGCGGCGTGAGCGCGCTGATTCACATCTACGCCGTCGGCTATATGCACGAGGATGTCCGCTTCCAGGGCGATCCCGGCCGCTACACGCGCTTCTTCATCTACTTCAACCTGTTTGTCGCGGCGATGATGGTCCTGGTGACCGGCGACAGCTTCCTGACGCTCTTCGTGGGCTGGGAAGGCGTGGGATTGTGCTCGTACCTGCTGATCGGATTCTGGTACGAGAAGGGCGGGGGCGGAATCGGCAACGCGCTGGCGGGCAAGAAGGCCTTCATCGTCAATCGTATCGGCGACTTCGGCTTCCTGATCGCCATGTTCCTGGCCTTCTGGGCTTTCGGAAGCCTGCAGTTCGACGAGGTCTTCGAACGGGCGGAGGCGCTCGGCCCGGCGGGCGCCGGAGTGCTGACGGCGATCACGCTGTTCCTGCTGGTCGGCGCGACGGGCAAGTCGGCGCAGATCCCGTTGTACGTGTGGCTGCCCGACGCCATGGCCGGACCGACGCCGGTCTCGGCATTGATCCATGCCGCCACGATGGTCACGGCCGGGATCTACATGATCACCCGCAACCATGTCCTGTTCGAGCTGGCTCCCTTTTCGTCGGGCATGGTGGCCTGGGTCGGGGCGGCGACGGCGCTGTTCGCGGCGACGATCGCCGTCGGCCAGTACGATATCAAGAAGGTGCTGGCCTACTCGACGATCAGCCAGCTGGGCTTCATGGTCGCCGCCGTCGGGCTGGGCGCCTACGTGGCCGGTATGTTCCACCTGATCACCCACGCCTTCTTCAAGGCGCTGCTATTCCTCTCGGCCGGGTCGGTCATCCAGGGGGTCGAGCGCGGGCATCACCATGCCGCTCATGGTCACGCCCCACCGGCGGGGGCGCCCTTCGATCCGAACGACATGCGCGGCATGGGCGGGCTGGCCGGGCGCATGCGCGTGACTTTCTTCGTGTACCTGGTCGGCGCCGTGGCGCTGGCGGGCATCCCGCCCCTGGCCGGCTTCTTCTCCAAGGATGAGATCCTGGCCGAGGCCAGCCGCCAGAATCCTGCCGTCTACGTTCTGCTCTCCGCGGCGGCGTTCCTGACCGCGTTCTACATGGGCCGTCAGATCTGGATGGTGTTCTTCGGCCGGCCGCGCTCACAAGCGGCTGAGGGGGCAGTGGAGAGCCCGCTGGTGATGACCGCGCCGCTGGCCGGGCTGGCGCTGCTCTCGCTGCTCGGCGGTGCGCTCAACCTGCCCGGGATCCACACACTCGGCCACTGGCTCGAGCACACACTGGGCACGCTCGAGGCCGCCGAGTTCAACCCGGCCGTTGCGCTCGTCTCGGTCGGGCTGGCGGCCCTGGCGATTGGGCTGGCGTGGTTGCTGTATGGGCGCAGCCCGCTGGCGGAGGGTCAACCCGATCCTCTGCGGCGGCTGCTCGGGCCGGTGTTCGTCGGCATGCAGAACAAGTGGAAGGTCGACGAGCTGTATGACTGGCTGATCGTACGCCGCTACGTGAGCCTGTCCCGCTTCCTGGCCGAATCGGTCGACGGACGCTTCTGGCACGATTGGTTCCACGACTCGGTCCTGGCGCAGGGATTCCGCCGGTCGACGAGCTGGCTTTCGTACGGATTCGATCTGCCGGTCGTCGACGGCTTCTTCAACGGCCTGGCGCGGCTGATCGGCCAGGCGGCCGCCGGGCTGCGCCGGCTGCAGACCGGTTACGCGCGCAACTATGCGCTGGCACTGTTGGGCGGCGCGGTCGTTGTGCTGGGCCTGCTGTTGTTCGGGTGATCGTGCTGACGAGGACTGACGATGGACTCCTTTGACCCGATGCTGTTGACCCTGGTGACCTTCTTCCCGCTTGCAGGCGTGGCGGCTCTGCTGCTCATCCCCGGCCAGCGGGCTGCCGCGCTGCGCTGGACTGCGTTGGTCACTTCCCTTCTGACTTTCGCGATCTCCCTGGTGATGCTGGCCCGCTTTGATGCCGCCGAGCCGGGCCTGCAGCTCGTCACCCGCCTGCCCTGGATCCGCGTGGCCGGGTGGGATATCGACTATCACCTGGGGGTCGACGGATTGAGCGTGCTGCTCGTCCTGTTGACGACTCTCTTGACGCCGATATCGATCCTCTCGACCTGGAGCGCCGTCGAAGAACGGGTCAAGGAGTTCATGGTCTTCTTCCTGCTGCTCGAGATGGGGATGGTGGGCGTCTTCCTGGCGCAGGATCTGTTCCTGTTCTACATCTTCTGGGAGTTCACGCTCGTGCCGATGTACTTCCTGATCGGCATCTGGGGAGGGGCGCGCCGCATCTACGCCGCGCTGAAGTTCTTCCTGTACACCATGGCCGGCTCGATCTTGATGCTGTTGGCGATCCTGTGGCTCGGACTGCGGTCCGGCACGTTCTCGGTGCCCGATCTGATCGCGCAGGGCGGCATCCCGGGGGAGATACAGACCTGGTTGTTCCTGGCCTTCGCCGCCGCATTCGCCATCAAGGTGCCCATGTGGCCGCTGCACTCGTGGCTGCCCGACGCGCACGTCGAGGCGCCGACGGCCGGGTCGGTCATCCTGGCCGGCGTGCTCCTGAAGATGGGCACCTACGGCTTCCTGCGCTTCAACCTGCCGCTCTTCCCCGAGGCGGCTGTGCGTTTCGCGCCCTGGATGGCGCTCTTGGCGGTGATCGGAATCCTGTACGGGGCGGCCGTCTCGTTCGCGCAGCGTGACGTCAAGAAGCTGGTCGCCTTCTCGTCGGTCAGCCACCTGGGCTTCGTCATGCTCGGCCTGTTCGCCCTCAACCCGCAGGGTATCCAGGGCGGCATCCTGCAGATGGTCAATCATGGGTTGAGCACGGGCGCGCTGTTCCTGATCGTGGGCATGATCTACGAGCGCCGCCACACGCGTGAGCTGGACGCCTTCGGCGGCTTGTGGAAGATCATGCCCATCTACGGGGCGTTGACACTGATCGTGGTGCTGTCCTCCATGGGGCTGCCCGGGCTGAATGGCTTCGTGGGTGAGTTCACCATCTTGCTCGGCGCCTTCGGGTCGCAGGCAATTGGATCGCCGTGGTTCGCCGGTCTGGCGGCGCTGGGGGTAATCCTGGCGGCGGTCTACATGCTGTACATGTTCCAGAAGATGTTCCTCGGCCCAGCGGACAAGGCCGAGAATCAGAGCCTGAAGGACTTGAGCGCACGCGAGATCGCCACTCTGCTTCCGCTGCTGGTGCTCATCTTCTGGATCGGGCTCTACCCGCGCCCGTTTTTCGAACTGATGGCTCCGTCCGTCGAGCGGTTGACGGACGTATTGCAGGCCGCGGCGCTGGCCGTGAGATAGGGCATGCCTTCTCAAGATCTCCTCCAGATACTCCCGCTCGTCTTTCTGGTGGGATGGGGCTGCCTGATGCTCCTGGCCGAGGCGTTCCTCCCGCGCCGGCGCAAGGCCTTGAAGGCAGCGCTGGCCGCCGCCGGACTATTGGCCGCGCTCGTCCTCGAGATCGCCTGGGCGGACCGGAGCGGGCTGGCGTTCGGCGGGATGATCGCCCGCGACGGTTTCGCCACGTTCCTGAACGTCGTCTTCCTGGTCAGCGGTCTGGTGAGCATCGCTGTGGCGCATGGGTATCTTCAGCGCATGCAGTTGGAGCGGACCGAGTACTACCCGCTGCTGCTCTTCAGCGTCTCGGGCATGCTGCTCATGTCGCACGCCGCCGATCTGATCGTCGTCTTTCTGGCGTTGGAGCTGCTTTCCATCCCCCTGTACGTGCTCTCCGGCATCGCGCACCCACGCCTCGAATCCGAAGAATCAGCCCTGAAGTACTTCCTGCTGGGGACCTTTGCCACCGGGTTCCTGATCTTCGGCATCGCGCTGACCTTCGGTGCCACCGGCTCGACCAATCTGGTTGAGGTGCTCGGAGCCGTGCCGGCGCTAGAGGATCCGGGCGTGCTGCTGGCCGGCATCGGTCTGATCCTGGTCGGTCTGGGGTTCAAGGTGGCGGCGGTTCCGTTTCACATGTGGACGCCCGACGTCTACCAGGGCTCCCCGACCTCGGTCGTCGCGTTCATGACGGTCGGCGCAAAGCTGGGCGGCTTCGCCGCGCTGCTGCGGGTGTTCGTGACCGCCTTTCCCGACCTGGCGCCGGCCTGGGGGCCGGCGGCAGCCTGGGTCGCCGCCGCAACGATGGTGTGGGGAAACGTCGCCGCCCTGGCGCAGAACAACATCAAGCGCCTGCTGGCCTACTCGAGCATCGCCCATGCCGGCTACGTCCTGATGGCCCTGGCATCGGCGCAAGGCGCGGTAGCGGAGCCGGCGGTGCGGGCGGCGCTCTTCTACCTGCTGACCTACGCGATCACCAGCCTGGGCGCGTGGGGCGTCGTGGCGGCGCTGGAGAAGGCCGAAAGCAAGGGCCTCTCAATCGACGACTACGCCGGCTTGGGCTCGCGACATCCGGCGCTGGCATTGGCGATGGCCGTTTTCATGCTCTCGTTGACCGGTGTCCCGCCGACGGCCGGTTTCGTCGGCAAGTTCGTCCTGTTTCAATCGGCGATCGACGCCGGGCTGCTCTGGCTGGCGATCGTCGGGGTGGTGACGTCCTTGATCTCGGCGGCCTTCTACCTGCGCGTCGTCGTGGTGATGTACATGCGTCCGGGTGAGCCGGCGGCCGAGGCGGACGGCTGGCTCAAGGCGAGCATTGGCCTGGCCGCCGCGGCGACCGTGCTGCTTGGGTTGCTGCCCGGTCCCGTGCTGGCGTTGATCGCCAGTAGCGGCCTGATGGCTGGGGTGCCGTGAGCGGCGAGGAGGTGTCATTGCGAGGAGGCCGAAGGCCGAGGAAGCAATCGCATCGACCAGAGGTCTCACTCTGGCGTGCGATTGCCACGGCCCCGCGGAGCGGGGCCTCGCAATGACATAAAGGGCTGGCCCATGGCCGAGCGCGCGCACGTCTGGATCACGGGCCTGGTGCAGGGGGTTAACTTTCGCCACTACACGCGCGAGCAGGCGCAGCGCTTGGGCCTGACCGGCTGGGTACGCAACCTGCACGACGGGCGCGTCGAGGCGACCTTCGAAGGCGAGGCGGAGGCGGTCGAGGCCATGCTGGGCTGGTGCCGCCAGGGACCGCCGGCCGCGCAAGTGGACGAGGTGCAGATGACCGCCGAGGAACCCAGCGGCGAGTTCAACGACTTCCGGGTGCGCTGGTAGGCGAAAGCGAGGCTTGCGCCCCACAATGCAGACGGCGCCGGTTTGCCGGCGCCGCTTGATTCGGTGGGCCGCAGGGGCTAATGGCAGGTGGCGCAGGAGCCGCCCGAGCACCCGGCGCAACCGCCGCCGCCGTCACTCCCGGCCACGACTCGGCCGTCGCTATGCGCGGCGAACAAGGAGATCAAGCGCGAGGTATGCTGGCTGGCGCAGGCGGTGCAGGCGATCGGTCGATCGGCGTCGGCCATCGGCCGCAGCGTGTCGAACCGCTCCCCGCAATCCAGACAGGCGTATTCGTAGAGTGGCATCTGCTCACCGGTCCAGCACAGTCTCGCCCGGATTCTACCTCCCGCTGGATGGCCGGTCAATCCGGGCCACGGGCGGCGCCCGGCGGGCTTAGAATGGCCTGCAAGGGTCGGCCCGCGACCCCGGCTGGACTTGCGTCATGCGCCCCTCACGCCGAATCCGCTGCCAGCACTTCCCCTGCAAAGACGTCGACCATGCCGCATACGTCATCCCCGGAATCGAGGTCGACCCCCAACACGTGTCGGTCGTGCTGATCTCGGAGGCGGCGCCGGCGGACCCGGCCGACTACTACTATGCCCGCGGCGAGCCCCTCTTCCAACAGACCACCGTACAGGCGTTCCGTGATGCCGACGTGGAGGTGGACCGCATGGCGGACATCCTGGCCCGCGGGGTCTACCTGACCACGGCCGTCAAGTGCGCCAAGAAGTCGTACGGCCTATCGCCGGACACGATCCTGGCCTGCTCGCACCTGCTGGAGAAGGAACTGGCGTTCTTCCCGAACGTGCGCGCCGTTTTGCTGATGGGCGACGTGGCCATCAAGGCGGTCAACCTGATCGCCAAGCGTGCCGGGGAGCCGCGCGTCATCGCGGCCGGGTCGACTTACAAGATCCGCGGGCAGGTCTACACCTTTCGCGGTACGAGGGCCTTTCCCTCCTACCTGCAGGCAGGCCCCAGCTTCTTCATCGAGAAGAGCAAGCGGCGCATGATCGCCGAGGACATCCGCCAGGCGATGAGGCTGGCGGCACGCAGCTAGCAGACTCAGCGGCGGTCGAGGCCGCCGCCTCACGCCGGGACGATGTTATGCATGAACGGAATCGGGAGGTGGAAGTGTGAGCGAGAGTGCCCTGGGAAAGAAGCTGAAGCTCAAACCCGGAACGCGGGCGGCCGTGCTTGGTGCCCCGGCAGGCTACTTGAGCAAGCTCAAGCCGCTGCCGGCCGATGCAACGCTAGCGTCGAGCCTGAAGGGGAAGTTCGACTGGGTGCAGCTCTTCGTGAAGAACAAGGCCGCCCTCTCGCGTGACCTGCCCAAGGTCGTGCGGGCGATGAAGCCGGAGGCCATGCTCTGGCAGACCTTTCCCAAAGGGACTTCGAAGATTCAGACGGACCTGACGCGGGACCAGGGTTGGGAGGCCGCCGAGCCCTTCGACCTGAAGTGGCTCATGCTGGTGTCCGTCGACGAGACCTGGTCCGCATTCGCGCTGCGACCCTACCGACCCGGCGAGCCGCGGCGGTCGTTCCGGTAACCCCCTCGGTGTCATTGCTTCGTCGGCCTGCGGCCTCCTCGCAATGACGCTGCTGAGGGCGTTGCCTCCTTTGAGGACAGCACTCAACGCACGTTCAACGCCAGCCGGGTGCGGAGACCCTCACCAGCCGCGTCCGGTGCGCCGGGCAGGATTCCCAGCGCAACGACAGCCTGCGCCTTGCGCAGACCGAGGCGCGCGAAGGGATGTGGATGATCTCCCGGAAACGGCTGGAAACTGGTGATCTCCCATCCGGCGGCCGGGGCTTCGCGCCAGTAGAAGGCCTGCAGAGCGCCCACCGAGTGCGGGGTCTCATAGGCATCCCAGACGCCTTCTGCGCCGAGGTCCGTCAGGACATCGGCCGCGGGTACGGGCGTTGACTCGGGGGGCAGGGGCAGGCCGCAGGTGTGGCGGGGCAGGCCATCCACGCCGCGGAGGAATCGCAGGCTGCGCAGGATGGCTGTGGCCTGCGGCTCGAAGGCGGCGCGGCGCTCGAGCGGGTGGGAGACAAGCGCCTTCAGTACGACCAGATCGTGCGAGAGGACTCCCAGCCAGAGACGGTTGGGGTCCTGCCTCGGCAACGCGATCTCGGCCTCCAGTCCGATGGCCGGCCCGATGCGCCAGGGCGCCGAGCTAACCTGCTTGGCGCCAAGCATGACCGCCACGCGGGCGAGATGATCCTGCCAGATGGGCTCGACCTCACGCCGCAGCCCGTTCCACTCTGCCTGGAGGATCACGTGGCCGGCCAGCGGACCGGCATAGCCGGGGTCGAAAGCCGCTTCGATCTCAGCGAACGCGTCGCCATCCTGCACGCGGCGATGCACCCAGCCCGAGGGCAGGGCGATCGCGAAACCCCATAGGGGGTGAACAAACGGCCTCACCGCCCGGGGCTGTTCCGACGCCATCGATCCAACGCGCCCTTCATCGGTGCGGGCCAGATGTCCGGGGTGGACAGGAAGCCTGCCACCGAGACGCAGACGGCCCGCCGCAGCCGGCGGGCCGTCTGACAGCTTCCATTCTGGTGGCGGTCGGGACGGGCTGCACTAGCCTCCAGCCACGGCCGGCACGAACGCGATCCGATCGCCATCCTCGACGGTGTCGCTCAACTCCGCCTGGAGGTGATTGCGGATGACGACCTTGACTTCCTCCGCCGGGAGGCCCAGGCCGTCGCGGATGGCGGACAGGGTCGTGCCGGCTCCGACCTCCAGGATTTGGGCTTCGCCGATACCCAGGTCGGGCAGATGCCGGCGGAGTGTGGCGAAAACCCGCACCTCGACGCGCACGCAGGTCAGGCCTCGTGCACCCAGGCGTAGACCCTGTCCAACTCCGCGTCGGTCACCGTCCAGGTCACGTTATGGGGCGGGAGCTTCTCGTAGCGCATGAACTCCGGCGGGCGGTCGTCGGCGGCGGTGAAGCCGGCCCGCTCGTTGAACAGGCGCTCGATCTTGAGGATCTCCTTGCCCATGGGAACGACGTCGTCGCCGGTGATCTTCATGCCGGTCGTCCCGGCCACGGTCTCCGCCATCCCGGCCCAACCCTTCTGGATGTCGAGGATGGGGAAGGCGATGAACAGGCAGTAGCCGGTGCTGTCGATGAAGGCGGTGGCCGCCTGGAACGTCAGGGAGAGGTCGGGCTTGCCCTCTTCGGCCAGCGGATCGACCTTGCCTCCGACGCCGGCGATCTCCGGGGCGATCGTGTAGCCGGCGGTGTGGTCGGCGCCCATCGGGGTCGTGGCATAGGTCACGCCGATGCCCTTGACGGCGCGCGGCTCATAGGCCGGCATCGATTGGCCCTTGACGACGGGGACGCGATGGACCCCGAAGGCTTTGGCCGTGGCGGCGACGCCCTGGCCGAGGATGCGTCCCAATGGCGTGCCCTTGCGGATCTCATCGAAGAGCTTCAGGGCGCCCTTGCCGTCGCCAAACTCCAGGAGTCCACCCTCCATGGCGACGGCCAAGGTGTTGCCCGATTCGATCGTGTCCACGCCGATGTCGTTGCACTCGCGCGTCATCTGGGCGATGTAGTCCAGGTCATCGATGCCGCAGTTGGCGCCCAGGGCCCAGGCCGTCTCATACTCCAGGCACGAGACCAGG
>DAIRVC010000037.1:12061-19137 GCA_036803025.1 Anaerolineales bacterium
GGCAGGCCGCCGCCCTTCTTGGTCAGGGCATGCTCCTGAATCGCCTCGGTCAGCTTCTTGCGGCCTTCGTCGAGGAGCTTCTGATCGGCGATGGCGACGCCAGGCCCGCCGCTATCGTCCACGACGATGGCCTTCACACCGCGCGCCCCCATGACCGCGCCCAGGCCGCCGCGTCCGGCGTAGCGGCCGGGGCGGTTTTCGGTGTCGTTGACCGAAATCCCGGCGTTGGAGAGCTTCATCTCGCCGGCCGGGCCGATGCCGATGACGGCTGTGTCCGGGTGCGCCTTCCACAAGGCCTCGTCGACCGCGTACATCCCCTGGCCCTTCAGCACGGAGGCGTCCTCGAACTTGACGCCGTCCTGGGTGACGATCAGGGTGTACCACTTGCCGTCGGTGGGTTGGCCCTCCAGGATGATGGCTGCCAGGCCAAGGCGACCGATCTTCTGGCCGGCCAGGCCGCCCGCATTTGACTCTTTGATGCCCCCGGTCAACGGGCTCTTGCCGCCGAAGGAGGTCCGGCCGCTGCTGGGCGTGGCCGGCGTGCCGGTCACCCAGCCGGGAGCGATGACCAGTTTGTTGTTCGGTCCGAGAGGATGACAGGTCGGGTCGACCTCATCGGCGGTGATGGCCGAGGTCAGCCCTCGCCCGGCCCAGCGCTTCCACTTCTCGGGCACCTCCTCGTAGCTCGCCTTTCGGTTGGTCATGTCGATTCTGAGGATTCTGCGTGCCATCGTCCGCCCTCCTGCTTCTTGGCTCACCCCGGCTCGCCGGTGGTGTAGCTGTGATGCATCGGTCCTTGTCGACGTAGCGCCTCGCGCAGCGCCTCACTCATCCGGGCGCCATCGCGGTACTGGTAGGGCCACATGTATCCGAGTGAGAACACCCCGACGTGGTCGCCGTCGGTCAACGCGTGGGCCCAACTGGCATTCAGCCCGGGGACGTCGCACAGCACCGCGTTGACGAACACGAACCCCTTCTCTTCCGGTCGGATGCCGAAGCGCGCCATCACATCGCCGATCGTCGAGCCGGGCTTGAGCAACAGCTGCTGGAGCGCCACGTGCACTCCGCCGGCCCGCGTTGCCAGCGGGCCGTAGAGCGCCAATTCCGCGGAGAGATCTGCCAATGGACCGGGTCCCCCCAGGGGTGTCCATCGAGTTCGCTGGTGAGGGATATGCCCTTGCAGTTCGAGCCGTCCGGCCATGCGTCGCGCGAGCATAGAGTCGCGCTCGAGGCACACCGATGGGATGCGGGACCGATCCCTCACAGCCCCGTTTCCACTATAGCACAGCTCCTGCGCGCGTCTACGCGCGCCATGCGATCCACTGGCTGATGACGGGCGGGCGTGCCCCTCCTGTAGTGGACAATGCATCTCGCTTCTCTTGTGTCGATTGGTGCGATACAACTTAACCGGACGAGCGCCGACCTCAGTCATGCCCTCCGCTCAACGGTGGGGCGGCGTGGACGTCCTCGGCGGAACGGGGGCACAGGCACCACAGGCAGACACAACTTCCACAGCAGCCCCGCTTTGCATTGCCTGTCGGGCGGAGCCGGTATAATGGCGGGCCACGAAGGCACTCTTTATGAGCCATCAACATCCGCACGAAGCAACAGCCAGCATGCGGGCGGCCTTCCTCCTCAACCTCGGCTTCACCATCGTCGAGGTGGCCGGTGGGGTGCTGACCAACAGCCTGGCAATCCTATCCGACTCCCTGCATGATCTGGGCGATAGCCTCTCGATCGGGCTGTCCTGGTACCTGGAACGGGGGTCGCAGCGGGGCGGCGACCGGCAGTTCTCCTATGGTTACCGGCGTCTGTCGTTGTTGGGGGCGCTAATCAACGCGCTGGTCCTCATCCTGGGGTCGGCGCTCATTCTGGCGCGAGCCGTGCCGCGGCTGGCGCGTCCCGAGCCGTCGTCGGCCAGCGGTATGCTGGCGCTGGCAGTGCTAGGGGTGGCCGTCAACGGCGCGGCGGCTCTGCGCATGCGCGGCGGCCGCAGCCTGAATGCCCGGATGATCTCCTGGCACCTGCTGGAGGACGTTCTTGGCTGGGTAGCCGTGCTGCTGGTCAGCCTGGCGCTGCTCTTCACCAGGGCCTACATCCTGGATCCACTCCTCTCGATCCTCATCACCGGCTACGTCCTGGTCAACGTTGTGCGCAATTTGCGGCGTACGCTGGCGATCTTTTTGCAGGCGACGCCCGAAGATCTGGATGTTCACGCAGTCGAGGAGAAGCTAGGGAGGATCCCTTCAGTGCTCTCGACCCACCATACGCACGCCTGGTCGCTTGACGGCGAGCACCACGTTCTGACCACGCATCTGGTTGTAGCCTCCGGCGCGACCAAGGAAGAGGTGCGCCAGGTGAAGCGGGCGGCGCTGGCGGTGATGGACCAGCTGGACCTGGAGCACACCACGATCGAGATCGAGTACGACGACGAAGACTGCCGCATGAGGGAAGGCTGACGGGCCGGCTGAGCCACGGCCTGCATCAGAGTCCGGTCGGCCGACGCCCTGCCGTGAAAGAAACGGCCCCTTCCCGCAGCCGGAGTCAGGAGACGAGCATGTCGATGGAAGCCGCAGATGTCCTCAAGGTCCTCCTCGCCGTCGTCGCCGGCGGCCTGATCGGCCTGGAGCGCGAGTTCCGCGACAAGGCCGCCGGCTTTCGCACCCTGATCTTCATATGCACCGGCTCTACACTGTTCACCATCTGGTCGCAGAAACTTGCCGACGACAGCGATCCGACCCGCATCGCAGCCAACATCGTCAGCGGGGTCGGCTTCCTGGGGGCCGGTGTGATCCTGCGCGAGGGAGGACGCGTGGTCGGGCTGACGACGGCTGCCACGATCTGGCTGACGGCGGCCTTGGGCATGGGCATCGGGGGCGGGCACTTTGTCCTGGCGGGCACCGCCGTGCTGGTGGCACTGGTCGTCCTGTGGGTGTTTCCTCTGCTGGAGGAGTATGTCGACAACATCCGCCACGAACGCACCTACGAAATCACGTGCCCGAACCGGGTGGAGAAGTTGGAGGCGCTGGAGGGCATCTTTCGCGGCAGCGGGCTGCGGGTCAAAGATCGCCGCCAGGCGCGCGCCAGCGGGGATATGCGCTGCAGCTGGGAAGTGAGCGGCCCCCCGCGTGCTCACGATCGCTTGCTCCGCCAGTTGATGTCCGACGCGGAGGTGATGGAGCTGCGCTACTAGCCCGATGGACGGGGACGACTCATGAAGGAGAGCGTGCTGGCGAACCTGATTGTAGCCAGAACGGCCAAAGGTGAGTCGCGCTCCGACATCGTCAAGATGGTCTGTCAGCGGACCGGAATGAGTTGGCCTGAGGCCGAGGCGCTGGTGGTCGAGACCTGCGCCAGCCATGAGCAGGAAATCGCTCGGCGCCGCCTGCCGCTCTGGCTGACCATCAGCCTGGTCGTGCTGGCCGCAGGGCTGGTCATGCTGTGGCTGACGGGAAGCCACGCCGCCGACCTCTACCGCCAGTTCCACATTCGCCAGACAACCTTCTCGGCGGCCGCCGTTCTGTGGCGCCTGATCTTGGAGACTCCCTTGCTTTGGCAGCAAGGCCTCCTGGGTGCGGCGCTTGTCCTGGGGGGCGCGCTCGGCCTTCGGCAGAGCTTGTCGGGGATCTAGGCGGTGCGGGGGCTCATCCCCCCGTCGGCCATCGGAGCCGGAGCCGAGCGATGCTTCGTCCGCCGGTCGTCATTCGGCCCGGCGGATCTGGAACTGGTCGAAGTCGCGGACGACGGCTGTCTCCGGGAAGATCGCCCGGGCCTCTTGCTCGACCTCTGCTTCGCGGTAGCGTCTGGAAACGTGGGTCAGGTACAGACGCTTGACGCCGGCGTCGACGGCCAGCTGTGCCGCCTGCCGGGCCGTCAGGTGGCCGAACTCGCGTGCCAACTCGGCCTCGACCTCCAGGTAGGTGGCTTCGATGACCAGCGCATCCGCCTCGTGGCAGATGTCGACCAGGCTCTCCGTCCGGCCGCAGTCGCCGACGTGGATCAGGCGAGTGCCTGGCGTGAGCGGGCCGAGGACGTCATCCGGTCGAACCGTCCGCCCGTCCGGCAGCTGCACGTTCTGGCCGTTGACCAGATCGCGGCGGGCGGGCCCGGCCGGCAAGCCCAGGGCTTCGGCCCGTTCGGCCAAGAACGGCCGGCGCGGTCGCTCTTCGAACAGGAATCCGAAGCAGCCGGGCCCGCGGTGATTGACGGGAAAGGCCGACAAACGCAGGTCGCCTTCCTCGAGCAACAGGCCCGCCTCGATGGGAAGCAGGCTGATCTTCATCGGCGGGCGGGCGCCGCGCAGGACGACGCCATAGAGCAGATCGTGGATGCGCTCAAGGGCCCAGCGGCCGCCCCAGATCTCGAGATGGTCGATGGTCTCCCAACGCGCGAACGTTGAGAGCAGCCCGGCCAGGCCCAGGATGTGATCCAGGTGCCCGTGCGTGATCAGGATGCGGTTGAGCCGCCGGAAGCCGATCCCCGAGCGCAGCACCTGCCGCTGGGTTCCCTCGCCGCAGTCGATCAGGAAGCGTTGGTCGCGGTAGCTCACCACCTGAGCCGAGAGGCCGCGGTGGACGGAAGGTGCGGAGGCGGATGTACCGAGGAAGATGATATCGAACAAGAAGGGCCCCGGGAGTCCGGCGGAAGACCAGGGACTGATTGTACACCCGCCGGCGCGGAGCCCGCAGTCTGCACGGTTCAGGCGCGTGGGGGTGCGGTGATCAGTGAGGCGGCACCGGCGATACTGGCTGCCGCGCCGACGAAGGCGGCCGCGGCCGAGGCCGCCGCTGAGGCCAGCCCCAGGCCCCCGATAGCCGCCAGGAGCATCACCGCGGCGAAGTAGCGATGGCCGAAGGAGCGCTGCCAGAGGCGGGCCGGGGTCCAGGCCGGTTGGGAGGCGGACACCCAGACCGTCAGCAGGCCGACCAGGACCAGCCCCAGCCGGGCGGGGTAGGGCCAGTCGGGGTAGTGGAGCACCAGGACGGTGCTGGGCAGCAGAAGCAGGCAGGTGTGCACGATCGCGGCTGCGCGGTCGAGCGGTCGCGCCAAGGGCAGGTGCGCCCGTCGCAAGAGGACGCCGGCCACCCCGGCGAATCCGACGTGCAGAGACACCATTCCCAGCCACAGGCACAAACGCAGACCTTCGACCATGTCGCTTGCTCCTCCGCAGATGCGGCGATGCAAGGAGCGTGCCCGCCATTGGTTGATCTTGGGGTGAATCTGCGAGAGGCGGCGCGAAGGTCAGGCCGTGCGGGCGAGGGCGGTCAGGGCGAGCACGATCAGCCCCAGTGACAGGCTGATCCGCGACAACAGCCGCTGACGACGCAGCAGCGGGGCGGCGTCGGCCGCGTCGCCGCGTGCCTGTCGTAGAGCCAGGCGCCCAAGCTCGGGGTAGAGACCCCAGGTCTGATAGGCGGCCAGCAGGACCATCGCCCCCACGGCGACATGCTTGGCCAGGATCGCCGCGGACCACGGGTTGCGGATCACCAGGAGGCCCTGGTAGAGTGGATGGGCGGTCATCTGAGTCAGGCCCGTTCCCATCAGAACTGCCAGAGACAGCCAGGCCCAAGGTTCGAACCGCCGCCGGACTGACTCGAGCAATCGGGCGCGGTTCGATGCGTCAGAAAGGCTCTCGAGGGAGTCAAACAGGACCAGCGACTGGAAGACTAGGCCGCCGATCCAGATCACGGTGGCGACCATGTGAAGCCAGTAGGCGATCGGCAGCACCCACTCGGGCATGCTGGGCCTATGGGAGAGCCGGGCGGATGGACAAGGTGGACGCGCGTGCGACCGCGGGCGGTCCGGGGGGGAGCAGGACGAGTCGGAACATGGCTCGGCTACGCCTCCGGCGTCGAGGTGGGGGTCTCCGTCGGCGTCGGTTCGGGAGCGGCGGTCGGGTTGAGGCGAGCGCACTCCGCGTTGGTCGTGGCGAGCGCATCGTAGATCGGCTGCATGACCGGCATGTCGACCGGCCAGCCCCAGGAATCGAACATGGACTGCGCGGTGCAGGGGTCCTCGTCCATCAGGCCCAGGAGAAAGTCAGCGTAGTTGGGCACAGCGGTGGCCAGCTTGTCGCACGAATCCCAGACGCCGGCCAGGCAGAGATCGAGGAACAGATCGATGCTCAGATCCCAGCGCAGGCCGATGTAGCTGTTGGCCTGCAGGTAGAGGCCGGCCGTGGTCTGCCAGTCAGTGGCGTCCTTGTCCAACGGGCCGAAGCGTGCGGCGCGGCTCAGGTCGTACATGCCGAGCTCGAGCTGCCACTGATTGCGAATACGATCCAACCCGCGGTTGCGCAGGGCCACATACATCATCCCGTCGACCTCAACCGCCCGATAGGCGGGGTCCTTGGCCCGCAGCGCCAGCAGCGTATCCAGGACGCGCGTCCAATCCGCCTGGCTCAGCGCGGCCCTGGCCTGGTCGAACAGCTCCTCGACGGGGGCCAGGTTGACGGTTGGGGTGGGGGTGGCGGCGCCGCCCTGAATCGGGGTCTGGATATGGGAGAGCGCCTCGACCAGGCGGTCCGCCGCCTCGGGGAAGGCCGGGTCCAGCCGGATCACGTATTCGAATCGCTGGCGCGCCAGCGAATAGCGCCCGGCCTGGAGGTCATCCATCCCCTGCGCGAACTGCTCGCCGGCCAAGGCGGCCAGCGCCTGCGCCTGTGCCTGCTCGCGCTGCGCCTGGCCGCCGAAGTAGCCGAACAACCCGGCGATCACGGCTGCCAGCGGCACCAGCAGAAGCACGATCCGAGTCCGCCGCCAGGCATATTGAAGCCGGGTGGGCGAAGATGCGCTGTCGGATGGGGTTGTGGCTGGCTGTGGCTGCGTCGCCTCGGACTGTTGAGGCGTGGGTGCACCGTCCATGCGAGGCATTATACCAGGGGGTATGCTGCCTCCCCGAAATCCCAGCGCATGCATCCGCTTCGATGCCGCAGGTGCAAGCGGGGCGACGGACTCAGCTTGGAGCGCGCAGCGGGCGGGCGTGGATGCCACCGCTGCGCGCATCGATCTCGATCCGCATCCAAGGTTGACGCTATCGGCCGACTATGCTAAAATTATGTTATAAGGGCCGCGTTC
>DAIRVC010000038.1:0-18758 GCA_036803025.1 Anaerolineales bacterium
CATCTCCCATTCGGATCGACCCTTCAGCATCCCGGCCGGCCGGTCGCGGGAGCACTTCCCGCGCCTGCTGGAGGCTCTCGCCGGACTGGTCCCGCTGATCACCGTCCCATTCGAGCGCTACCTGCTGGCGCAGGCGCCGCGGCTCGAGTACGGCTCGACCCTTTTTGCGGTGACGGCCTTTGTCTCCCCGGCGTTGGTCGAGGCCCTGCTGCGGCTCAAGGCTCGTTGTCGGAGAACGGCGCTGCTCAGCCTGAGCAGCGAGGCGCCGCCGGTCATCCCCGGGGTTGATGTACTGCGCGTGTCCGGCCCGCGCGCTCGGAGGCCGACGTGAGCTTGCCGGCCGCAGTCGTCGGGTCCACCCCCGGTCCGCGGGTGCGCCTGGTGCATGAGGCCGGACTGGCCGCGATCCTGCTGATGGAAGTCGTGTGGCTTGTTCCGTGGTTCCGCAGTCTGACCCCGGTGCTGAACCAAGTGACGACCCTCGGCTGCAGCCTGCTTCTTCTGGGCATCGCCTTCCTCGCGTCACTGATCGGGCGAGGGCTGCGCACCCTGCAGATGCGGTCGAGTGTTCGCGCGGTGGTGCTGCTGGGTCTGCTTTTCCTCTCGATCGCGATATCCCTGAGGCTGGTCCTTTTCCGAGACGCGGAACAGGGCACCCTCTCGATCCTGGCGCAATCGGTCTCGACGTTTACCGGGGTCCTGACGCTCGTACCCAATGAGCTGATTGTGATCCTGGCTGTGCTGTATGCCTGGCGCAGAGGCGTTATCGCCTCGGTGCGCGATCCGCTCGACCCGGCGGGGACAGCGCACGCGTTCCGACTGGGCATCCTGGCGTTTGTGGTCCACGCGCTGATCTACCGCAACGAGCACTCGCGTCTGCTTGTGGAAGCGTTGCCTCTCTTCTTCGGCGCGGCGCTGACCGGTATCGGCCTGGCGCGCGCTGACCGGCTTTCGGCGGCGCGCGGCGGAGGCCGGTCGCCGTTCACAGGGCGCTGGCTGGCGGCGCTGCTGTTGGTGACGGTGGCCACCACCGGCCTGGGCGTGGTGATCGGCGTCGGCCTGCAGACACCGGCGGCGAGCGGGCTGGCCGACGCCACCGCCGAAGGCCTACGACGGGCGGCGGAGGCGGTGCTGGTGGCCCTTACGCCGCTGGCCGTCGCAGCCGGGGCCCTGATCGAAATCGTTTTTCGCCTTCTGCGGGAGTGGCTCGGCGTGGATCTGGCGATGCCTGACCTCTCCGTCCTGCGCCGGCCAGAGCCCCCGCCAATGCCGGAACCCGGCCCCGCGCCGGCGTGGCTGGTGACCTACGGCCCGACGCTGCGCGTTGCCGGCACACTGGCGGTCCTGCTGGCGATCGCCCTGGCGGCCTTGCGCACGACCCGGCGCGGCCCGGCGCGCGGCCTGCAGCCATTCCAGGATCAGGTCGAGCCGATACCGGCCGGCGCGAGCGCGGAGTCTCGGAAGGGCGGCCTGGCGGAGATCCTGGGGGGCCGCAGCCTGCGTCGCAGGTTCCTGGCGGCGCAGACGGTCCGCCGACTGTACCAAAGACTGTTGCGGCTTGGGGAGGCGCGCGGCGCCCATCGTCACACCTCCAAGACGCCGTATGAGTTCATCGAGGACCTGCTGCGGGTCTTCCCCGACCACGGCAGTGAAGTGAGGGCCCTGACGGAGGCCTATGTGCGGGTCCGCTACGGCGAGCTTCCGGAAGACGAACAGGAGGTTCGACTGTTGCGGGCCTGCCTGGCGGCATTGTCCGGCGCAGGCAAGGATCGATGAGCCGGCAACCGCGGCCCGATTGTGGGGTTATCTCTGGTAGACTCCCGGCGGCCGTGATGGCATCCCATGGCAGATAAGGCCGCCGACGATCTGGAACTGGTCCGCCGCGCTGCGTCCGATTCGCAGGCGTTCGGAGCCCTTTACGAGCGCCACGTCCGGCGCATCTATAGCTATATCTACTACCGGACGGGCAACCATCACGACGCCGAGGACCTGACGGCGCGCGTCTTCCAGCGGGCGCTCGGCAGGGTGGGCGATTTCCGTGACCAGGGTGTGCCGTTCACGGCATGGCTCTACCGGATCGCACACAACCTGGTCGCCAACTGGCATCGTGATCAGGGCCGCCGGCCGACGGTGCCGCTGGAGGACTACGCGGTCGCGGCGCTGCCCGGAAATCATCCGGAAGCCGAGGCCCTGGCGTCGGAGGAACATCAGACGCTACTGGCGGCGGTCCGCCGGCTGCCCGCCGATCGCCAACAGCTGCTCATCCTGAAGTTCGTCGAGCGGTTGTCGAATGCCGAGGTCGGGCAGATCATGGGGCGGACGGAAGGTGCAGTCAAGAGCCTGTACCATCGAACCTTGACGACGCTGCGGGAAGAAATCCTGCGGCTGCAATCGGAAGCGGGAACGAGCGAGCGACCGGATTTCGAGGCCTGACCGGAGTGGGTCGGGCGCCGAGGAGCAACCAGCATGGCGGCCACAGGAAGGCGGGCACGTCTGAGCATCGAGCAGCTGGAAGGCTGGCTAGGCAATGCCCTGGTCCCGGTTGAGCCGAGGACGGAGTACCCTCACTTCCTGCGAGCCCGCCTGGTGACGTTCCGCGGACAGGGGCTGCCATCGGCCTGGGTCGTGGTGGCCATCCTGGGGACAAGCCTCATTCTGGCGGCCGGCGCAGTCGGCTTCGCCCTGCGCCTCATGCTGAGCATCTTCGGGGTCCTGGCCCTTCTGAGCCGGCGGTCGCGTTCGGCTGCGGTGCGACGCGGGCCGGGGTAGTCCGCCTGCTCGGACCTGAGATGCGTAAGCGGCGGGCCCTGACAAGGGCCCGCCGCTTCTCCGTCCTCGATCACCCGCCGCCGGGGAGGGGTCGACTAGAAGAGCCCCCAATCGGCGCCGACGCCTTCTTCCATCATGCTCGGGTCCCAGGGTTCGGGGCTGAGCTCGACCCGGGCCGTCAAGCCTCCGGCCTGCTCGGCCTTGGCGCGAGTCATATCGATCATCGCCGGCCCGTACGGGCAGAAGGGGGTGGTCAGGATCATCTTCATATCGATCTCCCCGTCGGCGATCGTAACCTGCCGCACCAACCCAAGCTCGATGATGTTCAGGCCGAGCTCCGGATCAACCACCTCGCGGAAGGCCTGGCGCAGCTTGGCGGCCTCGGGCGGATGCGTGGAATCGGCCTCCCACAGGACCTTGGGGACCGTCTCGTTCTCAGGCATTGGCGATAGCCTCCTGCCCGCCGTTGGCGCGGCTGATAGCGAAGGTGCAGTGTGTGTGCCCGTCCAACAGGCAGGTTACCCGCTCGACCGGCAGGGAAAGGGCCTTGGCGATGAAGTTCTGGTCGACCAGGCAGACCTCGGGATGCTGCTGGCCCATGCGGTAATACGGGCAGCTGAGTTCGTGGATCAGGATCGTGTCGCCGCGAGGCTCGAGCTGTGCCTCGAAGCCCTCGGAGACGAGGGAGTTGACCAGCCGCTCCAAGCGCTCTTCGAGGGGAAGACCATCCAGTTCCTGTGCGTAGGCGTCGGCCATCGTGGTGGCGACGCCGGAGAACAGCCGCTGGACCGTCTCTTCGGGCAAGGCCCCTTTCATCTCCCCCAGTAGGCGCGTCGTCAGACTGAAATAGCGGCTAGGGAAAATGTCCATGGCCCGGTCCGTCAATGAGTAGACCAGGCGAGGTCGGCCGACCCCGTGCCGCACCTCCTCCGTCTTGACCAGGTCCTCCGCCAGGAGGTTGGCCAGGTGGTGCCGGACCGAGACCGGCGAGATGCCGGCGGCATCGGCCAGGTCCTTGACCGTGCATTTCCCACGGCTGCGGAGCGTGCGCAGGATCCCGTCGCGTGTGGATTGTGACATACGAACCGGAGTATAACACGCCGGATTTCGGCCTGTCAATATTTCAGGCGGAATCCTGTTTAATTCGCCGAAGGGGGCATATTTCATATTTTTATGACAAATATTGACAGGTTTGGGCAGGCCTGCTATAATGCCCGCCGACCAGACACCCAGGGGTACCCGCTTCGGGTGCCCGGAGGAAGGCACGCATGCCATCGGTTCTCGAGATTCGCAACCTGCATGTCACCGTCCAGGACAAGCCGATCCTGAAAGGCGTTGACCTGACCGTCCGGCAAGGCGAGGTGCATGCATTGATGGGCCCCAACGGCACGGGCAAGTCGACGCTGGCCTACACGTTGATGGGGCATCCCAACTACGTCGTCACCGAGGGGCAGATCCTGTACAAGGGTCGGGAATTGCAGGAGCTCGAGCCGGACGAGCGCGCCCGCCTGGGCATCTTCCTGGCCTTCCAGTATCCGGTGGCGATCCCAGGAGTCTCGGTGGCCAACTTCCTGCGCGCGGCCGTCAATGCCCGCCGGCGAGCCGAGAATTCCGAGGACAAGGGCATCCCGGTGCCCGAATTCCGCAAGCTCCTCAAGGCCAAGATGGACCTGCTGAAGATGTCGCACGACTTCGCCGGACGCTACCTCAACGAAGGCTTCTCGGGCGGTGAGAAGAAGCGGGCGGAGATCCTGCAGCTGGCGACGCTCGAGCCCGAGATCGCCATCCTGGATGAGACAGACTCTGGCCTGGACATCGATGCCCTGCGCATCGTCTCGGCCGGCGTGAACGCCTTGGCCGGCCCGGGGCTGGGCGTCTTGATCATCACCCATTACCAGCGCATCCTGAACTACATCAAGCCGGACGTGGTTCACGTCATGCTCGGCGGGCGGGTGGTCGAAACCGGCGGGGCGGACCTGGCGCAGCACCTCGAGGAGCACGGCTACGATTGGGTACGTGAGAAGTACGATGAGTTGGTAGCGGAGGGATAGATATGGCGACCGATTCCGACGTCAAGGCCCTGGAGGGCCTGGACCGATACAAGTACGGCTTCAGCGATCCCGACACGGCCGTCTTTCGCGCCGAGAAGGGATTGAGCCGCCAGGTTGTCGAGCAGATCTCCGAGATGAAGGGCGAACCGGCCTGGATGCTCGAGTTCCGCCTGAAGGCGCTCGATCACTTCTTGGCCCGCCCGATGCCGAACTGGGGCCCGGACCTTTCCGGGCTCGACATGGACAACATCTACTTCTACGTGAAACCCATGTCGGTGGAGGGCAAGTCCTGGGACGATGTGCCCGGCACGATCAAGCAGACCTTCGATCGGTTGGGCATCCCCGAGGCCGAGCAGAAATTCCTGGCCGGCGTCGGCGCGCAGTACGAATCAGAAATGGTCTACCACAAGATCCAGGAGCACCTTTCCGACCAGGGTGTGATCTTCCTGAGCATCGAGGACGGCCTGCGGGAGCATCCCGACCTGTTCCGTGAGTACTTCGGGACGGTCATCCCCATCACCGACAACAAGTTCGCCGCGCTGAACAGCGCCGTCTGGTCCGGGGGGTCCTTCATCTATGTCCCGCCGGGGATCAAAGTCGACCTTCCGCTGCAGGCCTACTTCCGCCTGAACTCGGCCAACATGGGGCAGTTCGAGCGGACGCTCATCATCGTGGACGAGGGCGCCCAGGTGCACTACGTCGAAGGCTGCACCGCTCCGATCTACACGACCGACTCGTTCCACAGCGGGGTGATCGAGATCGTGGTCAAGAAGGGCGCTCGCTCGCGCTACACCACGATCCAGAACTGGTCGACCAATGTCTACAACCTGGTCACACAGCGGGCCATTGTTCATGAGGACGCCACGCACGAGTGGGTGGACGCCAATCTGGGCTCGAAGATCACGATGAAGTACCCTTCCTGCTACCTGGTCGGGAAGGGGGCCAAGGGCGAGATCCTTTCCATGGCCTTCGCCTCGCGCGGCCAGCAGCAGGACGCCGGCGGCAAGATGATTCACGTCGCCCCGTTCACTTCCAGCAAGGTCACTTCGAAGTCGATCAGCAAGGGCGGCGGGCGAGCGTCGTACCGCGGGCTTCTCAAGGTGCACAAGGGCGCCAAGGGTGCACGCTCTAACGTCGTCTGCGATGCCCTGCTGCTCGACCCGCAGTCACGCTCGGATACCTACCCGTACATCGAGATCGACGAGAACGAGGTTACCATCGGACATGAGGCTTCGGTCAGCAAGGTGGGCGAGGAGCAGCTCTTCTACCTGATGAGCCGCGGGCTGAGCACTGAGGAGGCCACCACGATGGTCGTCTCCGGCTTCATCGAACCGCTGGTGAAAGAGCTGCCCATGGAATACGCCATCGAGATGAACCGGTTGATCCAGCTGCAAATGGAAGGCTCGATCGGCTAGGACGGCCGCCGCAGGCTGAAGGATACTGCCCATGACCACCCGCACTGTCGTACGACGGACGAAGCCAGCGGACGCTCAGGCGCCCGCTGATTTCGGATTGACTGAAGCCGAGGTGACTGCACTGTCGACTCGCCTGGCTGAGCCGGACTGGCTCCGTCAGCGCCGATTGCAGGCCTGGCGCACTTACACGCGGCTCCCAATGCCGGCCACGACGGACGAGGCCTGGCGCCGCACCGACTTGCGCGGGCTGCCGTCCGAGCGTCTCACGGTCGGCCCCGCCGGCGAGGCCGAAGTGCCTGCCGACCTGCTGCAGCCGCTGGCCGGAGACGCACACGGCGCCCTGCTGGTCCTTCGACCCGGCCTGCCGGTCGAGCGCCGAGGCGGCGAAGACCTGGCTGGACGCGGTGTGATCTTTGCCAGCTGGGCGGAGGCGATCCGCGACCACGCTGAGGTATTGAAGGCGCATCTGGGTCGGGCGGTCCGCGAGGATGAAGGCAAGTTCTCGGCGCTGGCCGCCGCCGGCGTCACGGACGGTGTATTGCTGTACGTGCCGTCGGGCGTACAGGTGGATTCGCCGCTGCATTCGATCCTGTGGGGGCCCGGCGACGGGCGCCTGTTCAACAGCCGGCTGTTGATCGTGGTCGAGGCGGGGGCCTCGGCTACCTTCGTGCACGAATCGGCCTCACCGCTGGAGAAGGGCGGGGCGGCGATGCATGCCGGGATCGTGGAGATCCTGGTCGGCGCCGGCGCCCGCTTGACTTTCGTCGAGCTGCAGAACTGGGGGACGCACGTATGGAACTTCACCCACGAGCGAGCCAAGGTCGAGCGCGACGGCAATCTGGACTGGATCTTCAGTGCCGTCGGCAGCCGGTTGACCAAGAACTTCAGCGAGCTCGACCTGGAGGGGGTGGGCGGCCAGGGCCGCATGTCGGGTTTCTACTTCGCCGACGGGAACCAGCATCTCGACCACGACACGCAGCAGAACCACCTGGCCGAACACACGACCAGCGACCTGCTCTACAAGGGCGCGCTGCTGGGCAAGAGCCGCTCGGTCTGGCAGGGGATGATCTACGTCGCTCCCGGGGCCCAGAAGACCGACGGCTACCAGGCCAATCGCAACCTGGTCTTGAGCAAGGACGCGCGCGCCGACTCGATCCCCGGCCTGGAGATCCTGGCCGACGACGTCCGCTGCACACACGGCGCCACTGTCGGACAGCTGGAGGCCGAGCCGGTGTTCTATCTCATGTCGCGCGGCATCACGCGTCCGGAGGCCGAGCGGATCGTCGTCGACGGTTTCTTCGACCCGATCATGCAGCGCATCCCGTTCGAGGGCGTGCGCGAGCGACTGAAGCGCATGATCACGGACAAGATGGGCTAGGGCGGGCCCGGGTTCCTGTATATACTATCTCCCGCTTCTGGGGAGGCGAAAGGCGGATCGATGGCGAAGGTGACAGGTACCGCCGCCGCGGCTGAGGTGCGCGTGCGACGGTTCAGCACGGGTGATCTGGTAGAGGTGCTCTGCGACCACAATCGCAAGGGCGAGCGCGTCCGTGATTGGCTGCACGGTATCGTGGTTCAGGCCGACGACAAGATGGCGGCGGTCCAGTTCCTCGACGAAGTCTTCCTGACGGACGGCTGGATGGTGCCCGACCGTGTGCTCTGGTGCCGTCAGGGGGCGGAGAACATCCGCGCCGCTACCCGACGCCGCATCCCGCGGCCGCGCGGCCGCAAGCGCTAGGCGATTTCGTGCAGGCCGGCATGGGATCCCCCCGTACCGCAACCCTCGATGAGAGCCGGATCCGGGCTGCGTTCCCGATCCTGTCCATGCAGATCCGGCCCGGGGTGCCTCTGATCTACCTCGACAGCGCGGCGACATCGCAGAAGCCGTCCGAGGTGATCGAGGCCATGACGAACTACTACGAACGGCAGAACGCCAACATCCACCGCGGTGTGCATTTCCTGGCCGAGGCGGCCACCGAGGCCTACGAATCGGCCCGTCAGCGCATCGCCGGTTTCATCGGCGCCGCCTCGCCGCGCGAGATCATCTTCACCCGCAACACGACCGAGGCCATCAACTTGGTTGCGCAGGCGTGGGGGCGCACGAACGTCGGCGCCGGCGATATCCTGCTCCTGACCGAGATGGAGCACCACTCCAATCTGGTCCCCTGGCAGATGCTGGCCGCCGAACGAGGGGCCCGGCTGGAGTTCATCCCGGTCTCGGACGACGGGCGGCTCGACCTCGAACAGTTGGACGGCCTGCTGGCGCTCGCTCCGCGCCTGGTGGCGTTCACGCACATGTCGAACGTGCTCGGGACGATCAACCCGGTGGCCGAGATCGCTGCTCGGGCGCATGCCGCCGGCGCGGTTGTCCTGGTAGACGGGGCGCAGTCGGTCCCGCACCTGCCCGTCGACGTCGGCCAGCTGGGCGTGGACTTCCTGGCCTTCTCGGCGCACAAGATGTGCGGCCCGACCGGGGTGGGCGTGCTGTACGGCCGCGAGCCGCTGCTGCAGGCTATGCCGCCCTTCCTGGGCGGCGGTGACATGATCAAGCGGGTGCGGCTGCGCGAGTACACCGCCAACGACCTGCCGCACAAGTTCGAGGCGGGCACGCCGGCCATCGCCGAGGTGATCGGCTTCGGCGCGGCGGTCGACTACTTGAGCGGCGTCGGGCTGGCGGCGATCCACGCCCACGAGCAGCGCGTCATCGGCTACGCGCTCGAGCGGCTGGCGGAGGTCCCCGGAGTGCGGGTGCTCGGACCGGAGGCGGAACACCGCGGAAGCGTGGTATCCTTCTCACTGGCCGAGGCGCACCCGCATGACGTGGCCCAGTTGCTCGATCGGCGCGGCATCGCCGTGCGGGCCGGCCACCATTGCGCCATGCCGTTGCACGAGAAGTATGGGCTGCCGGCCAGCACGCGGGCGTCCTTCTATCTGTACAACACCACCGACGAGGTGGATCGCCTGATCGAAGGGCTGTACGCCGTCCGGCAGATCTTCGCTTAGGACAGCCGCATGGACGACCTGTACCGCGAGCAGATCATCGATCGCTACAAACACCCACAGAAGCGCGGCACACTCGATCCGCACGACTACACCTATGAGGACGACAATCCGCTGTGCGGGGACCGGATACGCATCGACTTGCGCATGGGCGCGGACGGGCGCGTCCGCGAAGCGGCCTTCTCCGGCAACGGCTGCGCGATCTCGCAGGCCTCCGCCGATCTGCTGGTGGAGTCGGTCGTGGGCAAGAGCCTGGACGAGATCAAGGCACTGGGCAAGGACGATATCCTCGAGATGCTCGGGATCGAACTTGGACCGGTCCGCCTCAAATGCGCCCTGCTTTCTTTGAAGGTCCTCAAGGCCGGCGTGTACGGTCTGGAGGAGATCGAAGAGGAACTCCGCTGAGCGGCGGCCCGAGGAGGCCCGAGCGTGTACAACTACCGGCTTCCCGATCGTGCCGCAGAACTTGAATTCGTAGGCGTCGCCCAGACCGCCGAGTTGGGTAGCGGCCAGCGCCTGCTGGTCGAGATCGACGGCCGTCCGATCGTGGTGTTCAACATCGCCGGGACCTACTTCGCCATCGCCGACACCTGCACGCATGACGACGGCCCCCTGGGCGAAGGCGAGCTGGACGGATTCGAGGTCGAGTGCCCCCGACATGGGGCACGCTTCGACGTGCGGACCGGCAAGGTCCTGTGCACACCGGCTGTGGTCGATATCCCCGCCTTCCCGGTGCAGGTCGTCGGCGACGAAATCCAGGTCGGCGTGCCGGTCTGAGCCTGCGGCCGGCCCGCCCCAGCCCACCAGTACCGCGGTCACCCCCTCCCAACGTAACGACCTCTCTCGCCAGCCGTTGGCTCCTTCAGAATGCCCGTGCGGCGGCTCAGCGGCGCCGTGAATCCCTGTTCGGGTAGTCTGAGAACGGAGGCGAGAGCGATGCGGACCAGGACAGTCACTGTCGGTCTACTCATCCTGGGGCTTCTGGCGACTCCGGTCGCGGCTTCGGCACAAGAGCCGCTGTCCGTGGACGTCACTGTGGAAGCCACTTGCGATGCGGTCACATTTGGCGTGACGATCCAGGGCGGGACGCCGCCCTACGTCATCAGCTTCGACTATGGTGATGGGATCGTCGAGGTCGGCGCTGTCGGCGGCGCTTTCACCCATGTCTACACCGCGTCCGGCGAGTACGAGTGGAGTGTGCTTGCGGCCGACGCGCTGGAGGCCGAGGCCACAGCCGGCGGCAACGTCGAGGTGACTTTCCCTTCGATCAACCTGACCAGTGAACCCTTCCCGCCGCTCCTGACCCTGATGGATGGGCAGGCCGGCGCTTCGTTCACGGCGCAGGTCGAGGGCGGCCTGCCGCCCTACACGTACGCCTGGGCCGGCGACGGCCTGGTCGGCCAGGAGCTCAGCGGGCCGACGGCCGATGGCCTGTTCACGGAAGCCGGCGAATACCAGGTGGCGGTCGAGGTGGTCGACTCGGCCAACTGCCCCGCCAGTGCCAGCCTGTCCGTGGTCGTCATTGACCCCGAAGAGGACCCGGAGACTGCCTGCCATCCAACGGCCCTGCGCATCGCCGAGGCCGTGAGCGGCATCTTCCCGACACAGGCGGAGCGGACCTACACCTGCGAGGACATCCTGGCCATCTTCAACGGTGAGGTCTTCGGCTTCCAGGTCGGCTTTGGGCGAATGTGGCACGCCTATCAGCTCACCCAGGTCATCGACGACCTGACCTGGGAGCAGATCCGTGACTGGCACCTGGATGGCGGAGGTTGGGGCGGCCTGCTTCAACTCGATCGCTTCGCCGACCTGCTCGAAGAGCACAGTCTGCTGGATCTGATGGAACTCATCGCCAGTGAAGAGCACACGCTGGGGGACATTCGCACTGCGGTGCGGGCGGTGACGCGCTACGATGCCGACTTCGAGGATGCACTCGCCCGAATGGAGGCAGGCGCCTCGACCGGTGAGCTCGGTCAGTTCTACCGGCTCGCCCAGGAGCTGGGCGAGGACCCGCTGGTCCTGGACGGGTACCTGGAAGAGGGCGCCTCGCTCTCCGACCTGCGCCACGCGGCCGGATTGGCGGATCGCCTGGGTACGACATGGATCGAGATCATGGACGCCCGCGGCGAGTCGAACGGATGGGGCGACATCGCCCAGGCTTACCGGATGGCCGGGGACGGATACTCGGCGGAGGACATCCTGGCGATCGGCGTGCACGAGTTCCGTTCTCAGGAGCGAGAGCAGGACCGCGCCGAGCGCCAGAGCGAGATGAATACCCGGACGGCCGAACGCCTGGCCGATCAGTTCGGCGTCGATCTGGCTGAGGTGACCGGCCTGTTCAACGGCGACTGTGCCCAGAGCTGGGGCTGCGTGCGCGACCGGCTGCGGGATCAATCGCAAGCCGGTTCAACCCGGACGCAGCGGAATGCCGCCCAGATTGCAGAGCAGTACGGGCGCTCGGTCGACGAGGTCTTGAGCGTCTTCAACGGCGCGTGCGCCGGCAGCTGGTCCTGCGTGCGCAGCCACTTCCGCGATCTGTCGCGGAGCGGGGGGCAAGGGCACAATCGCTAGAGTCTCCGACCCAGGAGTTCGAAGGGGCCGGCCCTGATGGGCCGGCCCCTTCGTATTTGCCCGGCGGCAGGTCGCGCCGGCGCCGAGCCGACGCGCGAGAAGGCCGCGGCCGTTGTGGTATGATCTACGCTGGCCTGCCCAGCAGCAATCCCGGGGCGGGCCGCACAATGTGAAGCCGACTTGCAGTCCTTTCTGGAGGGACGGGCCGATGCCTAAGAAGTGGGTCTACCAGTTCAGTGAAGTCGAGATGGCGGAGAAGCGCGCCAAGTCCTGGGAGGGCGTGCGCGCGCTCTTGGGCGGCAAGGGGGCCAACCTGGCCGAGATGACCCGCATCGGGGTGCCCGTACCCCCTGGCTTCACGATCACCACCGAGGCCTGCAACGCGTACCTGGCCAACCGTCAACGCTTCCCCGAGGGCATGTGGGACCAGACCCTGCGAGCGCTAAAGGCCACCGAGGCGGAGTCGGGCAAGAAGTTCGGCGACCCGGCCAACCCGCTGCTGGTGTCCTGCCGTTCAGGCGCCAAGTTCTCGATGCCGGGGATGATGGACACGGTGCTCAACATCGGCCTGAACGACAAGACCGCCGAAGGGATGATCGCGCTGACCTCCGATCCGCATTTCGTCTTCGACGCCTACCGCCGTCTGGTGCAGATGTTCGGCTCGGTCGTGATGGGGGTAGCCGACGAGCCGTTTGAAGAGGTCCTGACCGATTTCCGCACCCGGCGCGGGGTCAAGTCGGACTCGGACCTCTCGGCCGAGGACCTGAAGGCCGTCAAGGATGCGTTCAAGGCAATCGTCAAGAAAGAGACCGGGCGAGACTTTCCCGTCGATCCGATGAACCAGTTGAAGCTGGCGATCGAGGCCGTCTTCAAGTCGTGGAACGGCAAGCGCGCCGTCGACTACCGCAACGCGGCCAAGATCCCGCACGATCTGGGCACGGCCGTCAACATCGTCACGATGGTCTTCGGGAACATGGGCGCCAGCAGCGCGACCGGCGTGGCCATGACCCGCAGCGGCAGCTCCGGCGAGAAGGAGATCGAGGGCGACTACCTGACCAATGCGCAGGGCGAGGACGTGGTCGCCGGCATCCGCTTGACCAAGCCGATCTCCGAATTGAAAGACGAGATGCCCAAGTCCTACAACGAGTTCGCCCGCATCTGCCGGAAGCTCGAGAAGCACTACCGCAACATGCAGGACGTCGAATTCACCGTCGAACGCGGCAAGCTGTGGATGCTGCAGACGCGCGACGGCAAGCGCACGGCGCAGGCCGAGGTGCGCATCGCCGTGGACATGGCCGAGGAAGGCCTGATCACGCGGCGGGAGGCGGTCACCCGGGTCAAGCCGGAGCAGGTGGATTTCTACCTGCACCCGCAATTCGATCCGGCGCGCGTCAAGGCCGCCAAGAAGATCGCCAGCGGGCTGAACGTCTCACCCGGCGCGGCGGTCGGGCAGATCGCCTTCGATGCCAACATCGCCGAACGCTGGGCCAAGGAAGAGAAGCGCCAGGTCATCATGGTGCGTCCGGAGACCAAGCCGGACGACGTGCACGGGATGCTGGCCGCCAACGGCATCCTGACCAGCAAGGGCGGCCGGACCTCGCACGCCGCCCTGGTCGCCCGCCAGTTCGGGAAACCGGCGGTCGTCGGCGTGGCCGCGCTGGATATCGACCTGGAGAGACGCGAAATGCGCGTCGGCGACCAGGTCTTCAAGGAAGGCGAGTCGGTCTCGATCGACGGCACCACCGGGAACGTTTACGCCGGCGAAGTGGCGACCATCATGCCGGATGTGAGCGATCCATACCTGATCAAGCTGCTCGGCTGGGCCGACAAGTTCCGCCGCCTGCAGGTGTGGGCCAATGCCGACTACCCGCGTGACGCCGAGAGGGCGCGCCGCTTCGGCGCCCAGGGCATCGGCCTGTGCCGCACCGAGCACATGTTCTTCGAGACCGAGCGGCTGCCCTTCGTGCAGCAGATGATCCTGGCCAAGACCGCCGAAGAACGCGATAGCGCCCTGGCCAAGCTCCTGCCCTTCCAGCGCTCCGATTTCGAAGGTCTGTTCCGGGCCATGGACGGCCTGCCGGTGATCATCCGATTGATCGACCCGCCGATGCACGAGTTCCTGCCTGCCCACGACAGCCTGCTCCAGGAGGTCGTCGAGCTGCGCCTGAAAGGCAACAACGCCTCGCTGCTGGCTGAGAAGGAGAAGATGCTGGCGGCGGTCGAGTCGATGCGCGAGGCCAACCCGATGCTCGGGTTGCGCGGCGTCCGCCTGGGGATCCATATCCCCGAGCTGACCAAGATGCAGGTGCGGGCCATTTTCGAAGCGGCCTGCAAGTGCGCCAAGGACGGGGTCAAGGTCAAACCGGAGGTCATGATCCCGCTCACGGCGCACGTCAACGAGCTCAAGGTCCAGCAGACCGCGCTGGAAGCGGTCGCCAAGCAGGTGACGAAGGAACAGGGGCTCAAGATCGAGTACAAGTTCGGCACGATGGTCGAGGTCCCGCGCGCGGCGCTGACCGCCGAGCAGATTGCCGAGTACGCGCAGTTCTTCTCCTTCGGCACCAACGACCTGACACAGATGACCTTCGGCATCTCGCGCGACGACGCCGAGTCCGGGTTCCTGATGGAATACCTGGATAAGCAGATCCTGCCCGAGAACCCGTTCGCTTCGATCGACGAAGACGGTGTGGGCAAGTTGATGGAGTGGGCGGTTCAACAAGGGCGCAAGACGCGCCCCGGCATGGAGATCGGCATCTGCGGCGAACACGGCGGGGACCCGAAGTCGGTCTGGTTCTGCCACAAGATCGGGCTGAACTACGTCTCCTGCTCGCCGTTCCGGGTGCCCATTGCCCGCCTGGCTGCCGCGCAGGCGGCGCTGGGCGAATCCAATCCGGACAAGTAGCCCGCGGCTCCTCTGCAATCTCGCCGGGCTCCTGAAGGCCGCCTTCAGGAGCCCGAATCGTTCCCCAGTTCGGCGCGCACGTGTTCGACGAGAGCGGCCATGCGATCGTAGTGCGAGCCCTTCCAGTACACGCGGGCACAAGACCCACATTTCGAGAACTCGTCGATCGAGGCCGCCACACCCGGCGGCAGATCCTGGAGGACATCGCGCTTCGCCGCTGGCGCGAGCCTCCCGTTACAGCGCAGGCAGCGCGTGAAAGGCTGCGCCAGGCCGATCAGGTCGAAGCGCCGCAGCACTTCGATCAACTGCCGGCGAGGCTGGCTGTCGCGCGGGCAGTAGCCGCGGGTGACGATCCGCCGCTTGAGCAGGCCGCGGTCGCGTGTCAGCAGGCTGCGGCCCTGCTCGGCCGCCGCGGCCGCCAGCTGGTCGTCGCCCCAGTTCGGCTCATACAGGCAGTCGAAACCGAACAGGCGCAGGTAGGCGGCCAGGCGACCGAGGTGCACGTCCGCCAGGAAGCGCGGCTCTCGCAGCGGCCGGGGGCGCAGGCGCGCCAGCGGGCCGACGTCGATGGCCTCGAACTGCGGGTAGACGCTGATGTCGTCGCCGTCGCGCAGCGGGTGGTCGAACTGGACCGAGGCGCCGTTGACCAGGATCAGGTCGACCTCCGTGTGCGGAACGCCCAACGATTCGATCACGTCCTTCACGGAGGCTCGGCTGCGGATCTCGTGCTCGAAGCGGCGGCCGCGCAGCGCCGGGGCGAGGAAGTCGTTGAGTTCCTGATAGAAACGCAACCGCAAGCGAAGCATTCCGTCGGCGCACCGTCCCGCCCGGATTCTACCTCCGGCGCACTCTGCCGCCGGAAAGCATGAGCCCCCTGCGGGAGCAGGGGGCTCGTTGAGTTGATTGGGATCGGTGCGTCTCAGTGGGCCGCGTCGGTCAGCTGCGCCGGCGCGCGGCGGGAGCGCGCCCGCGGGCGGGTCAGGCTGCCGGCCTTGAAGGGCAGGCCGTAGCGCTCGGCGGCCAGGTACAGGATCTCGCTGATCAACACCGCATAGGGCGTCCCCTCGGCGGCAGCCATGATGCACAGATCGCTGACGACCGGATTGAGCCCCGGCAGGGTGTTGATTTCGAGCAAGTACGGTTCGCCGTCGGTTCCCATGCGGAAGTCCACGCGGGACACGTCGCAGGCGCCCAGCGCCTCGGCTGCCTGTCGAGTGAGCTCGTACAGGCGGTTGCGCAGGGCGCTGGGGATGGCCGCCGGGCACAGGTAGCCCGGAGCGCCCGGCTCACCGGGGTCGAGCAGCTTGGCGTCATGGCTGTAGATGCCTGGGGTTACGCTGCTTCCAGATTCGATCTCAAGGACCGGAAAGAAGTGATAGCCGTCGCTGTCGTACAGCCACGGCCGGCGCCGGCGCAGCGGGATGCCGCGGTTGCCGATGTAGCCGACGGTGAACTCCCGCCCGGGCAGGAATTCCTCGACCAGCGCACCCTGCCGATAGGTCTGCAGGACCCACTCGATGCGCGTGCGTAGCTCGGTTTCCGACCGGACCACGGCTTGCGGCCCGATGCCCATGCCGGTGCCCTCGCGGGCCGGCTTGACGAAGAGTGGGAAGCGCAGTTGCGCTTCGAGCGGATCGTCGGCCGAATGGAACTCCTGGAAGCGGGCGGTGGGCAGGCCGTGGTCGCGCCAGATGCGCTTGGTCAGGGTCTTGTCCAACGAGACGGCGTTGGCCAGCACCCGCGAGGCGGTGTAGGGGATGCCCAGCAGCTCACACAGGGCCGGTGCCTGGGCTTCGCGGGCGTCGCCGCTCAGCCCCTCGGCGATGTTGAAGCAGATATGCGGACGCATGCGCTTCAACGACTCGGGCAGTGTGTGGTCGGCGGGCAGCATGGTGACCCAGTGACCCTCGGCTTCGAGGGCATCGGCGATCGCGTCGACCGTTTCGCGGCGATCGAACTCAGCGCCGGCGTCCGGTGGTTCGTCCGGGCCGTGGGCGATATCCGCCTTCAGGTTGGCCAGGATGGCCGCGCGCCACGGCTCGGCCGGACGTCCGTTGTGGGGGACCTTCGTACTCGGAGGTTTGTCGAGCTCTCCAGCTTCTTCCTGTCCGTTCATCGTACAACTCCCTGGCGGTGTATCCCGCCGATTAAGGTCGAGGAGCCCTGCTCTGCCTCGGGCAGAGTGGGCTCCGGTTCTCGTCGCTCGCCTCTGCCTGCGCTACCACTGGTCGCGGTTGTCGCTTAGCTTGTAGTCGTACTTCAACCCGCCCTCCGGCAGGTCGTAGGCCCAATCGAGCTCAACCGGGGCGAGGGCGATGATCTCCAGGTAGGCGCCGCAGCCGGGGCAGGTGACCCGCGCCCCAAGCCAGGGCTCGGATCCCAACCCGATCTCGCAACCGCACGCCGGGCACGCACCAACCGTCACACCCATCTCCCGTGCCGGCGAATCCGGCACCATCTATCATTCTAACGCGGCGGCGTTAAAAGGCAGTGTAAGACATGTATCGAGGGTGTTGAAGAAGGCCGCTGGGTGTATCAATCGTGCGCGATCAGCGCTGCGGAAGCCCGAACTGGTAGCCGACTCCCGGGATGGTCTGGATGAGGACGGGATTCCCCGGATCGGTCTCGATCTTCGAGCGCAGGCGGCTGATCAGATTGCGCACCAGCTCGCGGCTGCCGGTCCCGGTATAGCCCCAGACCCGCTCGACGATGATGTCGGACGGGATGACCTGATCGCGGTTGGTCATGAGGACGTACAGCAGCCGGAACTCGAGCTGGGTCAGACGCTGCGGGGGGCGCTCGCCGGCGCGCACGGTCCGGGCGGCGGGATCGAGGACGATCTCGCCCAAATCGAGCGCCGGGAGGGTGAAGGGTGGAATGCCGCCCGCCCGGCGCACGAGGCCGTTGCAGTAGGCCGTCAGCAGACGGGATCCGATCGGTGCGGAGAGCACCAGGTCGGCGCCGGCGGTCAGCAGGTCAACGGTGGCCGCTTCAGTGGGCGCCTCGAGCAACAGCACCAACGGGGCTTCGGTTACGGCGCGCAGGGCGCTGATCCCGGCCGGGAGCCCGTCGGCGCGCCCCGACAGGACAACCAGGTCGACCGGATTTTCCAGCCAGTTGGCGGCGACGTTGGCCAGATTGGTCCCCGGGGCGACGGCGAATCCCGCCCGCCGGAGAACGTAGGCAGTGAAATCCCGGTCGTCGGCGTTGTCGGAGATGACGATGGCTTGCATCGAATCCTCAGCCGCCAGGCGGCCGCGTCGGCCGGGGACGCCCTCGGCCTGCCCGGGATTGTAGCCGTTTCGCGTGCGCTTGGGAATGCGAGCGGGTCAGGACTTGACGATGCGGCTGACGTCGGGGAACAGCAGCGCCTTGCGTTCGCCGCGGGCGAGGGCGGCGCTGTTGGCGGTCTCGAAGTTGCGGTGGATTTCGCGGACGGCGCGTACCTGCCAGCCGGGCGGGTCCTGGGAGAACATGATCAGCGCGGCCGTGTGTTGTCCTGGGATCAGCAGGAGTGCGGTGCCGTCCTCGGTCTGCGTGGCCAGCATGCGCGTGGCGCCGGGGCGGTGCGTGGGAGCGCCGAATGTGCCCATCAGGGGCATCGTCTCTTCGGCGCCGCGGTCCATCACACCTTGCAGGAAGATGCGCTTGCGGGTGCGCACGTCGTACAACGCGTAGCCGCGACAGACGGCTTCGTTCAGTTGGAGCAAGAAGCTGGTCTTGCCCTCTTCCAGGACGACGCGCCAGCGATCGCTCTGCGGGTTGGCCTGATGCAGCTTGAGGGCAATGTCGCGCTGCTGGATATAGTGGCGGCGGATGGCCTGGTATTGGGAGGTGTTGACCTGGCCCTGAGAGAAGTCCTGCTCGAGCCGGCTCATCTTGCGATCCAGGGCCGTCAGCCGATCGGCGACCTCTGGGTCGATCTCCTGCAGAAGCGAAGCGGTCAGGACGGGCGGCTCCTCGGCCTCGACCGGCGGCTGGACCTCAACTTCCTGTTCCTGAGGTTGGGCCGCGCTGGGGGGCGGGGTGAAGGGAGGCGTGTGCTTGGGC
>DAIRVC010000039.1:0-5205 GCA_036803025.1 Anaerolineales bacterium
GGACCAGGCAGGCATTCTGTCCGCCCAGGCCGAATGAGTTGGAGAGAGCGACGCGCAGATCGGCCGGGCGCGCCTGGTTGGGCACGTAGTCGAGATCGCACTCCGGGTCGGGCGTCTCGTAGTTGATGGTCGGATGAATGATCTGGTCGCGCAGGCTCAGAGCGCAGATACACGCCTCGATCGCGCCGGCGGCTCCCATCGGATGCCCGATCATCGATTTGGTCGATGAGATCGGGACGCGTCGGGAATGCTCGCCGAACAGGTTCTTGATGGCCAGCGTCTCGATGGCGTCGTTGGCCGGCGTCGAGGTCCCGTGGGCGTTGATGTAGTCGACCTGATCCGGGCGCAGGCCGGCGTCGCTGAGGGCCCAGCGCATGGTCCGCTGCGCGCCGGAGGCCTGTGGATCGGGCGCGGCGATGTGAAAGCAGTCGCTTGTGCTGGCATAGCCGAGGACTTCAGCGTAGATCGAGGCGTGGCGGGCCTGGGCGTGCTGGAGCCTTTCGAGCACCAGGCAGGCGCCGCCTTCGCTGAAGACAAAGCCCTCCCGGCGGGCGTCGAAGGGACGCGAGGCTGACTGCGGAGCGTCATTGAAGCTGGTCGGAAGGGCGCGCATGGCCGCGAAACCGGCCAGCGAGTATTCGCGGATCAGAGCCTCGGTGCCCCCGGCGATCACGACGTCGGCGCGGCCGTCGCGTATCGCCCCGACCGCCTCGCCGATCGTCTGGGTGCCCGTGGCACAGGCAGTTGTGATGGTGCAGTTGGGGCCGAGGGCGCCGAAGTTGAGCGTCACGTGGAAGGCCGGCATGTTGGGCAGGGCCGAGGGTACGGTGAATGGATTCACGCGCGCCAGGCCCTGATTGCGGAAGGTGTCCAGCCCTTCCTGGAAGCGCTCCAGACCGCCGATGGCGGTGCCGAAGTACACGCCCACCCGCTCGGGCTCGCTGAGCGGCAAGGGCAGCCGGGAATCCGCGACCGCCTTGATCGAGGCCGCCAGCGCCACTTGCGAGGCGCGCGACATGCGGCGCGCCTCCTTGGCCGGCAGATAGTCCTCCACGCGGAAGTCGGGGATCTCGCCGGCGATCTGGCAGGGCAGGCCGGACGGATCGAAGTGGGTGATGCGCCGAATGCCGGACTGGCCGCGGCGCAGCTGTTCCCAGATGGGCTCGAGGTCGGAGCCGAGCGGGGTGAGCATGCCCATCCCGGTGATGACCACCCGGGGCCGCTGAACTATGGCGTGATCGCTCATGGTTCGTCGACGACGCGTTCGCCGGAGAGCCGGGATTGGATGGCGGCGGCCAGGGCGGGAAGGAGATCCTCCGAGACCGCCTGGCGCGCCACGCGCAGAGCGCTGATCAAGGCCCTGGCGTCGGAGCGGCCGTGCCCGATGAAGACCAACCCGTCGATGCCCAGAAGCGGCGCGGCGCCGTACTCGGCCGGATCGAGGACCTTGCCGACGCGACGGAAGGCGGGCTTGGCCAGCAGCCCGCCGACGGCCGTGAGGGGTGAAGCTTTGATCTGCGTGCGGATGAGCTCGATCAGGAAGCTGGCCACGGCTTCGCTGGTCTTGATGGCCACGTTCCCGGTGAAGCCGTCCGTCACAATGACGTCGGCACGGCCGGCGAACAGCTCCTTGCTCTCCACGTTGCCGATGAAGTTGAGCCCGGCCTTCTCCAGGAGCGGGTAGGTCTCCTTGACCAGGGAATTGCCCTTGCCGGCCTCTTCACCGTTCGACAGAAGGGCGACGCTCGGGCGCGAGCGGCCCAGGACGCGCTCGGCGTAGATGGCGCCCAGGATGGCGAACTGGACCAGGTACTCGGGCTTGCAGTCGGCGTTGGCGCCGATGTCGAGGACCACGGCTGATCCGCCGCGCACCGGGATCAGGCCGGCCAGCGGGGGCCGCTTGACGCCCCGGATGCGGCCGAGGCGGAAGAGCGCATTGGCCATTGCGCCGCCAGTATTGCCGGCGGTCACGAATGCGTCGGCGCGGCCGGCCTTGAGCAAGTCCATCCCCACCGCCATCGAGTTCTGCGACTTGCCTCGCGCCGAGCGCGCCGGCTTGTCGGTCATCTCCAGGACCTCGGGCGCGTCAACAAGCTCGACCTGTCCTGGGTCGGCGCCGAGAGCGTTCAGTTTCTCCCGTAACAGGCTCTGGGGTCCGGTGAGGATGACGGGCTCGTGCCAGAGATGATAGGCCTGCACGGCGGCCTGCAGCTCCGGCTCTGGATGGGTATCGCTGCCCATGGCGTCCAGGACGATGCGCATCGATGCTCGCCTCCATGCGCCGGCGTTGACAAGCTCAACCGCTAGGCTATAATACCCCAAGTCCGAGCAAGGGATGCGCTGGTGCTGGAACTGGCAGACAGGCATGGTTGAGGGCCATGTGCCGAAAGGCGTGGGGGTTCAACTCCCCCCCAGCGCACACAACGGAGCCGCCCAATGGCGGCTCCGTCTGATTCCGGATTGCCCGCAACCGTCTCAGTGCAGGATCTTGCTCAGGAAGAGCTTGGTGCGCTCTTCCTTGGGATTGGTGTAGAGCTCCTCGGGCGTGGTCTCCTCGACGATCTGGCCCTGGTCCATGAAGATGATGCGCCGGGCGGCGGCCTTGGCGAAACCCATCTCGTGGCTCACGACCAGCATGGTCATGCCGGCCTCGGCCAGCTCGAGCATGCAGTCGAGCACTTCCTTGATCATCTCCGGATCGAGCGCCGAGGTGGGTTCATCGAAGAGCATGATCTTGGGCTGCATGGCCAATGCCCGGGCGATGGCCACGCGCTGCTGCTGCCCGCCGGAGAGCTGCCCGGGATAGCAGTCCGCCTTCTCGGGGATGCCGACGCGCTTGAGCTGCTCCATCCCCACGGTGGTGGCCTCCTCGCGCGAGCGTTTGCGCACTACCCGCTGCGCCAACGTGATGTTGTCCAATGCCGTCAAGTGCGGGAACAGGTTGAAGAGCTGGAACACCATGCCTACCTCGGCGCGCACGGCATTGATGTTCGTGCCTTTGTGTGTCAGCTGCTGCCCGTCGATCCAGACTTCGCCGCTGCTGGGAGTCTCGAGGTGATTGACGCAGCGCAGCAGCGTGCTCTTGCCGGATCCGCTGGGGCCGATGATGACGACCACCTCGCCCTTGGCGACGTCCAGGCTCACGCCGCGCACGGCCTCGACCGCGCCGAAGTACTTATGCAGGTCTTTGACGTGGATGATCGGGTCCATCTCACTCCTCGAACTTCATCTTGCGTTCGATCACCCGCACCACGCCCGATAGGGCCAGGGTCATCGACAGGTACAGGAAGGTCAGGACGTTGAACGTCTCGAAGACGCGGAAAGTGCTGGCGCGCCGCAGCCGGCCGAGCTGAGTGAGCTCATTGACCGCCAGGACGGTGGCCAGCGACGAGTCCTTCAGGCAGGCGATGAAGTCATTCCCCAGCGGGGGCAGCACGCGGCGGATCGCTTGAGGCAAGATGACGCGCGTCATGGCCTGCCCGTAGGTCATACCCAGCGAGCGAGCGGCCTCCATCTGCCCGCGGCCGATGGACTGGATCCCGGCGCGGAAGATCTCGGCTTCGTAGGCGCCATAGCCGACCGCCAGCGCGACGATGGCGCGCGCCTCCAGGCTGACCTGGCGGCTGGTCACCACGGACATGCCGGTGAGGAACTCGGCCAGCCCGCCGGTCGGGCCGAGCGTCAGCGCCCAGGCGCCGACGGCGCGAACCACACTGGCCGCAGCCGGGACGATCACGAAGGCCATGTACAGCATGAGTACGATCAGCGGGATGCCGCGCACCGCCTCGACGTACAGTGTCGCAATGGTGAAGGCGACCGGGTTCTTCGAAGTGCGTGCCAGTCCGGTGAACAAGCCGATCACGGTGGCGATCAGGTAAGACGCCATCGTGATGCGCAGCGTCACCTTCATCCCGGCCGAAAGGTAGGTGAAGGTTTCGTGGTAATTCTGGGCGTTCAGAATCAAGAAGATGATCAGCAGTCCGGCAGCCACCAGGATGAACGCCCACCACGGCAGGGTCGACCAGCGCAGTCGAGGTCGGGCCGACTCCCGCGCCGCCTCGGCGGCGATTTCGCTCGATGATGGCGGAGTCTGACTCATGAGGCGTGCCTTTCAGGCACGGGCAGGTCGACAATTGGATTGCCGACCTGCCCGTGTTGTCGCGCCAGCGCTAGTTCACCGGACAGGCTACTGCGGATTGAACCACCGGCTGTTGATGAAGGCCAGAGTGTCGTCGGCTTCCATAGCTGCCAGCGCGGCGTTCACCGGGTCCACCAAGTCACTCCCGGGCGGGAAGACGAACGCCAGCTGCTCGTCGGAGGTCAGCTGCGGGCCGATCACAAGCTGTCCTGGATTGGCGGCGATGAACCCGACCGCCGAAACCGTGTCGATCACCACGGCGTCGATGTCGCCGGCCAGGAGTGCCGCGACCGCGCCGCCGAACTCCTCGAAGCTCTGGACGCGCTCCTCGGGGAAGTTCTCCTTGGCGACGATCTCATTGGTCGTGCCGATTTGAGTCCCTACCAGGACGTCCGGGTCGGCCTTGAAGGCCTCCAGGTCGTCGATCGTTTGATCGGCGCGGATCAGCAGCACCTGGCCGATGGTTACGTACGGGGTGGAGAAGTCGACGATCTCGTCCCGTTCGGCGGTGTAGGTCACGCCGTCGGCGAGCATGTCATACTCACCGGCTTCCATGGCCGGGAAGATGCCGTCCCAGGCCGCCTGAGTGAATTCAGGGACGCAGTTGATGCGGTTGCAGATTTCCGTGACGGCCTCGTAGTCCCAGCCGGCCGGCTCGCCGGTGGCCTCGTCGATGTAGTTGAAGGGGGGATAGGCGTTCTCGACTGCGACCGTGATCGTACGGCCGCCCAGGTCGGGGAGTCCGCCGGTTGGCGGAGCGGGAGGCTCTGGGGCCTCGGTCGCGGTCGGCTCGGCTGCGCCGCCGCAGGCGGCCAGGATAACCCCGGCCAGGACGAACAGGGTCAGTAGGGCGCGCTTCTTCATCTTGCTCTCCTCCAAGAGTGTGATGCCGAAGAGTGCAGAGTCAGGGCGTTCCCGAAATCCACCTCCTTGTCCATCTTGGCGGCTGCACGGAGAGTCTGCCAGTCGCAGCACTTCTCGTGGGCCAGGTGGTCCCATCATAGCATAGGTTTCCGATTCGCCGCCGCCTGCCTTGGCGCGGCCCTCGACTGCCGGCGCGGCCGGCG
>DAIRVC010000039.1:5215-14463 GCA_036803025.1 Anaerolineales bacterium
GCGGCTACTCGCCTGTCGCATCGGCCGGGTCACGCGGCAAGGTCAGCGTCGTGATGTGGATCGAGTCCGCCCCGAGTGGCAGGAGCGGCGCCAACATCAGCGCGGCATCCGCCGGCCGCACCGAGAGGTAGGCGTGATCGGGAATGAGGCTTAGGAGCGGCGTAAGGTCGGGCGTGGAACCGGCCCGCGGCGCCTGCTGCGCCAGCGCGCCCAGAATGCGCGCCTGTGCTTCGACCAGACCCGTGGGATCGTCTTGCCATAGATCGAGGACGGCCATCGTCTCGGCGCCGGTCAGCCTGACCCCGCCCAGCTCGACCCCGCCCATGTGATTGACGACTGCCTGAAAGCCGGTCCGGTCGAGGATGACCGTCATGCGAGGCGGTAGCAGGCTGACGCTCTGGAGCGCCAGCTCGAACTCGGACGACGGCCCTCCGTCCTCGTCCCGGGTGAAGAGGGACGCCAGGCCGTCAGAATCTGGGCCTCCTGTCTGCATGTCCGACGGGAAACCGAACAAGAACACGTCCGTGCCGCTGCGCTCGAAGGTCGCCATCCAGACGGCGACAAGTCGGGGTTGCTCGCTCTCGAGTTCGTCCACGCCGATGAAGTAGACCGCCGATGGGCCGGGGGTCGGTGTGGCGCCGCGCGTGGCGGTGGCCGTGCGCAGGGACGCCGGCGTGGGCGTCCTTCGCTGGTCCAGGTCCTCCAGCAGTGTGCTGGCCAGGCCCAATACGAAGCACAGGCCAAGGAATAGGACGACCAACAGCAGCGGAGGTTTGGATCTCATGGATTCGACGGCCGCGGACCGCGCGCCGAGGCGCCCGGATTGTACTCCGGCGACCGCGGCGCCGCAATTTGCCGGCCGGTCGACGCTCGGGGGTCAGCTCAGCGGAGGATGACGGCGACGAGACGGCCGGCCGCCCACGCCGCGGCGCCGCTGGCGATCAGGGGTAGGTGCGCTGTGACTTGCGAGAGCAGGCGGCGGCGTCTGGCGAGGTACGCAGCCGCAGCGGCTGCCAGACGCCAGAACTGGAGCTGCACCGCGGCGAGTGGCTGCAGCGTTGTCTTCATTTGGAGGTGCTGATGCGCGTGATGCGCCCTTCGGCATCGACGCGCACGTGGACAATGCGGTTCATGGTCCGCCCACCCGGCAGACCGGCCTTGCCCCGGAACGTCACCTGATAGCCGTCGTCCTGCGATCTGACCGTCGGCTGCACGGACTTCATCTCCGGGAATTGACGGGCGACTCGGCGCCGGACCTCCTCGAGCAGCTCTTTGCGCATATCCGCCTCCTAGCCGGCAGTCGCGCGCCTGCGCAGAAAGGCCGGCAGGTCGAGATCGACGGCGCTCCGGTCGAGGACCGGCGGGCCGGAGATGCGTAGCTGAGCCACAGCCGGCGCCTCGGCTGCCGCCGGCACGGGGCTGGCCCCCAGGCCGGTCACAATCAGGATGACCTGCGCGCGGCCTTGCATGGATGGATCGGTCGTGGCGCCCAAGAGGAGATCGGCCTCCTCCGGGAGGGAATCGCGCAGCTGATCCACCGCCTCGCCGACCTCGAACAGCGACAAGTCGTCTCCGCCAGTGAAATGCACCAGGATCCCGCCGGCGCGATCGAGCGTGTCGATCTCGAGAAGCGGATGGTGCAGCGCCTGGTAGATCGCTTCTTCGGCTTTGTTGTCGCCTTCGCCCATGCCGATGGCCATCAACGCCCCGCCGCCATTCATGAACATGTTGCGCACGTGGGCGAAGTCTACGTTGATCAGCCCCGGGCGGGTGACGAGCTCGGCCACGCCCTGGACGCCCTGGCGCAGGATATCGTCGGCCATACGGAAGGCGATCTCCAGGCTGACGTCACGCGGGACCACCTGCAGCAGGCGATCATTGGGGACCGTCACCAGGGTATGCGTGTGCGGGCGCAAAAGCTTGATGCCCTCGCTCGCATTGCGCGAGCGGCGGGTCATCTCGAAGCCGAACGGCATCGTGACGACGGCGACGACGATTGCGCCTACCTCGCGGGCGATCTCGGCCGCGACAGGCGCCGAGCCGGTGCCGGTCCCACCGCCCATGCCGGCGGTGAGGAATACCATATCCGCGCCGCGCAACGCGGCAGCCAGCTCGCGGCTGCTCTCCATCGCGGCCGCCGCGCCCACCTTCGGATCGCCGCCCGCGCCCAGCCCGCGGGTCACACGCGGGCCGAGCTGCATGCGTTTGTCTGCCAGGCTCGAGGCGAGCGCCTGCCGATCGGTGTTGGCGGCGATGAACTCCACGCCGGTCAGCCCGAGCTCGATCATCCGGTTGACGGCATTCGATCCGCCGCCTCCCAGGCCGAGCACTTTGATCGAAGCTCGGCCGATGTGTGACTCAGACGAGCGAGAGGCGGGCGCAGAAACGCTGGGAGCAGGTCCGTCAGACATGGGTCACATCCCCGTCGATGAGGTAGCGCCGCGCGCTTCGGCCGGCGCGGCGAAGAGCGCGGAGGCGATGCCCTTGGTGCCACTGGCCAGCCGGCGCACCTGGCAGCCGCAGGCGGTGAGCGTGCTTTCGATATCCGCAGGCAGCCGTCCGGCGCTGCCGAGGACGGTAACCTGCGCTGCCAGCCGAGCCGCCTCGGGCGACACGCCGATGGACGCCTGTCGATCGCCGACCAGATCATAGACGGCTGCCAAATCCACAGTCCCCAGCGCCGCGTCGTCGAGATCGAGAAGGACGTAGTGTGACAGCACGTGCGCGGGGGCGTGCGGGGCGGCCACGGCGGCGGCCAGCAGCCGCACGATCGCCTGGGCTGGAGGGCGAGGTGCATCCGGCGCCGAGAACCAGGCCGAAGGCTCATCGGGATGGCCGTCGGCCGCGGCCAGCGGGTAGAAGTTGAAATTGAGGACGTAATCCGGGATGTCGCCTGCCGACAGCGCTCGGGCGATAGCCAGGTTGTCCTCCGCCGTCTGGTCGGGGTCGGCGCCGTTCTCGTTCGAGGCGCGCAGAGCGCCGCCGGCGACGACGAGCATCGGCAGTCCCGGGTATCCGGCGGCTGCAGCCGCGGCGTGATACCACTCGAATGCGTGCAGCCCGCGTTGATCCTGCGAGCCCTCGGGTGTGTGGTAGGGCCGCGACTCCGGCCAGGCCATTGGCCCTCCGGCGCCCCAGTTCAACTTCTTCCCGTAGGTCCAGGCGTAAATGGCCAAAGCAGCTTCGTCCAGCAGGGCGGCCGGCCCGCGCCGGGCGAGGCCCTCGAGCACGCCCGAAAGGAAAGCCGTATCCCAGTAGTCACCGGCCGGCTCGAGCGGCGGGAGGATCGGGGTCAGGCCGGCTTCCTTCTGTGCGGCCAGGACCGGCATGAGCGCGTCCAGGAATCGATCGATCAAGCCGGACTGCGACCACGTAGCGCCGGGCCACTGCGCGCGCAGGTTGGGCCGGTCGAAGACCACGACGTAACGCACTCCCCAGGCCGCGTAGCTGGCGAGGAGCGGGGTGAGCTCGCTGTCGGTCAGCCGACGGACAGGGGTGCCGATGTGAACGATGGGTTCGATCCCAGCCTGCCGCAAGCCGGCGATGAACGGCTCCGGCACGCCGCGGGCCAATGTGGCCCGCAAGGTCAGCCAGCGGGCTCCAGCCGTTTGCAAGGCTGGCAGCCAGGCCTCCAGATCGGCCAGGCGGTAGTGCTGGTCGTCCGGGAAGTAGTGGTAGCCAAGGCGAGCGAGGGCAGGGGTCATACGATCTCCTGACTGGACCCGATGCAAGAAGTATGCCGGTCTCTCACTTCGAAACCGCCAGCTTGAGGATCTTGCCGCTGGCATCCATGGTCAGACGTGCGACATGCGGGTGCCGGCGGGACCCGTCGACAATCTGCTTCGAGAGTGTGACCTGAAGCGTCTGGCCGGCCGAGCCAGACTCGCCCTTGATCCCCAGTTGGTGGGTGGGGCAGGTGTGGCCCTCACCCTCGCAGCCGGCATGCTGCGTGCGAATGCGGCATTGGGCGCTAGTCATCCCGGGCAGGTAGTGCGCCACGACCGATCGGATGCGGGCGGCGGTCTTCGGATCGAGATCTTCCGAAGCGATCACCGGACCGCCCAGGGCACAGGCCGTCTTCATGTTCGCCGGCCGCGTGGTGCGGCGCAGGATCGCCTTCTCCCTTCCGCGGCGGTCGCCAGTGCTGAGCGTGATGAGCGGATCGCCGTAGAGGACAAACGCGATGAGCGTCTTCTGGTCCTCGCCGTCGAGATATCCCTGTCGCCGATGCATCTCGGCTGCCAGCCCGAGCTTGGCGCGGCGCAGGGCCTCGCCCACCGGCAGCCCGCGGTTCGATCCATCCCAGAACAACCGGCCGAGCAGGTCGGCGGCGATGAGCGGCGGGGCGATGGCGCCATAGGAGGTCTTGGTCGAACCGATCACCGCCAGGGTCCCGGAAGACAGGAACTTGAGCGAAAGCGCCGATTGGCTGTCCTTGCCCAGGGCGTTGGCGCCGTAGCAGGCCTCGGTGAAGACCACCAGTGGGGCGCGGCCGCTATTGACCACGTCCTCGGGCCGCAGGGCGACGGGGAATTCCGCGTCGTTCGGATCGTCGAGCATCGGGTCGCGCTGACCGAACCATTCCGGCGCATCCTCCAGCCCGTGCAGGTTGAAGTAAGACAGCCGGGTGGGGCGGATCGCTTGCGAGGGCAGGCGGCCCGATTGCGCCGGCGGGGAGGTGAGCAGCGAGCCGGCATCGCCGATGGCGCGGTAGACCGCCAGCGACGACTTGCGCCAGATGTTGGCCGTGTAGCCCAGCGAGCGCGCCTGGCGGCCGACCAGCCTGCCGAACCGATAGCGCAGCCACAGCTGGAGACGCTGCACTGCGCTTCCGGGGTTGTCGAGCGAGCGGTGGCTCTGCTTCGCCAGCCCCAGCGTCTTGACCAGTTCCTCCGCGTTCGTGTCCCACGGCAGGCGGCCGATCGGCCACTCGGGGGCGAAGTAGTTCTCGTCGGTGGCGGCGTACGGATTGTCCGACGGGATGCTCTCATCGTCGTCGTCAGTGGGGTTGGGCAGCTGGTGGAAGGGGATGATCCGATCGCCGCCGATGATGAGCAGCGCGCCGATCATCTCGCCGCGCCGGCGCAGAGCGCGATCCAGGTCGGCCAGCCGCAGCTTGATCTGCCACGCGTTCTGCGGATCGGCCGGCGAGAGGCCGAAGGGCTGCAGCGTGGACGGGTCGTCAATGAACAGCCTGTAGGCTGACCAGCCCTGCCGGCGGCGAATCGTCTCTACGAGTTCCATGGCTGCCTGATCGATCTGGCGGAAGGCGGCCTCGCCGAACTCCTGCAGCAACCGTGTGCGGCTGGAAATCGCCACGTAGGCCGGGATCCGGTCGTCTTCATCTCCCGCCCGACGCGGGCTCTTCAGCCGGGCGGCGACGCGATTGAGACCGTCGCGAATCTGGTCCAGCTCGCGGCTCGAATCGGAGGTCGCATCGCCGGAGCTGGGGCCGCGAAATGCTTCCCATGGCTCGGGCTGCGGCAGGTCGGGGTCCGTCTCCGGCGCATGCGGCGCCGACGGATGTGTGGCTGCCTGCGGATCGACCGCGTGGATGCGGCCCGAATTCGCATTGACTGCGGCCGAGGCGGCACCTGACGGGGCGGCGGCCAGGCGATTCTCGCCCAACAAGGCCGCCACCTCCGCCGGGATCGGGTGGCTGAGCTCGGCGGTCAAGCTTGCAGGCCACAGGCGCTGGTAGGGGTGATCCGGGCCGAGGACGCTCGAGGTCAGGTGGCCGGTCGGGTCTTCGGCCGCTGCACGGTGCAAGTAGTCGACGCCGCGCGCCGTCTCTCCCTGCTCGAGCAGGTCGCGCGCCAGGACGACCAGGAACAGCGCGCATTCCGGCCAACGGTCGTGCCCGGTGCGAGCCAACGCCGCGGCGGCCTGCCGGTCTGCGGAGGCCAGGTGCGCCCGCACGCTGACGACTGTGGGCAGCGGCGTGGACGGGTCGGCGGAGAGGGCTGTCAGGGCCTCGTGCACTGCGCTCTGACTGTCGGTCGAGGTCAGGCTCTTCAGCGCGCGCGCCAGTCCGAAGGCCCACGAGGGCGTCTTCCAGCGATCAAGCTCGCCGCCGCGCAGCACTGCCGCACAGCTGCCAAAGACCTGTGCCTGGGCCGAGTCGCCCTGCGCCCGCAGGGCGGTCGCCAGCAGATCGTACGCCTCGACGTATTCCGGATCAACGGTGACCACACGCGTCAAACGCGCAGCGGCCGGAGCGTTGGCTCCCTGCTCGACCTCCGCCTGCGCCAAACGGAACTGGACCTCGCCGTCGCCCGGCCAGCAGGCCAGCCAGTCAGCCGCAACGGTGGAGGCGTAGTCAGGGCGGCCGGCCAGTCGTGCGGCTTCGATCAGGTTGAGGAGTTGTCGGCGTTCGATCATGGATGCACCGTCGCTTGCTGGAGCCCGCCGTGCACCAGGTCCAGTGCGCGGACGGCGGCCAGCTGGTGGTGGGCCTCGGGGTCCTTCGGGTTCAGGTCAACTGCCTTCTTCAACATGCGGCAGGCGCGCGCGTAGGATTTCATGTGCTTGAGCGCGACGCCGGCCAGGAAGTGTGCTTCGGCCGACTGCGGCTCGACGGCGATGGCGCGCTCGTACGCATCCAGCGCCAGGGAGCGCTCGCGGCGGTCTTCATGGACTCGGCCGATCTCCAGCAGAAGTGCGGCAGCGCCGCCGCCGAGCTGCTCCGCTTTGTGAAGCTCATCCAGAGCACGGTCCAATTGCCCCGAGCGGCGCGCCAGGCGCCCGAGCGTGTGATGGTGGCCGGGATTGCGCGGCGCGATGCGCACGGCGTTGGCGGCGGAGCGCAGGGCGGTCGGCAGATCACCGGTCGCCTCGCAGATCTCGGCCAGCGCCGCCCAGGCCCGGTCGTTGCTGGAGGATTCCGTCAGCGCAGCGCTGAGACCCTCGGCGGCTTCTTGCGCTCGGCCGAGCCTGACCAGCAATCGCCCTCGGCAGAGCAGCGCGGGAATTGCATCCTGCGCGTTGGCGATCGCGGAGTCGTATGCCTGGAGGGCCTCGGCGAACTTGCCCTGCGCTTCGAGGATCTCGCCCAAACCGCATAGCACATTCGCATCAGCGGGCGCGAGCCGCGCCGCAGCCTGCGCCCGTTCGACAGCCTGGCGTGACTTCCCGCGCGCCAGCGCGGCTCGCGCGGCTCCGATCAGGCAGTCGCCATCCGAAGGGGACAGCGTGCAAGCCCGCTCGAACCAGGCTTCGGCCTGCTCAAAGTCGCCAGTCGACAACGCCACCTCACCGGCTTCTCGCCAGACGGGGGTCTGCACAGGGAAGAGCGCCACCGCCTGGGAGAACACCTGCCGCGCTTCGGGCAGCTGCCCGTTCTGGCGCAGGGCGCGCGCCAGGGCAACCGTCGCTTCCGCATTCTCACCATCGGCCTCGAGGACCTGCTGGAGGTGCGGGATGGCCGCCGCGAAATCGTCGGACTGCAGGTAGAGAGAGGCCAATTGGTTGTGCCAGACCGATTCGTCGGGCCAGGCGGCGACGGCCGCGTTCAGTGAGGCCAGCGCCTGGTCAGCGTTCTGTTCGAGCAAGGCGAGTCGGGCGGCAAGCGCGTCGGCGGCTGGGCGAAGTACCGGATCGAGGCGAGCCGTTTCGAGCGACGCTCGCCCCGGCTCAGGCTTGGCCAGCAAGGAGAGAGTCAGCCCCTGAAGCAGGGCCGCCAGCGGGGAGGGGCGCCGATGGGCAGCCAGGGCTTGGAGCAGATCCAGCGCCTGATGGGGGCGCGAGGCGCGCAGATGGGCGACAGCCAAGGGCAGCGCCAATCCGTCGTCCAGTTGCGACAGGACGCGGCCGTTAAGCGAATCCCAATCGGAGTCCGAAGCGTCGCCGCGCAGGGCGTGGAGCAGCGGCTCAAGCATGCCCGCCGCCTGCGCCTCGCCGCCTTGCGGAATCTCGGCCGCGATCGAGTCCAGCAGCTCGGCGTCCAGCAGGCCGGCCTGCCGGGCGTGGTGGTGCGCCTCGAGCTGATTCAGGATCCAGCCGACGGTCAAGGATTGAAGCCGGGTCTGGACGAGCGCCAGTTGAAGGTGCGTGCTGGCGGCCTCAGCCTGCAGCGCCGAACGAAGCGCGTGCTCAGCCTCCTGCCAGCGGCCAAGCCGCAGTCCGGCCTTCGCCACCCAGCGAGCCTCGTCCGCCGCAGCGGTCTGCACTTGGCACGCCCGCTCGAAGCTTTCGATGGCGCCCGGGACCTGGCCCTCTTCGGCGAGGCAGAGAGCCCGCATCGCCAGGCCGCGTGCGGGCAGCGGAGCTGACGCCGAAGCCTGATCGAGCGCGGCGGCGCAATCGGCGGTGCGGCCGAGGTGGAGCTGGCTCTCGGCCAGACTGAGAGCGATCGCCGGCTGGCCAGGCGCGAGGAAGGCCGCCTTCTCGAGCAGATCGGCCGCCTCGGCGTAAGCCTGTAGATCCAGGCAGGCCAGTCCGGCCGCCTGCAGGAGGTCGGCGTTGGCCGGATCGAGCGCGACGGCCTGAGCGTAGGTATCGAGTGTCTGGCGGACGAGCCCGGCGCCCTTGTAGGCGTTGCCCAGGCCCGCCATCAGTGCCGGATTGTCCGGCTGCAACTCGACCGCCTTCTGCCAGACATCGCAAGCTGCGTTCCAGCGCGACAGGGCCTCGAGCGCGCGCGCCGCGCGAACGAAGGCTTCGGCGTGGCCGGGCTCGAGGGCGGCGGCGGTGAGCCAGGCCTGTACTGCGGTTTCACCATCACCGGCCAACTCACTGGTCTGTGCCAGCAGTCGGACCAACGCAGCATCCTGTGCGTCAAGGGCGACGGCGCGGCGAAGCGTCCGCTGCGCCCGCTTGGGCGAGTCCATGCGCAGGTAGACCGAGGCTGCCTGGCGCAGGATGCCCGGAATCCGGCGGCCTGATTGAAAGGCTCGCGCCAGTGCGGTGCGGGCCAAAAGGGAGTCGGCCGACCGAAGGGCACTGCCGGCCAGATCCAACCAGGCCTGACTGTCCCCGGGGCGCAGGGAGACCAGCCGCTGCAGGGCGCGCAGCGCCAGATCCTCGCGCCCGGTCTCCAGCGCGGCTTGTCGGAGCGCGCGCAGCGCCGGCTGGGACGACGGATCCAGGAGCGAGGCTTGCTCGGCGGCCTGCACGGCGGATTCGGGTTGCCGATCGGCGAGCAGGGTCTGCGCCAGCGCGGTCAGCAGCTCGGCCGATTGCGGGTGGCCCTCGCGAGCCGTCTCAAGCGTGGCGCGAGCGAGGGAGACGTCGCCGAGGGCAAGCGCCGA
>DAIRVC010000039.1:14563-18719 GCA_036803025.1 Anaerolineales bacterium
TTGTCAGGCTCAAGCGCGGCGGCGCGCTCCATCGGAGGGACGGCTTCGCTCGGGCGGCCAAGGCGGCGAAGCGCCTGGCTCCAGGCCGCCTGCACGGCGGCGCGATCGGGAAGCGCCTGCGCGGCCCGATGGAGAGTGCTCTCGGCCGCCTGCGAGTCGCCGGCCTTCTCCAGGACCTCCGCCAGGGCGATCCAGGCTGCCGATGACTCGGGCGCCTGGTCGAGGGTCTCCGCAAGGGCGGCAGTGGCCTCGTCCGTCAGGCCTTGCGCCGCCAGCGCGCGCGCCCGGAGGATCTGCAGTTCGACGGAGTCGGGTGCCCCCTCGAGGAGGGCGTGGCAGGCATTGCTGGCAGCCTGATGGTCTCCGGCTTCGAGCGCACACGCCGCGGCCTGAATGAGTGCTGAAGGGTCTTCGCTGGCAAGTTCTTCCCAAGTGCGCCGAGCCTTGTTGTATTCGCCGGCCGACTGCAGAGCGGCGGCCAGTTGCCGCCGAGCGCCCGACCGCGTCGGCTCGAGCCCGAGCACGATGGCCGACTGGTGGGCACTGGACTGCGTATCCCCGGCTTCTGTCAGGAGACTGGCGTAGGCGACACGCGTACCGGTGTCGGTCGGATTGACGGCGAGGCACTCGGCGTACACATCCAGGGCACCCGCGATCTGCCCGGAGGCGTGGAGCGCCTGGGCCAGTTGGGTCAGCCACGTTACGCTGCAGCCATGAGGTTTGGAGGCGACCTTGTCCCGGGCATCGTCGAGCACGGCCGCCGCCTGAGCGGATTCCCCCAATCGACTCAGGGCGTACCCGGCCGCAATCTGCTCCTCGAGCGAGGCGGGGGGATCCGCCAGGGCGGCGAGCGCGGCCTGCTCCTGGCCCGCATCGGCCAGCGACTTGGCCAGCCAGGCGCGGCGCAGGGGGGTCGGCCGGGCGTGGACCGCCTGCCGGCGTGCCTCCAGCCCGGTAACGGCGTCGCCCGACTGCCCGGCTGCCTCGGCCATCTGGTCGGCGACCTCGGCGGCCGCGTCGGCGGCCGCGTCCCAGGCATTCTCCAGCGCCCGGATGGCATCTGGGGCGCGGCCCTGCAGCCTCAGGCTGAGGGCGCGGCGCATCATGTCCGCCAGCGAATTGGCGCCCAAGTCGGATCCCTTCGCCTGGTGGTTGTTCAGACCCTGGCTGAGGGCGCGCGCCAGGGCGATCTCTCCGCGGTCTGCCAGCGCCTCGAGGAGGCCGATGTCGAAATCGGGGACCGCAAATAGGAGCGTCTCGGACGCCCGATCCGGATCCGCCATCGACAACAACGCTCGGCCGGCCATCAGCAGCCCGTCCGGCACTTGGCTCTCGACCAATGCCCGCAGAAGCCCAGCCTGGTCGGGAATGAGGGGCAGGGCGCAGGCCAGCGGCGCGAGCCAGGCAGGTGGATTCTGAAGGACCCAGTCGACGAACGCGCGAGGTCCTCCGCTGCGACCAAGCCGCAGGAGCCCAACAGCCAATAGCGCCGCAGTGTGAAGGTCGGGGGGGACCGTGCCGGCCTTCCCGGTCTCGGGCCACGCATTTTCGGCTTGCGCCTGAAGACCGGCCTCCAGGCTAAGGTCGTCAGGAACCTGCGACCAGCCCAGGCACTGCATGGCCAGGTCGGCGGGCGTCGCCTTGTCCGGCTGGCCCGAGGCGATCAGGCGCTCGAGGTTGTGTGGGTCCCGCAGGGAATCCCAGGCCTGGGGCACCCGCAGCAGCCGGGCGACCAGGGTTGAGAGCGCCGTCGGCTCGAGCTGTTGACCTAGCGCGTCGAGGATCTCGTCGTCGCTGCGCATGGCGCCGCCTTAGGGGTCAGGCCGTCGCCCACTGGATCTGCATGATCACCCAGTAGGCTGCGAAGATCATCACCAGGCCGAGAGTCACCAGGAAGATGCCGACGCCGCTGGCCGTTCGAACGAGGGCGTTGATGGATCCGACCAACTCGGAGGCGCTGTTGACCAGGCCCGTGACCTCTTCGGCCAGCCCTTTCTGGGCCAACTGGGCCGAGTGGCGTGCCAGGGCCTTCACTTCCTTGGAGTAGCCGCGGGTGATGAGGACCAGCACGCCGATGAGCATGCACAGGCTGCCCAGCAGGAAGACGGCAGCCGCAACGATGATTTGAAGGTCACTCAGAGAGAGGGGAATCATGGTCGCCTCCAGACGCTCGGGTCTGGAGGCGGGTGTTGCAAGGAGCGTGCCAGGGCCGAGTCAGGCGGTGGGGCTGCGGAACTCCGCGGGCAGGTGGCCGATATCGATCAGCTCGTCGTCGCAGAACAGGACGGCCCGCTCGATGACGTGGCGAAGCTCGCGGATGTTGCCGGGCCAGGGGTGGGCCTTGAGGGCGTCGATGGCCCGCGGGGTGATGCCCGTGACCCGATTTCCCGTAGACAGGTTGATCTTGCGGATGAACGTCCCGACCAGAGCCGGGATGTCGGCCATCCTTTCGCGCAGCGGCGGCAGGTGCAGGTCGACGACTTTGAGGCGGTAGTACAGGTCCTCGCGGAAGGAGCCGGCCTTGAGCAGGGTGGGGAGATCGCGGTTGGAGGCGGCGATGATCTGGATATCGACCGTGATCTCGTTGACGCCGCCCACCCGTCGGAAGCGGTGCTCGTCCAGGACGCGCAGCAGCTTGGCCTGCATGTCGGGCTTGGTGGATGAGACCTCATCCAGGAACAGAATGCCGCCGTCGGCGACTTCGAGCAGCCCCGGCTTGCGCTTCTGTGCGCCTGTGAAGGCGCCGGCCTCGTGCCCGAAGAGCTCCGATTCGATCATGGTCTCAGGCAAGGCGGCGCAGTTCACGGGGACGAATGGTTTGTCGGCGCGCGGCCCGATGGCGCGGATGTATTGTGTGAGGACTTCCTTGCCGGTTCCGGTCTCGCCGGTGATCAATACCGAGACTGAGGCCTGGGCGGCTCGCTCGGCTTCGTGGGCCACTTGCTGCATGACGGGAGTCTCGCCGATGACCCAGTCGGTGTGTTCGCGCAGCGAGCGCCGCAGCAGGTCGAGCTCGCGGCGCAAGGCGACGACCTCGCGCGAGCGTTCGACGGCCTGCAGCAGGCGGTCGAGGTCAAGCGGCTTCTGCAGGAAGTCTTGAGCGCCCTTCTTCATGGCCTCGACCGCCATCTCGACCTCGCCAAAGGCGGTGATGAGAATGACCGGCGGGCTGGGCTTCTCGCGCGCCAGGCGGTCAAGGAGCGTCATGCCTGAGCCGTCTGGGAGCACGACGTCGAGCAGGATGATGTCGGCTGCCCCGGCATCGATGACCTTGTGTGCCTCGGCCAGGCTGCCGGCCTGCAGCGCTTCGTATCCGGCGTCGCTCAGTGCGGCCGACACGAAGCTGCGGGCGGTCTCCTCGTCGTCGACCACCAGGACCGTTGCGCTCATCCTCTGCTCCCGCTTTCCGTTTCGGCTGCCGGTACCTGAATGGTGAAGACCGTCCCGGCGTCAGGGAAGCTCTGCACTCGAATGGTTCCTTTGTGGGCCATGAGGATCCGCCGGCTGATGGCCAGGCCGAGGCCCGTCCCGTCCTTCTTGGTGGTGAAGAAGGGTTCGAAGATGCGCTCCTGAATATCGGACGGGATTCCCGGGCCGGTATCGGCCACCTTGAGCTCGACCATCGCGCCCTGCTGCGTCTGGCTGGGCGCCAGGGTGACGGACAATGTGCCGCCGCTGGCCATGGCCTGCATGGCGTTCGAGATCAGGTTGACGATGACCTGCTCCAGCGTGCGTGGGTCCGCCGCCGCCAGCGGCGTGGACGGCTCGAATGCCGTGTGCGTGGTCACGCCGGCCTGCCGCAGCCGAGGCTCCCAGCGGCCCAACAATCGCTGTGTCAGGTCAGCCAGATCGAGCGGCTCGATCTTCAATTCAAGCGGGCGGGCGAAGAACAGCACGTCGCCCATGAGCTGATCGAGACGCAGACACTCCTTGCGGATGCGTTCGAGCGATTCGGCCAACGGATGTTCTTTGCCCAGACGCGAGGCCACCAACTGCACGCCCGTGGAGATGTTGTTGATCGGATTGCGCACCTCGTGCGCGAAGATGGCGGTCACCTCGCCGAGCAGGGCGCGCTGAGCCAGGATCTCCGTACGATCCTCGATCGCCTTACGCTCACTCTGGTCGCTGAAGAGCACCAGCAGGCGAGTCGGGCCCT
>DAIRVC010000040.1:0-5454 GCA_036803025.1 Anaerolineales bacterium
GCGCGGGTGTATCGGACGCGAGAAGGAGAGACGTTCCTGCGCCTTCCGGCGCAGGACGAGGGGCGGGGGGCCTTCTACGCGCTCTTCGACTACCTACCGGGCGAGGACCGCTACACCTGGGTCGGGCCGCGCTGCACCCTGCGTGAGACCGCCAACGCCGGCAGGCTGCTGGCTCGCTTCCATCGCGCCGTGAGCACGCTCAGGGCGCCGGGAAGGCGTGCCGAGCCGAAGATTGTTGGACTGCTCGACGTGATCGAGAGACTGTGGGCAGATGGCCGCTCCCAACCGAAGGGCACGGTCTTCGACGCCTGCCTGGCCGAGCACTACGATCTGATCCGCGACAGCCTGGCAGAGACGCGCAGCGCGCTGCTCAAGCCAAGGGCGCGATCCCTGCCGGAAGTGATCATCCATTCGGACTTTCACCCCGGCAATCTCAAGTTCGAGGGCGAGGAGATCTCCGGCCTAGTCGATTTCGACTGGGCTAAGGTCGACCTGCGCGCCTTTGACGTCGGGCTGGCGCTGTGGTACTTCTGCGTCTCCTGGGAGCCGCGCCTCGACGGCCGGCTGCGCCTGACGGATGCCCGCGCCTTCCTGGAGGCCTACCAGAGGGAGCTCCGCCATGGCGGCGAGCTCGCGCCGCTCTCAAGCGACGAACTCGAACTCCTGCCCGCGCTGATCGACGCCGGGAACATCTACGTCATCAACTGGACGATCCGCGACTACTTCGGCAAAGACGTCGATGCGCAGGAGTATCTGACCTATCTGTATCACCACGTCGCCTATGCCAGGTGGTCGGCTCGGCCGGCCAACCGTGAGCGGCTGGCGGCGATGCTGGCGAGGCTGACGCGCACCTGAGGCGCTTGTCCCGCCAGCCATCCTGGTTCACAATAGACAGACCTCCCCACAGACCGCGCCGACCTACCCCGGAGGCATGCGATGCTCCTGCTCAACCCCAAACAGCACGACCGCTTCTATCCGGACGAGCGTTCCCGCGAGATCATGCGCAAGACCATCGACTGGTTTGAGGCGCGCGGTCTGGCGAAGGTCAAGCAGGATGACTACGACCGGGCCTGGTACGCCGACTTCCTGGACTTCGTCAAGCGCGAGCGCCTGTTCGCCACGCTGCTGACCCCGGCCGCTTACGGAGCGGCCGACTGCCGCTGGGACACCTGGCGCAACTGCGAGTTCAACGAGATCCTGGCCTTCTACGGACTGGCATACTGGTATACCTGGCAGGTCTCCATCCTCGGCCTGGGTCCGATCTGGATGAGCCGCAACGAAGACCTGAAGCGCAAGGCCGCCCGTCTGCTCGAAGAGGGCAACGTCTTCGCCTTCGGGCTGTCCGAGCGGCAGCATGGTGCCGATATCTACTCGACCGAGATGCGCCTGACGCCGCAGCCGGACGGCTCCTACAGGGCGGACGGCGAGAAGTACTACATCGGCAACGCCAACCTGGCGCCGATGGTCTCGACCTTCGGGAAGATGGCCAATTCCGGCGACTACGTCTTCTTCGTCGCCGACTACCGCCGCCAGGGCTACGACCTGATGCGCAACGTCACTGCCAGCCAGAACTACGTCGCGCAATACGCCCTGCACGACTACGCCGTGGCCGAAGACGACATCCTGTCGCTGGGGCAGGAGGCCTGGGACAGCGGCCTGAACACGGTCAACGTGGGTAAATACAACCTCGGCTGGGCCTCGATCGGTATCTGCACGCACGCGCTTTACGAAGCCGTGCGTCACGCCGCCAATCGCCGGCTGTACGGCATGGCCGTGACCGACTTCGCACACGTGCGCCAGATGTTCACCGACGCCTACGCCCGCCTGATAGGCATGAAGCTGTTCGCCTTGCGGGCGGCCGACTACCTGCGCGTCGCCTCGCCCGACGACCGCCGCTACCTGCTCTACAACCCGATCGTCAAGATGAAGGTCACCACGCAGGGCGAAGAGGTCATCGACCTGCTCTGGGATGTGATCGCCGCCAAGGGTTTTGAACGCGACACCTACTTCGAAATGGCGGCCCGGGACATCCAGGCCCTGCCCAAGCTCGAGGGCACAGTGCATGTCAACATCGCCCTGATCGTCAAGTTCATGGCCAACTACTTCTTCAATCCCGGCCAGTATCCCGAGGTCGGCCGGCAGGACCAGGCCGCCGATGACACCTTCCTCTTCCATCAGGGGCCGGCGCGCGGGCTGGGCAAGATCCAGTTCCACGATTATCGCGCCGTCTTCGACCGCTTCGATCTTCCCAATGTCCGGCTGTTCAGGGAGCAGATCGACGTCTTCCGGGAGTTGCTGGCCACAGCCACGCCGGACGAGGCTCAACAGAAGGACGTCGACTTCCTGCTGGCCCTGGGCGAGCTCTTCACGCTGGTCGTGTACGCTCAGCTCGTCCTCGAGAACGCGGCGATCTACGCCGTCGACAACGACCTGATCGATCAGATCTTCGACGTCCTGGTACGCGACTTCTCCCGCCACGCGCTCGTCCTGCACAGCAAGCCGAGCAGCACGCCCCAGCAGATGGAGCTGTGCTTGCGCATGCTGCGCAAGCCGGCCGCCGATTCCGACCGGTTCGGGCGGATCTGGGCGCAGCAGGTCTACCCGCTGAAGGATGCGTACGAGATGAACCCGTGAGGTCCTGAGTGCCTGGCCTGGCTGGAATCGGCCCACTCAGATCCCTGCATCACGAACGTTGCCACCCGAACTGCGTGGAGACCAACATGAGCGTCCCTGCTGCCCCATCAACTCCTGGCCGAGCGCGCCTGCATGACGTGGACTGGCTGCGCGTGCTGGCCATCCTGCTCATCTTCATCTATCACGCCGCACGTCCTTTCGACACTATGGAGCCCTGGCACATCAAGGACAGCCAGTCAGCGGAGTGGATGCTGTACCCGATGGTCGCCGGATCCCAGTTCATGATGCCGCTGTTCTGGGTCATGTCCGGCATCAGCACCCGCTTCGCCCTGGGCATGCACGCCGCCGGAGAGTTCGTGCGCCGGCGGCTGTCCCGCCTGATGGTCCCTGTGGTCACCCTGGGCTGGTTCGTCCTTTCTCCGCCGCAGGTGTACATCGAGGCCACGACCGGCCAGGGGTACAACGCACCGCCGTTCAGCGGAACCTTCTGGCAGTTCCTGCCCCACTACTTCACCAATGGCTTCTACGGCTTCGGCGGCTACTTCGCCTGGAACGGCATGCACCTGTGGTACCTGGTCTACCTGCTGCTCTTCACGCTGCTGTCGCTGCCGCTCTTCCTGTATCTCCGCAGCGCCGCCGGGCAGCGGGCCGTGGCTGCGCTCGCCGGCTTCCTGGTGAAGCCGGGCGCCATCTACTTGCTCGGGCTGCTGGCCTTCGTGCCCGAGGTCTTCCTGCCCCGAGGCATACCGGTCCTGACCTGGACGGAGGGGGGCTGGACTCTGGGCGCGCACTGGATCTTCCTGATCCTTGGCTTCTTTGTCGTCTGCGACTCGCGCTTGCGGTCCGCCATCGAGCGGCAGCGCTGGGCCGCCCTGATGCTGGCCGTCGCCAGCCTCGTGCCCCTCGGCTTCCTGGCGCCGACGTTCGACTCCCTGACCTTCGGATCGGCGGGCTACATCCTGCAGTGGGGGCTGCGCACGATCAACGGGTGGTTCTGGTTGGTGGCGATCCTGGGTTTCGGATCGCGGCACCTGAACTTCGCCTCGCCCGTCCTGGCCTATGCCGGCGTGGCGGTCCTGCCCTTCTACATCCTGCACCAACCCGTCATCGTGGTGCTGGACTACTTCGTGCGCGCCTGGCCGATCCCGGTCGGGCTGAAGTACCCGCTGATGATCCTGGCGGTGTTCGCCATCTTCCTGGTGGTCTACGAGTTCCTGATCCGGCGCATCCGCGTGCTGCGGGCGCTCTTCGGACTGGAGGCCCGGCCGCCGCGCCCGTCAGGGTCGGGCCAGTAGCTGGAGCATCCGTTCCGCCAGGAATTCGGAGACGTCGTCGCGATAGGGGGTGATGAACGACTCGTATGTCCCCTCAGCGAAGGCCTGCCGGTCGGGGAAGTAGCCGGCTTCATCGCCGCAGTAGCTGACCACCGCGGTGTGCGGGTGCGGGCTCCGGGCTTTGATGTCGAGAACGATGCGCGTGAACGGCTCGCCCGGCAGCCCGACCAGCGTCAGCGGGCCGGCTTGCAGCGCCTGAAGCTGCGTGCGGATCCGATCCGTCCCCTTCAGCTCACTGATCAGCCACTGGCGCGCCATTGCCCCTTCGGCGCGCGTCATCGCCCGCCGTATCTCCCCATGGCCTGCGCCGCTCTCCTGCAGCCCGGCCAGCTCGGCTTGCGAACGGTCGATCTCGCGCTGGACCTCGTCCGCGGCCGGGAAGCTTCGGAACAGGAGATCGAATGGCTCGATCCGTCCGCCAAGAGCGCCGTCCGATTCGCAGACGATCGTCTCCATCACCTTCAGGGCCTCGCCAGCCAGCAGATGGCCCATCCGGTCCACCTCGGCGAAGCTTTGCGACCGGCGGGTGAAGCGGGTGCTGACGTCTCCGGAGGCGCCGTTCGCGTACAGAAAGACGGTCTCGGGGAAGATGCTGCGCAGCGCGGCGCGGGCGGCCCCGGGGTAGTCGGCGGAAATCCACAGGCTCTCGTAGCCCATCACCGTCGGATGGCAGCCGTAATTGATCCAGACCGCGATCGGCCGGCCATCCTCGCCGTCGACTCGCAGGACGGTCACCTCATCGTCCAGGACTTCGCTGGCGGGGTCGAGGCGGCTGGTTCCCAGGCCGCGCAGCCGGCCGGCGCCGGTGCCGAGACGCGCCGGGCGCAGCGAACGGTTGGCCTCGACGGCCGCGCCGACGAGCTTGCGTTCGACCACCTGCACCAGTTCAGGGTCGGTGGGCGTGTGGATCACCGGCAGGCCGGCCAGGAACCCGGTCGGTCCGCTGTGGGTGTGCGAGCAGGCCAGCAGGATGTTCTGCGCCGGGATGCCCGTCGCCTTGGCGATTCCGCCCCGGACACGTTCTGTGAAATCGAGACGCACACCGATCAGGTCCAGGCTGAGGAGGGCGACCGCCTGCGTCGGGCCGCGGCGCAGGAGCAGGAGCTGGGCCAGCAGCGGATCGTGCACGCCCACGCTGGGTTCCTGCCTCTCCATGTAGCCTTCCAGCCACACACCCACAGGAGGCGTGATGTCGATCTGCACGGCGGAGGCAAGGAGGTGGTCGGCGTCGGTCATGGTGTGCTCCAAGGTGGGAACGGTGTGTCCTTGCGGTGCACAGGCGGTCACAGCCTCCGGCGCGGACGGCGCGGCGGGCGTGTCGCGCGCATGATAGGGCAGACCCGAGTCGATGTCAATCGGGAAAGCCGGAGACCGAGGCGACCGCGCGGCGCGCTGTGCTTGGATGACGTCGTGCAGGACGGCGGCGCTTGACACACAGTTCGAACTGCCCTAATCTCATATCAGAAGATGAACCTTGAGTTCATAA
>DAIRVC010000040.1:5554-18027 GCA_036803025.1 Anaerolineales bacterium
GGCTCAAGGCCTCATCTTCGGAGGGGGGCATGCCCGTTGACCCACAACGCAACGCCATGCGGGCCAAGACCGCCGCCAAGGCGCTCTCCGTCCTCGAGTGCCTGGCCCTGGCCGAAGCGCCGCTGACCGCTCAGGCGCTCGCAGAACGCTGCCACCTTTCCCGACCGACGGCCTATCGCCTGGCCCGCACATTGATCGAAGCAGGGTTCGTCGAGACGGTCGGGGAGGGCCGCTACCGCCTGGGGACCAAGATCCTGCGCCTCAGCCGCCACGTGCTCGATCGCCTGGAAGTGCCGGCGCTGGCCAAACCGATTCTGCGGCGCCTGCGCCAGCAGACGGGCGAGATGTCGATCGCGGCGGTCCGCGACCAGGGCGGCTTGTTCTACATCGCCAAGTACGAGACCACTCATGCCGTGCAAATGGCCTCGCGGGTTGGAACGTCCGGCTATCTGCACTCGACCGCCTTAGGCAAGGCCATCCTGGCTTTCCTGGCGGTGGACGAACGAACGAACCTGCTGGAGAACCTGCCGCTGCCCCGCGTGACGCCCAAGACGATCACGAGCCGCACGCAGCTCCGCTCGCATCTGGAGCAGGTGCGGCTGCAAGGCTTTGCGATCGAGGATGAGGAAAACGAGCCCGAGATCAGGGCGATCGCCGCTCCGGTCTTCAATCACATGGGCGAAGCCATCGGCGCCGTGGGGACTTCCGGTCCGGCCTATCGGCTGGATCTGAAGCGCTTGGGGCAGATGTCGGGCCCTGTGGTCAAGGCGGCGGCGGAGGTCTCGAAGCAGATCGGCTACGTCGGGGCCAGGCCTTCCCGCCGCCGTTCTGGCGGGCGCCCCGGCAAGGGAAACGACCGTCCTGGGCGGGACGGGGGCGCCTCGTCGTGAAGCTGACCATCATCGGCGGCGGAAGCATCTTCACCCCGCTGTTGCTGGACGGGCTGCACAGGTACGCTCAGGAGCTGCCCGTCGCCGAGGTCGCCCTGCTCGATCTCGACCTGGCGGCGACGGAGCGAGTGGCGGCCTTCACGCGCCGCAGTCTGGCGCGCCACGACGCGGTTCTGCCGACGATCGTGGCGACCCGTGAACACCAGCAGGCGATCGAGGGCAGCGACTTCATCGTCTTCACAATCCGCGTCGGCGGCCTGGCTGCCCGGGTGCAGGACGAGAAGATTCCCCTGCGTTATGGAATCCTCGGAGACGAGACGACCGGTCCGGGCGGCTTCTCCAACGCGTTGCGAACGATACCGGTGATGATCGATTACGCCCGGGAGATCGAGCGTTGGGCGCCGCAGGCGTGGGTGATCCCTTTCACCAACCCGGAAGGCCTCCTTACCGAAGCGATCACGCGGCACAGCGCGGTGCGGGCGATCGGACTATGCACCGCACCCTACGGCATGCGCATGGGGGCAGCCCGGCTGCTCGGTGTCGAGCCGCACAGGGTTCAGGCCGATCTCATCGGCGTCACGCACACGGGCTGGGTCCGGAGCGTCACACTGGATGGGCACGAGGTGCTGCCTGACCTGGTCGATCGGATTCTGAGCCAGGAGAAGCCGGGGTTGCTCTATCCGCCCAGAGTCATGCGGGCACTGCCGGCCTACCCGGCCCACTGGTTCTACAGCCTATTGGGCATCGAGGCTCCGCACTTCTACTACCATGCCCGGCAGATCTTCAAGCGCCAGGTGTCCGCCGACCAGACCCGCGCCGAACTGCTGATGAAGCGGCAGCCGGAACTCCAGGCGCGCCTGGAAAGCTCCGACTTCACGGTCGAAGAGCTGGCCGCGCAGCGAGGCCATCAGGTCCTCGACGAACCGATCCTGGCGCTGATGAGTGCGCTGCGCAACGACAAGGACGAGGTGCACGTCGTCGATGTCCCCCAGCAGGGCACCGTGCCGGGTTTCGAGCCCGAGGCGGTCCTCGAGCTGCCGGCCCGCGTGGACGGGCGCGGGGCTCATCCCCTCCCGTCGAAGCCGCTCCCGGCCGAGGTGCGCGGTCTGATGCAGATGATCAAGGCCTACGAGGAGCTGACCGTCGAGGCGGCGGTGCGCGGCTCCTATGCACTGGCGCTGCGTGCGCTACTGGCTCACCCGCTGGTCCTGTCGTATGAGCTCGCGGCCCCGCTTCTGGATGACATCCTGGAGGCGAACCGCCCGTATCTACCTGAGGGCTGGGCGGGTGGACGCGGCGGGGACGCAGGGCAGGTGAGTCAATGACCCAGGTCGTCATCGTCTCGCACGGCCGGCTGGCCGAGACGCTGCTCTCCACGGCGCAGATGATCATGGGCGAGGTCCAGGGTGTTCAGACCATCGGACTTGAGCCGAGCATGGGCACCGAAGACGTGCTGGCTGCCTTGCGGCAAGTCGTTGAGGCGAACCCGGAAGACGGGATCCTGGCCCTGCTCGACCTTTTCGGGGGGAGCCCGGCCACGGCCTGTGCCCGTGTGATGGCGGAAGAACCGCGCCTCGAGGTGATCACCGGCGTCAGCCTGCCGATGCTGCTCGAAGTGCTGCTGAACAAGGACAGCCTGGGAGTGAAGGACCTTGCCCGTCTGGCAAGCGGCAAGGGGAAGGAGGGCATAATCGACATCCGAGCCGCTCTGGGAGACTGACACCCCGGTCCATGAAGGCCGCATAAAGAAGGAGGCGCAGCATGGAGGTCTCTGCTGTACAGGCCCTGCTGATCGCGCTTTACGCAGGCATCGCCGCGTTGACCGAACTCCCCATCATGATTCTGCCGCCCATCTTCGCCATGCCGATGATCGTCGGCCCGGTGGTCGGGCTCATCCTGGGGGATGTGGCCACCGGCCTGGTGGTCGGCATCTCCCTCGAGTTGGTCTGGCTGGGGCTGACCTCGATCGGCGGCACGGTCCCGCCGGACAAGATCGTGGGCACGACGCTGGCGACGGTACTGGTGATCGTCGGAGGGCTCAACTACGAAGCCGCTCTGGCGGTCGTGCTTCCGGCGGCGCTGATCGGACAGGCGTTTGGCATCGCCGTCCAGACGATCAACTCGTTCACCGTCCACTGGGCCGACCGCTTTGCCGCCAGCGCCAATACCGGCGGGATCAGCCTGGTCTTGTGGATCGGCAACGCACTCCATTTCCTCGTGCGCTTTGTCCCCGTTCTGGTGGCCCTGACGCTGGGGGTCGAGGCGACGCAGTCCCTGGTGGCCGCCGTACCGGAATGGCTGACCCGGGATATCGGCGTAGGCGGCGCGCTGCTGCCGGCCGTCGGTTTCGCGCTGCTGATGGTGATGATCCTGAAGCGCGAATTGTGGCCGTGGTTCCTGGTCGGATTCATCCTGGCGGCTGCCCTCAAGTTGAACACCATCACGATCGGGGTCCTGGCGACTGCGGCAGCCGTGCTCATCGGCTACAGCAAGCTCCAGGCCAGTCGCGCCGGGCCAGCCTGAGCGCTGAGGAGAGGAGGCTGTCATGGCTGAGAAATCGGCTGCACCAAGCAACGAGACCCAGCTGACGCGGGGCGACCTGTGGGGACTGTTCCTGCGGTCCTTCTTCCTGCAGTCCAGCTTCAGCTTCGAACGCATGCAGGCCGTCGGCCTGACCTGGATGTTCATCCCGCTGATCAAGAAGCTGTACAAGAGCGTCGAAGAGCGCGCTGAAGCCTTGAAGCGTCACCTGGTCTTCTACAACACCAACCCGCTGACGGGCTCGATCCTGACCGGCATGATCGCGGCCATGGAAGAGAAGAACGCCAAGGGCGAGCTGAAGGATCCTTCCACGATCAACGCCCTCAAGGGGAGCCTGATCGGGCCGCTGGCGGGGATTGGAGATTCCTTCTTCCTGCTGGTCTTTGTCGCCCTGCTGGGTATCGCCGTCGACTTCTCGATGCAGGGCAGGGCCACCGGTGTCATCATCCTGACCGTCGTCTTCGCCTTGATCTGGTACCTCGGCCTGTACTTTGGGGTGACGCAGGGGTACTACCGCGGCGAGGCGCTGCTCGAGCGGCTGACGGGCAAGGAAAGCGACGCGTTCATGGGCGGCCTGGGGCTGGTCGGGGCGATGGTCGTCGGGGCGCTGGTGGCCGGTTACGTCAAGATCATGACCCCGTTCGCCGACGGTGCGCTGCAGGGCCAGCTGGACGGCCTGCTGCCTGGGCTGCTGCCACTGGCCTTCGTCGTCCTGGCCTACCGCCTCCTGAAGCGCGGCTGGCGGTCGGTGTGGGTGATGATCCTGATCCTGGCGATAGGGATGCTGGGCGGACACGTGGGCCTTCTGGCCTCGGCGGGCCAGTAGGTTCGTTCCACCAAGCGGTTGTGTCGCATGAACGGTGCGCCCGGGCCCGGCCGGCGCGGCCTCGCCCGGGCGCACCTTCCGAGGCAGGTGGATGGGCATCGTCCTGACCCGCACCGACGACCGGTTCATTCATGGGCAGGTGACGACGGGCTGGGCGCGCAAAGTAGGCGCCCGGCGCATCGTCCTGGTGAATGACGGGATCGCCAACGACTCCCTGATCCAGAAGCTGCAGCGGCTTTCGGCCGGACCGGGCGTAGAGGTGGAGTTCCTGACGCAGGCGGCGGCGGTCGAACGCCTCCGCGGGCCGGGGTTGGGTGACGAGCCTTTCTTCCTGTTGGTCGAAAGCCCGGCCGACCTGGTGCCGCTGGTGCAGGCCGGTCTGAAACTGGAAGAGGTCAGCCTGGGCAATCTACGCTTCGAGCCGGGGAAGCGCAAGATCGCCAACTGGCTATTCGTCGACGACCGGCAGGTTGCCGCGCTGCGCGAGTTGGCGGCGCAGGGAATTCGCCTGAAGGCTCAATGGATGATCGGGCAGGAAACGATCCATGTGAACGATTGGCTGGCGAAGAACCGCTGACGGCGCGCCAGGGGAGGCGGACGATCATGGTGACGTATGAAGATCTCGGCGTGAAACCGGTCATTAATGCTTCCGGAAGGATGACCCTCCTGGGCTCGACAGCGCTCGACCCGGAGGTGGCCCAGGCGATGGTTGAGGCCTCACGGCACTACGTCAACATGCTGGAGCTTGACCTGCGGGTGGGCGAGCGCATCGCCCGCATCACCGGCGCCGAGGCCGGCTGCATGACCGCCGGCGCTGCGGCGGGCATCGCCATCGGCGTGGCCGCCTTTCTGGCCGGTACCGACATCGGCCGGATTCAGGCCTTGCCCGACACAAACGGATTGAAGCGCACGCGCATCGTGGTTCAGACCGGGCACATGTGCAACTTCGTCGCCATGGCTAGGCTGGCGGGCGCAACCCTCGTCCCGATCGGTTGGACGAACTACGTCACCCAGGGCCACCTGGAAAGCGCCATCGACGATCAGACTGCCGGGATGCTGTTCATCATCTCGCACCACGTGATCCAGAAGGGCATGCTGTCCCTGGGCCAGTGCATTGAGGTGTGTCACGGACGTGGCGTGCCGGTTCTGGTCGATGCGGCGGCGGAGGAGGACCTGACCAGCTACATCGGCCTGGGAGCCGACCTGGTCACTTACAGCGGCGGGAAGGCCATCGGCGGGCCGAGTTTCGGGATGCTGTGCGGGAAAGCTTCCTACATCGACGCCTGCCGGGCACAGCAGTGGGGTATCGCCCGGGCGATGAAGGTCACCAAGGAGGGCGCGCTGGGCTTCCTGACCGCCCTGGAGCGCTACGCCGGCCGCGATCGAGCAGCGGAGCAGCGCCGCCTGGAAGAGGTCAACACCATCCTGCTCGAGGGACTGAAGGAACTGGCAGCGACCTGCGTGGAAACGGCACAGGACGAGGCCGGCCGGGCGATCTCACGCGTGGAACTCAAGCTCGACGAGAGCGCGTTGGGTTTTACCGCCTTCGACCTGATCACGGTCCTGCGCTCGGGTGATCCGGCAATCGTCACCCGCGACCACAAAGCCAACCTGGGCGTGATCGCCATCGATCCCCGTCCCATCAGCCTGGACGAGGCGCGCTTGATCACCGAGCGAATCCGCGCCTTCTACATCACGATGAAGGCGAAGGCGTAGCGGCCGAGAGCCCACCCCGCGACGGGTGCAGCATGTCCGGAACGGCAACGTTGACGAGGTTCTAGCGCCCGGCTGCGAGGTGCTCGGCCTTCTGCTGATGAAGCTTGTCCAGCCGGAGGCGCATCCCCTCGACCTGTGACTTGCCGAGCGGGTAGAAGCGCATCGCCAGCAGGAAGATCGCCAGGGCGACCGCGGACAGGCCGAACATCCCCCAGCGCAGCGCCAGTATCGTCTCGGGCGCCTGCGGGTAGATGCCCGCCCGGTAGCCGCCCAGACCCAGGACCAGCGCCGTGCTCCCGCCGATGAGCACAAGAGCGAAGCGCTCGACAAACGTTGTCACCCCGAAGTAGACGCCTTCCCGCCTCAGGCCGGTCTTAAGTTCATCTTCGTCGATCACGTCGCTCAGCACGATCTCGCGCACCAGCGTGATTCCGGCGTTCGCCGCGCCCAGCAAGGCGAAGGTGATGATCGCCGGCATAAAGCTGGAGATGAACATCACCGGGAAGGTGAGCAGGGCATACAGCGCGACGGAGATAACCAGGGCGCGTTTCGAGCCGATGCGCAGGGTGATCCATCGCCAAAGCGGGTAGAAGACGATCGACGTCCCGAACATGGCCAGGAACAGGATGCTCATCTGCTCATCGGCCGCGCCGATCACGTACTTGTTGAAGAAAGGCGCCATCGCCGCCAGCCATGACCAGATGTAGTTGATGACCAGCGTTCCGACGGCCGCGGCCAGGAAGGTCCGGTTGGTGAAGGTGATCTTGAAGGCGGTCCGCAGCGGCAGGCTGGGCTCCTGGCTGAATTCGCGCCGCTCGCGACTGCCGAGCAGTGAGAGCCAGAAGGCGGCCCAGGCGATTCCCCCAAGGATAGCGGCGGTCACCGTTCGGCTGCCCATCTCGCCTGCTCCGGCCGTGAAAGCCTTGACCAGGATCGGCCAGGCGCCCAGGCCTAGCAGCAGGCCGACGACCGCGGCGATCTGCCGCGGGATCATCACGCTCGCCCGCTCTTTCAGTTCGGCGAACATCTCTGGGAAGAGCGAGGCGTAGGCGATGTTGGCCGAGGTGAACATCAGGTCAAAGAGGCCGATCGAGATCGCCAGGTAGAGGGCGATACGGATGTCATGCGCCTGCGCCAGCGGCTGCCCACCGACCGGCGGCGACCAGACGGCGACGAACAGCAGCGCCGCCAGCGGGGCTCCGACGAAGATGTAAGGAATGCGCCGCCCCCAGCGCGTGCGCGTGCGGTCAGACAGGTGGCCGACGAGCGGATCGTTGATCGCGTTCCAGATGCCGTAGGACACCGCGTAAGCCAGGCTGATGAGCGCCACGTCGAGCCGCACGACGTCGGTGTAGAAGTAGATCAGGTAGGCGCCGATCGCTTGGAACAGGAGCGGCGAGGCGACGGTTCCGATGGCATAAGCGATGTTGGCGCGTCTGGTTCTCATGCCCCACTCCTGTGCCGTGGAGCGGCCACCTTGGCGGCGGTCAGCGGATAGCGGCCGAAGGTGTCCACCGCCTGGAACATGGCGTCCATGTTGTCGTACGGCATGTCGCGCGGGATCTCGCACCCGCCGCTCAGCCAGTAACCTCCACCGGCTGCGGCGTCGTCGATCGCCTTGCGGCAGGTGCGCAGCACATCCGGCTTCGACCCCAGGTGCAGCACGCGGTTGCAGTCCAGATTGCCCATGATCGTGATGCGCTCGCCGATCTGCTTCTTGGCCTTGGCCAGGTTGACCTGATAGTCGAACTGGATCGCGCCGCCGGGATTGAGATCGGGGGCAAAGCCGATGCACTGGGGGACATTGCCGCAGCAGTGGATCAGGACCTTGGCGCCGGCCTCGCTGATGCGCTGGAAGAGCGGCTGCTCGAAGGGGAAGGCGGCCATCTGGAACAAATCGGGCGAGAGGAAGTAGGCCACCGACTCACCGCAGCCGATGATGTCAGCGCCGTTGTCGATCATTGCCTTGGCGGCGGCGAAGGCGTACTCGTTGTACCAGGAGAAGATCTCGAACGTCAGGCCGGGGTCGGAGCGCATCACCAGCCAGGCGCGCGGGTCGGCGCCGAAGAGCAGCATCGTGCCCTGGAAGGCGCCCTCGATCCAGCCAATGACCGCCACCTCGTCGCCCACGCCCTGGCGCATGTACTTGACTGAGCGTATCAGCTCGGCCAGGCGGCTCCCCTGGATGTATTCCTCGACCGGCCGTCGCCGGATTCGTTCGAAATCCTCACGCGGGTGATCCACGCTCAGCACCGGCTTGATGATGCGCGGGATATCGTCTTCCGGCATATACACCTCGCCGCCGATCGCCTGGGCATACAAGCCGACGTCAGACGAGTTGCAGACGTCGTCCCATCCGAACCGCCGGCAGGCTTTGATCTCGGCCTCGGCCATGACCTCCGCCTTGGAGACATAGTCTGAGAATCTGACCCCGGCATGTTTGGCGGTGAACGTCATCGAGAAAGCCACCAGCGGGACGCGGTCCGGCTCTTCCAGTTTGAGCGCGGTCAGCACGCGCTGGCGCGAGGTCATCTCGCCCTTCCGGGTGGCCAGGAACGTGCGGCATTCCTCCAGGATCGCCTCGGCGTCCGAGGCGTAGACGTCGGCGCCGTAGGTCTCGGCGACGCGCGGGCCGGCGGCCGGTCCGGACAGGATCAGGCGCACCTTGCGCCGCAGCCCGGCAGACGCCAATCCGTCGGCCAGGCGGCGCAGCAGGTCGAGTTTGTAGGAAAGGTACATGCCCACGGCCACAACGTCGGCCTTGGCCTCAACGGCTGCGGCGACGACGCGTTCGGGTGAGACGTCGGAGCCGGCGTCGACGACGCGGAAGTTGTTGGCCCGCAGCACGGCGCCGACGATGCCGGTGCCGATCGTCCATGGGCCGTCCATCACGCCCAGGACGACTATGCCCTCGGGGGCGCCGCGCTCGCTCTCCAGTTGAGGGCGCAGGGCCTCGAGGCCGGCGTTGAAGGCGAAGGAGGCGCCGAGCATGGTGTCCAGATACATGCCCTTTTTGTTCAGGTCGCGGGCGATCTTGCGCATCCCCTTCGAGAGGCCGCGCGTCACGAGGTCTTGCGCGGAGGCGCCGCCGGCCAACGCCTGCTGGCAGGCGGCGACGGTCGCTTCGGGGTCGCCGTTGGCGACGTGTTCGATGATGGCATCGTAGCCCGTGCTGGCCATGCTCTACTCCTCCTGGCGATAGCGCGAGTGTCTGTAGCGGTCGCAGCGCGCCGGATCGGCAGCGGGGGCCGCATGTTGAGTGCCGTTGGGTGGACAAAAGGGAACTCAAAGCAGGGGAACCCTGAGGGGATTGGCAGGAGTGTGTGCAACCGCGCCCCCCGATTGGCGGCCGAGCCCGGATGCGGAGCGCGATCGCCCCCTGCCAACGTGCTCGTGCATCCCGCAGGAAGAATAGGTCAGAGTCAGGGGTCTGTCAACCGCCCGACGGCCATCGCAGAGATCTCGAAGACGGAGGCGCCGTAGATCGGGTGCGATAACGCAGGCGTAGAATCATCCGAGACGCATCGCCAGCGGGAGGCCCATCCATGCGCACCGGCGTAGCTTACTTCGGGCACCACAATCCCCGGCATCTGACGACCGATCTCCAGGAGATGGCCCGCCTCGGCCTGGACGACGTGCTCCTGGCGGCGCAGGAGAACGACTTCGTTCACTTCCCGGGCAAGCTGAGCTACACGGCGCGCATCGCCGCAGACCTGGGGCTGCGGCCGATCGCCATTTTCTGGGGAGCGCTCAACCTGTTCGGCGGAGGCCGGTCCAGCCAATACCTCCTGGACCATCCGCAGGCGGGGCAAGTGGGCATCGACGGCGCACCGCTCGGCGCCGGCTGCTACGTCAATCCGGGGAGCGTGAGCCTGATCGAAGAGATGATCGACACCGTCGCCAACCATGGCTTCCAAGGCTACTTCGTCGACGAGCCGGCCCCGCTGCGCGACTGCTACTGCAGCGCCTGCCGTGCACGATTTGAAGCGCGGCAAGGCGGCGATCTGGCGGCAGCGACGCCCGAGGCGCAGGAGACCTTTCGTCGGCAGTGCGTGGTGGACTATGTGCGGACGATCGCCGAGTACTGCAAGAGCAAACACCCGAGTCTCGAGGTTTTGTGCTGCCTGACTCCGTGGGATGAGTCGCTCTGGGAACCGATCGCCGCCCTGGGGGCGCTGGACAACCTGGGGACGGACCTGTATTGGGTGAACGAGGATCGCAACGTCGAGGAGATGGCGCCCCCGGTCGGTCGGATGCGCGATGTCTGCGCCGCGCACAGAAAGCGGCACCACGAATGGCTTCAATGTTGGCTGGCCTTCCGTGGGTATGAGAAGCGCATCCTGGAGCAGGGGCAGGTGCTGGTCCGCGAACGACCGGACTCCCTCTACATCTGGGGCTGGCAGGGGCAGGTAGGAACTGCTGAGGCGTGCGAGGACCCGGAGCTGGCCTGGGCAAAGGCGTGCGAGGTGATCGCGCTCGCGAAATCGGCGGGCGCCGGGTAAGGCTACACCGTTCCTCCCTCAGTAGAAGAGCACATGAAGGGGAGAGGCTGAGGCTCCTTCTCGCGGTGGGAGCCCCACGCGAAGTTCGCGGTGCACCGCAAAGGGAGGAAGTGGGTGTGCGGACACCCGTGCGCGGATCAGGCTCAGGTTCGCTCTCAACTGTCGTACAATGCCTTCGGCCGAGGACGGCGCAGGAGGCCGCACCTCTCGGCCGTTCACTGAGGTTGCGGGGTCTGACGGTGGCGATTTTTCGTCCTCTCGTTCGTCGATTGCTCGAACTCGACCGGCCCTTCCCTACCTATGAGGGGGAGGCGTTCGAGCGCGAGGTGCGGCGCAACTACCGCTGGAACATGGGCGCCAGTGTCGGCGAGGTCGCCCTGTTCTTCTTCGGCCTTTCTTTCGTCGCCGCGAGCACGATCCTGCCGCTGTTCATCTCCAAGCTCACCTCGAGCACCTTCGCCGTCGGCGTGGTAGCCCTGCTGGCCCAGGGCGGCTGGTCCCTGCCGCAGCTCTTCACCGCCCATCCCACCGAGCGCCTTCCGCGCATGCTGCCGATCCTGGTCAACATCGGATTCTTCGCCGAAAGGCTGCCGTTGTGGCTGCTGGTGTTGGCCGCCGCGCTGGCCGTGCGCGCACCATCCGCGGCGCTGATCCTGACTGTAGCCGGCTATGCCTGGTTCACGCTGGGCGGAGGGGCGATTGCGCCCGCCTGGCAGGAGCTGGTGGCGCGCTGCTTCCCGGTCGACCGGCGCGGCTTCTTCATGGGCTTCGGGTCCTTCGTTGGGACAGGGCTGGGGGCACTGGGCGCCGTCGCCAGCGTGGCCCTGCTCAAGACCCTGCCTTACCCCACAAGCTTCGTGGCTGTCTTCGGAATGGGGGCCTTGTTCGTCCTGCTGAGCCTGGGCTTCATGACCCAGGTCCGCGAGCCGGTCCCCACTCGAACGCAACCGCACCAGTCGGCGCGTGAGTTCTGGACCGGAATCCGTGGCCTCCTGCGGGAAGGCGGGAATTTTGGCTGGTATCTGGTCGCTCGCGTGACGATGGGTTTCGCCGGCCTGGGATCCGGCTTTGTCACCCTGAGCGCCATCCGCACCTGGAACGTCAGCGACGCAACCGTCGGCGGGTACACCGGCGCCTTGCTCGTGGGTGAGGCGGTCGGAATGCTCGTCGCCGGCGCCCTGGCCGACCGGCGCGGGCACAAGCTCTCGCTCGAACTGGCCGCGGTCTGCTACGCCGCCGCCTTTGGCCTGGTGGCCTGGTCGCCCGGACCGGGCGTGTACCTGCCGGCCTTCGTGCTCATCGGCCTCGGGCTGGGTGGCCTGATCACCTCGGGGATCATGTTGACCCTCGAATTCGCCGCACCCGGCCGGCAACCGACCTATGCCGGGCTGGTCAACACCACCCTTGGGATCGTGGGCGTCACCGCACCGCTGATCGGAGCCTGGCTGGCGGCGCGCGATTACAGCCTGCTGTTCGGCCTGGGGGCTCTCCTGAACCTGGCGGCCTCCCTGGTGTTCCTGCTGCGCGTGCGAGATCCGCGTCACCTGAGCGCAGTTGTCCCCGAACGTCCTCCCCTCTAGGGCGCCTTTCCCCGCTGCACGCCCGCGAAGCCCGGGATCGCCGCCGGACCTACGGGCGGGCAAATACGGCCGTGAAATACCCGCCGTAGCTGCTGTCGGCGCTGTACATATACCCCAGACCGATGTCGGTGTAGTTGGGGCTGAGCAGGTTGGCGCGGTGCAGGGCGCTGTTCATCCACCAGGTGAATGCGCGCTGCGGCGCGCCGGAGGACGTGTCGCCGGTGGCGAAGATGTTCTCCCCCCACCACGAGGGCGTGTAGCCCTGTCGCACGATGCGATCGTGTGACGTCGAGCCGTCCGAGCCCGTGTGTGACAGGAAATCATTGCAGGCCATGTCGGTGCTGTGCAGGCGGGCCGCGGCCTGCAGTTGGCCCTGCAGGTTGTACGCGGCCAGTCCCTGGTTGGCGCGCTCCTGATT
>DAIRVC010000041.1:0-17844 GCA_036803025.1 Anaerolineales bacterium
CTTGCGCGGCAAGGGCATTCGCGGCCCAGTCGGCACCTCGGCGACTTTTGTCGAGATGCTGGCCGAGAGCGACGTCACCCCCGATATGCTCGAGGCGACCGTGCTCGAGGCGTTGGGGATCGAGGCCCATCCGGTCGCCTCTCAAACCTACCCGAGGCTGCAAGACTACCGGCTGCTGGCAGGCCTGGCAGAGCTGGCCGCTGCGCTCCACAAGTTCGCGCTGGATGTGCGCCTGATGCAATCCCCGGGCATCGGCCAGGCGTACGAGCCATTCGGCGAGCAGCAGGTCGGATCGAGCGCGATGCCGTTCAAGCGCAACCCGATCCTGGCGGAGAAGATCTGTTCCCTGGCGCGCCTGGTGCTCGCCGGCGCCGGGGTGGCCTGGGAGAACGCCGCCTCGACACTCCTCGAACGCTCGCTGGACGACTCGGCCAACCGCCGCAGCACGATCCCGGAGGCCTTCCTGACCTGCGATGAGATGCTTTTGGCGGCCGAGAAGATCGTGACCGGCCTGGAGGTCGACGCGCCGGCTGCCGCCGAACAGCTCCAGGCGCTCGGCCCGCTCGTGGCCACCGAACGGCTGTTGACTGCGCTGGTCCGGGCCGGGGCCGACCGGCAGGCCATGCACGAGCGCCTGCGACGCCATACCCGCGGCGCCCTGGAACGCTCGCGCCCCGGGGGGCCGAACCCCCTGCCCGACCGCATCGCCTCAGACACCGCCATCCTGCACTTCCTGCAGCCCGCTCGCGTGCGCAGCCTCCTAGACGCCTCGACCTACGTCGGGCAGGCCCCCGCCCGGGCGCGGCAAATGGCGGCCGCGGTGCGCGAGCGCTTCGGCGCCGGGTGACCCGCATGCCCCGAAGCCGCGATGCGCTCCTGCTTGTGATTTCGATCGCGCTGGGCCTGGTATGCATACGACTTGGATTCTGGCAGCTCGATCGACTTGAACAGCGTCGGGCGCGCAATCGCCTCATGGAAGAACGGCTGAGTCTGCCTCCGCTGGCCTTGACCGGCGCGGCGATCGAGGCCGAGGCGCTCGAGTTCCGCCGAGTCGTCGCCCGCGGCATATTCGATCTCGGCTTGCAGGTAGCCCTCGCCAACCGCGCCCTGGATGGGGTGCCGGGAGTCCACCTGCTGGCGCCACTCATCTTGGAGGGCACGACCCAGGCCGTGCTGGTCGACCGCGGTTGGATTCCGATCGAAGACCAGGCTCCGGCGGAGCGCGCCGCCTACGGGCCAGCGGGGACGGTCGAAGTGACTGGTGTCGCCCGCCTGTCTCAGGCGGAGCCGTTCTGGTCCTTCCTGCGCGACCCGATTCCTTCGCCCGGCAGCCCTCCACTGGATTCCTGGCGCGTCGTCAACTTGGAGGGGCTGCAGGGCCAGATGCCGGTCCCGCTCCTGCCCGTGTACATACAACAGACAGAAGCCGCCGGGGACGGGTTGCAGCCGCGGCCCGATCCGGAGATCGACCGATCGGAAGGGCCGCACCTGTCCTACGCCATCCAATGGTTCTCCTTCGGGGCCATTGCCATCGTCGGCGGCGCGGCCTGGATGCGGCAGCGCCGCCGGCAGCGGTCGGGAGGTGCGTGACCATGACGATCCTCTTGGCGTCGGGCGCGATCGCGGCGCTGATCGAGTGGTACGCCGTCGCAACGCACAGACGCGCGTGGGAGTATGGGGCCAAGCCGGCCGTCCTGGTCCTCCTGATCGCCTGGTTTCTGGCGACAATCCCCCGCCCCTGGGAGACGCAGGGCATTGTCTTCGCCGTTGCCTTGCTGCTCTCGCTCGTCGGGGATGTCCTGCTGATCCTTCCGGGTGACAAGTTCGTCCAGGGGCTGACCGCGTTCCTTCTGGCGCACATCGCCTACATCGTCGTATTCAATTGGGATGGCCCCAGCTGGTCACCCCGCTCCGTGATCCTGGCGCTGGCATTGGGCGTGATCGCCGTCCTGCTCCTGCGCCGGCTGCGGGCCGCACTTCTCGAGAAGGGGCGCCAGCGGATGGTCCCCGCCCTCGCTCTCTACGCCGCTGTACTGGCGGCCATGCTATGGTCGACCTTGACCGTCGGTCACCACCCAGCCTGGTCGGGCATCCCGGCGGCATGCGTGGCCATGGGCGGGGCCCTGTTCTACCTCTCCGACGTCGGCATCGCCTGGAACCTCTTCGTCCAGCGGCTTCCCGGCGACCGACTGCTGACCATGATCGCCTATCACCTGGCGCAGTTTGCCCTGGCCTACGCGACCAGCCTGCGTTTGGCGCAGGGCTGACCGGAGGTCGGCTGGAGATAGCACGGCGGCCGGGCATGAGCCCGGCCGCCGCGGAGCGCCAGTTCCAGATCGCAAAGATCAGGTGGTCGGACCGCCACCCTGCTCACCCGGCCCCGTGGTTGGCGGCTGCGGGGGTCTCAGCAGGGAGCGGACCAGGGTGACCGTCCCCAGGACGGCCAATGCCACCAGCCCGATGATCCCCAGTCCGGATAGCAGCCCGGGCACGGACGCGATCAGCGGAGCTCCCAGCCGGCCGTCGCGCAGCCAGAGCCGCGGCATCATGCCGTGGCCCATGCGCGGGAGACCCGCCCCCCACAGCTCCACTTCGCCAGCGGCCTGCGCCCCCCGCTCGTAGCCGAGCCGGTAGACCGCGAGGCCGCCGACAACCAAGACCGCCAGCACCACCACAACCAGGACGCCGATCCCGATTCCTCTGCGTACCGCCATCGCTTCGCACTCCTCGTCGTCACCCCGGCCAGCCGGGCGTACCCAACGCCGGCCCGCGAGTGGGCCGGTCCGGGTGAAGATATGCGCAGGATAGTCCTGCTTCGCCCGGGGTTGGTGAAGAACTTGTGAAGATGTTATGGGAACCGGTGCCGCCGGCCCGCTCGAACGCAGCTCGTCGCGGCTAGGCGGCCGGAGCCCTGCGGTGCCGGAGGTACAGCGCCGCGGCGCTGGCCAGCGCCAGTGCCGCCATCAGCCATTGGTTGGCATTGATGCCGAACATCGGCACGTAGTCGAGGCGCATGAACTCGAGCAAGAAGCGCCCGACCGGGTAGGTGATCAGGTAGATCAAGAACAGGTCCCCGATCTTGAGTCGATCGCCGTGCTTGCTCCACAGCCAATACAGGAGGCCGAAGCTTGCCAGATTCCAGATCGACTCGTACAGGAACAACGGGTGGAATCGCTCGAAGGCCTCGTACCCGGCCATGCGGTTCTCGGGCCGTATCGGTATCCCCCAAGGCAGGTCGGTCGGCGGGCCGTACAGCTCCTGGTTAACGAAGTTCCCCCAGCGGCCGATGGCCTGGGCCAGTGCCACCCCGGGAGCGGCGACATCCAGAAGGGAGGCCAACGACACCTTGCGGCGGCGGGCGAACAAATACAGGCCAAGCACGCCGCCGGCCAACGCTCCCGGCATGCCCAGTCCGCCTCGCGTCGTGTTCAGGATGTCGAGCGGATGGGTCAGGTAGTAGCGCGTGTCGATGCCCATATCCAGAAGGCTTTGCGACGGCGTGAAGATGTGATACAGGCGCGCCCCAATGACGCCGAACACCAGCGCCCAAATCAGCGCGTCCCAGACGATATCGGGGTCACGATCCGTCTTGCGCAGCATCCAGGCGGCCAGGTAGGCCGCGGCTGCGGCGCCGGCCATGAGGATCATGCCGTAGAAGCGGAAGTAGAGCAGCGGCCCGACGTGGATGCCGTACGCGTCGATGGTCATCCCGCCCTCCCGCTATCCACCGCGCGCCTGGCGCCGGACGTACAAGGCCCGCTGCAGTGCAGTGACGTTCGCCAGGACGGCGATGATCCAGATGCCGACACGCGGGAAGCCGAACAGCAGGCTCGGCACCAGAACCAGGTAGCGCTCAAAGCGGGTCAGGATCCCGATGCGGGCATCGAAGCCGACGGATTCGGCCCGGGCCTTGGCATACGAGACGAGGACCGAACCGCCGGCGGCGACGAACACACCCCAGGCGGTCCACTGATCGCCATGCTGAAGGTAGTACGTCAGCAGCCCGAGGAAGATGAACAGCTCCGAGTAGCGATCGGTCAGGGAATCGACGAAGGCGCCGAAGTCGGTCGGGTCGCCGCGCAAGCGCGCCATCGTGCCGTCGAGCGCATCCACCGGGCCCATCAGCAGCACAATCAAGCCGCCGATCAGAAAGCTGCCGTTGGCCAGGAAGATGGCGGCGATGATGTTACCGGCCACGCCGACCAGCGTGATGGTGTTGGGGTGCAGGCCGAGGCGGTTGAGAAACGCGCCGATTGGATCGAGCACACCCTTGAACCACACCCGCATCCATTCCGACAGCGTCTTGCGCGCCGGGTGGGCGCCCTCGTTTGCCTGCATGTGCCTCACCTCGAGTCCCTGGAGTGAGCTATCCTATCCTGCCGCGGCGAGGGCGTCAAGCCTCGTCCCCCTCTTCCTCGTCGTCCCAATCCTCGTCCTCGGCCTGCGCTTCGTCCTTCTCGCCGCGCACCAGCACCTCGCGGGTCTTGCCGCCGCTCTGCGGGCGCCCGATCACGCCCAGCTCTTCGAGCTCGTCCATCAGCCTGGCTGCGCGCGGATATCCCAGGCGCAGCCTGCGCTGCAGCATCGAGGCGCTGGCCCGGCCGGTCTTCTTGACCAGGGCGATGGCCTTCTCCAGGACGTCGTCCTGTGCCTCGGCCTCGGCCGGTCGGTTGAGGACCTCCTCCCAGGGCGCCGCCTGGGCAACGGGGGCCGGACCCTCCAGCTCCTCTTCTTCCGCCGCAGACTGGGAGCGCCAGTGCTCGACCAGCCTCTCGATCTCGCGATCGCCGACGTAGACGCCCTGCACGCGCACCGGCGCCGACGACTCAGGCGAGAGGAAGAGCATGTCACCCCGTCCGAGCAGGGTTTCGGCGCCCGGGCCGTCCAGGATAACGCGCGAGTCCACGCCCGAAGCGACGGCGAACGAGATGCGCGCCGGGAAATTAGCCTTGATCAGGCCGGTGACGATGTCGGTGCTCGGCCGCTGCGTGGCGACGACCAGGTGGATGCCGGTGGCGCGCGCCATCTGCGCCAGGCGCACCAGCGTGCGCTCGGTCTGGTCGGGGGCCATCATCATCAGATCGGCCAGCTCGTCCAGCATGACGACGATGCGCGGCAGGCGTTCGAGGCCTCGCGTCCGGCGTGCCTTCTGGTTGTAAACCTCGAGGTCGCGGGCGCGCGCTTCCTCCAGCAATTTGTAGCGCCGATCCATCTCCAGCGTGCACCAGCGCAGAACGCCGATGATTCGCTTGAGGTCCGTCTCGACCTTGCCGAAAAGGTGCGGCAGCCCGTTGAAGCGCACCAGCTCGACCATCTTGGGGTCGATCAACACCAGGCGCAGATCGTCGGGCGTGTTGGTGGCCACCAGGCAGACGGTCAGCGCCGTGAGGCAGACCGACTTGCCCGAGCCGGTCGTGCCGGCGACCAGCAGGTGCGGCATCGAGGCCAGATCGGCCACGATCGGCGAACCGGCGACATCCCGTCCGAGCGCAATCGCCAATGGCGAGCCGACCGCCTGAAAGGCATCGCTGTCCAGTATCGTCCGCATGCGGACCAACGCCGGGCGCCGGTTGGGCACCTCGATCCCGATGTACGCCTGGCCGGGCACCGGGGCTTCGATACGCAGACTCGGCGCCGAGAGCGCCAGGGCTAGGTCGCTGGCCAAAGCCGAGACCTGCGAGACACGCACCTTCTGACGCTTGGCCTCGCCGTCCGTGACGCTGTGCTCGACGTAGCCGGGCTCGACCGCGAAGCGGGTGACCGCCGGTCCGGTGCGGAAGTCGACCACTTTGGCCGGCAGGCCGAATTCGGACAGCGTCTTCTCGATCATGCCGGCGGCGTGATTGACCTCGGCCGAGGTCACGCTGGCCGAATCGCCGCGCTCGAAGATATCCAGCGGAGGCAGCCGCTCGTCGCGCTTGCGCCGGCCGGTGGGGCGTTCGGGCCGCGCCGAGGCGACCTTGAAGTTCTTGCGGTACTCGCGGGGCACGGCCGGGCGCGGGGACTTGTCCGGTGCGAGCGCGGGTGCCGCCGTCGCACTGCCCGCCGAGCCGCTGGGCTGTGCCGCCGCTCCGATCGGCGACTCCCTGCGGCGATCCTCGGCGCGCGCCTGGCGCCAGGCGCCAAGCCGTTCCCCGGCGCCGCGCAGCGCCAGCCATCCGAAGCCGCCGATGGCCGCCACCAGGATCAGCACCCTGCCCCAGCTCCCGGCCAGACTGCGCAACAGCGTCGCCAAGCCCCAGCCGATCAGACCGCCGCCCTCGCCGGCTTCGGCGCGCGGCAGCGACATCCCATCCAGGACGGATAGCAGCGCCAGCGCCGCGGCCAGAGCGACCTCGAAGGCGATGATGCGGGTCCAGGGGATTTCGACCGGACGGCCCTGACGGCGGAACACCAGCAGGACGGCCCCGGCGGCCAGGGTCAGCGGGACCACCACCACGCCCCACCCCATCCAACGGCTGAGCAGGCCCGACCAGGCATCGGTCAACGCGCCGCGCGTGAGCCCAAGCAGGGCCAGGGCGGTCAGGAGCGCGGCGGCCCCGAGCAGGATGGCGCCCAGATCGTCGACATAGCCGACGAGCTTCTCCAGCAACACCCAAACGGGGCTGCCGGTTGCGCCCGCCGCCTCCTGCTTGGCGCGCCGTCCGTCCTTGTCGCTCGCCATCTGCCCTTCCAAAACGAAGGCCGGGCGCAGAATCCGAGCGCCCGGCGCCATGCCTCCCCGGCCGACGCCTGTCAGGAGGTCGTCACAGCTTGCGGCTGCGGGGCAGTTGCCCCCGCCTCCGTCGGGCGCTGAGGCACCTCGCGCAGGCTCAGGCCCAGCCGGCGGGAGGCGCCGTCGATATGGATGATGCGCGCCCGGACCGGCTCACCCTCGCGTACGACGCTGCGCGGGTGCAGGAAACTGCCATCCCCCAGCTCGGAAACGTGGATCAAGCCTTCCAGGCCCTCACCGACGCAGACGAATGCGCCGAACTTGACGACGTTGGTGACCACGCCTTCGACGATCTGCCCGACCTGGAAGCGCTCCTCGACCGTCGCCCAGGGATCGGGCAGGAGCTTCTTCACGCTCAGCGCCACCCGCCCCAGTTCGCGGTCGACGGAGAGGACGACGACATCCAGCGACTGGCCGCAGCAGGTCACGTCCGAGGGATGGCGCACCCGGCTCCACGAGAGCTCGGAGACGTGCACCAGCCCCTCAACGCCACCCAGGTCGACGAAGACCCCGAAGCGCGTCACATTGGTGACGTCGCCGTGCAGCCGCTCTCCCGCCTGAAGGCGGTTAAGCAGCTCGGCACGTCGGCCGGGGCCGGCCAAGGCCGCCCGCTGGGAGAACACGATTCGGCCGCGCTCGGGGTCGTATTCGATGACCTTGAGGAGCATGCGGGTGCCGACCAGCGCGGCCATCTGCGCGCCGCGTTCGGCCTCGGATGCGGCCGGATCGAGACCGACCAAGTGGGAAACCGGAACGAAGCCACGCAGATTGCGGGCTTCGACTAGCAGGCCGCCTCGATTGAATCCGATAACGAGGAGCTCTACGGTGTCGTCGGCCTCGTACAGCTGCCGCGCCCAGGTCCAATCCTCCGGGGTCCCCAGCGGCCCGTTTTCCTCGCCGCTATATCCCCCATGCCTGGGCCGGGCTGAATGATGCTCGGCCTCGTCTTCCTTCAGGACTGCCGCCCACCACGACTCGTCCATCGGCGGCGGGCCTTGCCCAAAATGGCCCCCCCGAAGCCCATCCTCGGAGCCCATTCCCTTCACCTCGTCGGACCGTTAATCTGCCACTACCCCCAGGGCTAGGATACTCGTTTCCGGTGAAAGTGCAAGCACGCCGCCTCTCCCAGTCGCGAGGGGACCCGTGCCGCGCGCCACCCGACCGGGCGGTCGGCCGGTGGTGGCGGGATAAGGACGGAGTGCTTCGCTGAGGGGATGGGGTAGAGACACTGGCTATGCGCAGCCGGGCGATGCGCGGATGCAGTCAGGCCGGCGCCTGCCACCGACTCCCGGCCGTCCGCCATTCCTGACCTTTACTGCCCGAGGAGCAACGCCCGCCAGATCTCCCACGGGCCGGGCAGCGGCGCCATCGGAGTCGCACTGGAGGCCGGGACAATCGTTTGCCCCGGCGGCGGAATCGGGATCACCAGATGATCGCCGGGACGCATCATCTTGACCTCGCGACGCGCCCACTCTTCCACAAGCACTTCACTGGTCGCCGCGGCCAGCTGCGTCGCCAGCCTCGCATTCACCGTACGCAGGGCGACCACTTGCGTCCCGGCCTGCGCCGCCTGCTGCTCCAGGCGAACAGCACTCGACATGCGCCGGTTCAAGTCGCCCAGGATCAGGAGCCCGGCGACCACCGCCAGCGCCACCCAGAGGCGAGGACCAATGACAGGCTTGGCAGGCTCGGGATCCATGGCGTCTTCAGCTTACCCAAGTCCTTGGGAACTGGCAAGGCGGCCTGCCCTGCCTTTCTCCCCCTTTCCGATCAGCGGCGCAGGAGGCTGATGACCCGATCGTACGAGAGGAGGTAGTGCAGCGCAACCACGACAGCGAAGAGGAGGCTGGCCGTGGTGGACACCGCCGCGCCCGCGGCCAATACCGCACCGACGAAGTAGGCTGCTTCGATCAGGAGCCGAACCGCACCGGGGACTGCGACAGGCCCACGGCCGGGGTCATCCGGAACGCGGAAGGTGCCCCACATGGCCGCGGCCATCAGTGGAACCCCGATGGCCAGCAGCGGGTGCAGCACCCCCCGGGCGGCCGACCAGCCCCACATCCCGAGGCAGACCAGGCCCGCGATCTCCAGGACGAACCGCAGGCCGAGATTCAGGGGATTGTTCGCCAAGCCAGACCACTCCCAGGCGCGGCTGGCGCCTTCAAGCCGCGCGCCAGCCCCGCCCTCCACACTGCCGACGACTTCCGTCGAATCGAAAGCCCCGCGAACGGGGCTTCTGGTGCCGAAGGTGGGATTTGAACCCACACGAGCTTGCGCTCACTGCGCCCTGAACGCAGCGCGTCTGCCAATTCCGCCACTTCGGCAAGTAAGGCAATTCTAACTGGTCTGTGCGTTTTGTCAACGCTTCAGCCTCGGTCCAGCCACCGAGGTCCCGCGCTTGTTCGCCGGGCTATTCCGGCCGGAGGCAGCCGCGCCTGACCCTCTACAGAAGCGGTTGCTGGTGTTCCGGTGCGCGGCCGCTCAGGGTGATGTATGGCGCCGCCCGCTCCCCGATGATCCCCAAGCGACGCAGGTCACTGAGATCGCGAGGCAGGCATCCCAGGCGGCGGGCGCGCAGGATGGCCTCGGCGCCGCGCGGGCCGATGCCCGGCACGCGCAGCAGGTCGGACCGATCGGCACGATTGACCTCGATCGGCCGCCCGGCCAGGCTCTCCTGTGCATAGGCCAGTTTCGGATCGCGCTCCAGCGGCAGACGACCGTTCGCGCCGAAGCTCAGATCCTCGAGGTCGAACCCGTAATCCCGCAGAAGGTAGAAGGCCTGATAGAGCCGCTGCTCTCGCCGGGGCTCCTCTGCCGGCTGCGATTCGAGCGGCGTCCCCGGCACGGGGTCGAAGGCCATGAAGTACGACCGCCTCACCTGGAGCGTGCGAAGCAGCCAGGCCGTGGTCTGGAGGAGCTCGATGTCCGTCTCGGCCGCGGCGCCGACTACATACTGCGTGGTGCTGGATGGCCAGCGGCCGCGCCAACCCTCGTGCGGCGGCCGCTCACGCCGCACCTGGTCGATCCAGCGCAGGGGTGCAAGGAGCTCATCAGCGAAGTTCTTGTGCGGCGCGAGCGCTGCCAGCCGCTCCGGATTCGGCGCTTCGAGATTGACGCTGACTCGATCGGCCAGCGCCAGCGCTCTCTCCACCTGGGCCCGCTCTGCACCGGGCACGATCTTGAGATGCAGGTAGCCCTGGTAAGCCATTCGCCCACGCAGTATCTCGGCCGTGTCCAACAGCCGATTCTGCGTGTTCGGCCCACCGCCGAACATGCCTGTCGTCAGGAACAGGCCATCGACCAGACCGCGCTGGTAGACTCTGTCGAAGACCTGGGCCAACTCCTGCGGCCTGAAGGTCACCCGGCGAGCGTCCCTCCCGGCCCGAAAGGGGCAGTACAGGCAATCCCGTTCGCAGGCTGTCGTGAGCATGGTCTTGAGCAGCGGGATGCGCCGCCCGCCGGGCATAACGGCCAATTCAATGGGGATCGACCGGCCGTCGACGACGACGGCGGAAGGCAGGCCACTCGGACCGAAGCGTCGACGCAGCTGCTTCAGCGTATACCCGCCACGTTGGCGCGGACCTGCCGGCATTGTCGGCCCCTCGGCCACTTCGAACCCGGCGGAAGTACACGCAAGCTGCAGCTTCTCTCCGGCGTCCACACCTTGAAGTATAGCACAAATGTTCGTACCGGACAACGCCCGGCAGGGTGGATCCCATGCGGGAGGCGGGGATCGGAGCGCAGGCAGAGAGGGGGTTGTCTCAGTGCTCGGCGACGGCCGCCGCAGCGTCTTCCAGCTTCAGGCTGATCACCGTGCTGGCCGAGTCGGGCCCCATGCTGATGCCATAGACCACCTGAGCCGCCTGGACCGTCTCGCGGTTGTGCGTGATGATGATGAACTGCGTCTCCTGGCTGAGCTCCTGTAGCATCTCGCGGAAGCGGGCCACATTGGCCTCATCCAGCATCGCATCGACCTCATCCAGGACGCACAGCGGCGTTGGGGAGACCTTGAGCAGTGAGAAGACCAGCGCGCAGGCGGTGAGACTGCGCTCGCCGCCGGAAAGCATCGAAAGCCCCTGCTCGCGCCGGCCGGGGAGCCGAGCCTCGATGTCGATACCGGTATTCGTCAGGTCACCGGGATCGGTGAGGTGAAGCCGCGCCACCCCACCACCGAACAAGCGCGTGAAAGTCTCCCGGAAACCCACCGCCACCGCATCGAAGGTCTTGCGGAACTCCTGCTCCATGAGATCGTCCAGCTCGGCGATGACTTGCTGGAGCTTGTTTTCCGCTTGGCGCAGGTCATCCATCTGGGAGGTCATGAACTCGACACGCTCACGCACCTCCACAAATTCGCGCTGCGCCTCCGGGTTGATCGCGCCCATCCTGCGCAGCTGCACGCGCAACCGCTCGACCTGTGACTCGACCTCCAGCGGCAGGGCTTCGACGACCGGCAGTCTCTCCACCAACCCTTCGAACGGCAGCGGCGTCTGGACGGTCGTGTTCTCGTCGAAGTCGAAGGCCACCAGGCCGAAATCATCTTCGATGCGGCGTTTGAGGCTGTTCAACTCCTCCTGTCGGCGGGCGAGCTCGATCTGGCTTTGTGAGTGACGGCGCTCTTCTTCCTGCATTTCCGCGCGCGCCTTCCGTTCGGCGGCCTCCAGCCGCGTCCGTTCCGCTTCGGCCTCAGCCAGCTCCGCCTCGGCCGGCTGGGTCTGCTCGCCGACCCGTGTCAGGGCCGCGTCGACGGCCTGCAACGCTTGCTCGGCCTCGGAGGCCCCTTGTATCAGCCCGGCCTGCTCGGCAGCCAACGCCGACAGCCGCTCGCGGCGTGAGTCGATCTCGGCCGAAATCGCACTCAGGCGTTCGGCCAACTCGGCCTCGCGGCCGCGGGCGTCCTCGACCGCCTGGCGAGTCGCCTCCAGACGGTCCATCGCCTGTCGGGATCGCGCGGCGAGATCGCCTTGCCCGGAGGCGCGCACCGCCTCGCTGGCGATGCGGACCTCCGTCTCCAATCGCTGCCGTTCCGTCTGCGAGGCGAGCTGCTCGGAATCCAGACTCGAGTTTTCCAGATCGAGATCGGCCAGATCCTTCTCAGCCTCCTCCATCCGTTGGCGAAGGAACTCCACACGCTGGCGGGTTTCCTGCGCCGCCCGGTCGGTGGCCTCGGCCGTTCGGGCGGATTGCCGTTCGGCCTCAGCCTGGACCTGTCGCACTTTGGCCGCCTGATCCGCCGCCAGGCGAGCCTGGTCCGCCTCGCGGACCGCAGAGGCGTGAAGCGCCTCCAGGCGCTCGACCTCGACCTTGCACTGCGCCGCCTCTCGATCGGCCTCCGTCCAGCGGCGCTGCGGATCCGCTGGAGCGCGCCGCGTGCGGCCCGTGCGGACCTGCCCGCCGGGGTAGAACACCTCCCCCGCCCGAGTCACCACCCGGGCATCCGCGGGCACCAGGGGCAGCAGCCGCCGGGCGGCCGCACGGTCGGCCGCGACCAGCGTGCGTCCCAGGAGCAGCCGAACCACGGGCCTCCACGCCTCGGGCGCCTCGACCAGATCGGCCGCGTTTCCCAAGCAACCGGCATCCTGCGGGGGAGCGAGCAGAGGTTCGGCGCGCAGTCCCGTCACGGGCGTCAAGGCCCAATCGGCGCCCGCCTGTTCGGCTTCCGCCCACTCCAGCGCCGTGAGGACATCCTCGGGGGTGGATAGGGCCGACCCAGCGGCGAACTCTCCCAACGCAGCCAGGACCGCTGTCTCTGCCTCGGGCGAGATGCGGAGCTGGTCGCGCACAGGGCCGAACCAGCCTGTCAGGCGCCCCGCGCGGGCAGCTTCCTCCAGCCGGGCGGCGTTCTCCGCCTCGGCCTTGACCTGCGCGGTCAGGCTCTCCAGACGAGCCTGCAAGCGCGCCTGGCGGACCCGGCCGTCGCTCAGTGTTCTCTCCGCGGCCAGCCGTTTCTGTTCGGCAAGCGACCAGGCCTGCCCCGCCGCCAACTCCGCGTCCGCGGCCTGTCCGGCCAGCGCTGCGGCCTTCGTCAGCGCCAGCCGTGCCGGATCGGCCTCGGCCTGGCGTTGGCGGGCCTCGGCCAGCGCGGCCTCCAGCGCCTCGGCGGTCGCGAGACGTCGGGACTCGAGCATCTGACGCCGCGCCTGCAGCTGGGCTTGCCGGGCAGCGGCTGCGGCACCTTGCGCCACCAGCGCCTCCAGCGCCCGGCTTGACTCGGACAGGCGGTTTTCCATCGCCTGCAGGTGGCTGGCAGGATCCGCCCCACCTTCGGTAATGGCACGCTGAAAAGCCTCCGCCGCAGCCAGAGCCTCGGCGCGGGCGGCCGACTCCTGCCGGGCGAGCTCCAGTCGCTCGGCCACGCCCACCCGTTCCGCGTCGGCGAGCAACAGCCTCTCCTTCAGCTCGGACTCGCGTTGCTGCAACCAGCGCAGCCGCTCTTGCGCCACGGCCACCCGCGTCCCCAGGGCCTCCCGCTCGCCGTACTTTCCGGTCGACTCCTGGGATAGCTGATGCAGACGGGCGCGCAGCCCGTCGATGCGGGTGCGCGTTTCGGCAAGCTGCTGCTCGGAGGCCTCCAGAACTTCCCGCAGCCGCTCCCGCGCGCCAGTCTGCAGCTCGGCCTGGGCGCGAGTTTCGGCCACCACGCGCAGCATCCGGTGCCAATGGTGCCCGTACCAGGTCTTGAGGGCCGTCTCCAGATCAGTCTTGACTTGATCGTAGTTGCGTGCGCGTTCGGCCTGGCGCTCCAGGCTGCGCAGCCGCGGTCGGAGTTCGGCGACGATGTCGTGCACCCGCTCCAGGTTATGCCTGGTCGCCTCCAGCCGACGCAGCGCTTCCTCGCGGCGGCTGCGATACAGCCCGATCCCGGCCGCCTCCTCGAACAGCCGCCGGCGCTCCTCGGCCTTGAGCGACAGGGCCGCGTCGACCAGACCCTGGCCGATGACCGTGTACGTGCGCTGGGCCAGGCCGACCTCAGCCAGCAGTTCTACCACCTCGCGCAGTCGGACCTTGTGCCCGTTGAGCAGGTATTCGTTCTCGCCGTCGCGGTAGGCGCGCCGGCTGATGGTGACCTCGGAGAATTCGATCGGCAGCCAGCCGTCGCTGTTGTCGAAGGTGATGGTGGCGGCGGCCATGCTGGCGCGCGGCCGCGACTCCGAGCCGGCAAAGATCATGTCCTCGGTCTTCTTGCCGCGTAGCAGCGCGTAGGACTGCTCGCCCAGCACCCAGCGGATGGCGTCGGCGATATTCGATTTCCCCGACCCGTTCGGGCCGACGATCGCCGTGATCTTCTGGCCGAACTCGAACAGATTTCGGCTGGCGAAGGTCTTGTAGCCCTGCAGTTCAAGGCTCTTCAAATGATGGCCACGTGCCGCGGTTTGTCTCACCCGTCCACTCTGCCTGGTAGATCTCGGCCGGCGTTCTGCAGCGCGTCGGCGGCGGCTCGTTGTGCGGCGGCCTGTTTGCTGCGCCCGGCGCCGCGCCCGTTCAAGGTGTTGCCCACGGTGACCTCGACCAGGAACTCGCGGGCATGGTCGGGGCCGCGGCTGTCGACCGTCCGGTAGCGCGGAGTCTCCCCCAGCTCAGCCTGCGCCCAGACCTGGAGCAGGCTGCGCGCGTCCAGCAGCGTTTCATCTTCCAGTACGATCTCGACGCCCGACTCGAGCCTCGGCTCCATGAACTGCAGCACCGCCGTGATGCCCGCATCCAGATACAAAGCACCGATAAGCGCCTCGAAACCGCCGCAAAGCAGGGCCGGCCGCTCCCGTCCCCCGGAGGCCTCCTCGCCGCGCCCGAGCAGGAGCGCCTCCCCCAGGCCGATTTCGGCGGCGAAGGCTGCCAATTGCTCGGTCCGCACCAAGGACGAACGCAGCCGGGTGAGCTGGCCCTCGTCCATCTCCGGAAACCGATTGTAGAGCCAGGCCCCGGTCAGGAAGTCCAGCGCTGCGTCGCCCAGGAATTCCAGTCGCTCGTTGTCCTCAAGCACCTCCGAGTGCTCGTTTAGATAGGAGCGGTGCGTCAACGCACGCCGCAGCAGTCCCTGGTCGCGGAAGACCAGGCCTGCCAGACGGGCGAACTCGTCTGGTGTCCGCATGGGTTCTCCCTGGAACTTGGGGGACGCCGTCAACCCAGACGGCCTGAGTTTGCCGCGTCCCACCAGTTCTGCCACGATGGGTCGATGGCCGGAGATTCTAATCGGAGAAGGCCCGGAACGCCAACACGGCGTTGTGCCCGCCAAACCCGAAGGCGTTGCTGATGGCGGCGCGGACAGGCAGCCGGCGCGCCCGGTCGGGGACGTAGTCCAGGTCACAGGCCGGATCGGGGGTCCGCAGATGCAGCGTGGGAGGGATGATCCCGTCGCGGATGGCCAGGACGCAGAAGATCGCCTCCAATGCCCCGGTGGCGCCCATCATATGGCCGGTCATCGACTTGGTCGACGAGATCGCGACACGGTAGGCATGCTCCCCCAGGGCGGCCTTAAGGGCACGCGTCTCGGCCAGATCGTTCAGGGCCGTGCCGGTGCCGTGGGCGTTGACATAGTCCACTTCCTGAGGCGTCAGGCCGGCCTGCTCAAGCGCGGCCGCGATCGCGGCTGCGCCGCCGGCGCCGTCTTCGGCCGGGGCGGTCACGTGGAACGCGTCGGCTGTGGCGGCGTATCCGGCCAACTCGGCCAGGATGTGCGCCCCCCGCGCGCGCGCGTTCTCCAGCGCTTCGAGGACTACAACCGCCGCCCCCTCCCCCATCACCAGGCCGTCCCGGTTGGCGTCGAACGGGGCCGGGATGCTCTGGGGAGAGTCGTTGCGCCGTGAGAGAGCGCCCATCCGATCGAATGTGGCCAGGCCAATACGAGTGATGGTCGATTCGCTCCCGCCGGCCAGGGCAGCGTCGACCACCCCGGCCTTGATCAGCAGTGAGGCCTGGCCGATGCCATCCGCGCCGGCCGCGCAGGCCGACGCCACCGAGAAGCACGGGCCCTTGGCCCCGATATCGATGGCGATCAGACCCGAGGCCCCGTTCGACATCCACATCGGGATCGCAAATGGATTGACACGGCGCGGGCCCTGCTCATGCATCACCAGAATCGCATCCTGAATCGTTCGAATTCCGCCGACCGCCGATGAGACGATCACGGCCACGCGGCCCGCCCGGGCGGGCGAAAACTCGAGTCCGGACTGGGCCAGCGCCTCTTGCGCCGCGGCGCTGGCGAACTGCTCGAAGCGGTCCCGACGGCGCGCTTCGCGGGCGTCCATGTAGCGCTCCGGGTCGAAACCCTTGACCTCGCAGCCGACGTGGACCTGAAGGTCGGATGTGTCGCACAGGCTGATCGGTCCCACGCCGGACACGCCGGCTTGGACTTGCGCCCAGGTCTCGGCGACCGAGAGGCCGAGTGGGTTGACTGTCCCCATCCCTGTGACCACCACGCGCCTGCTCATCCCCGATCGTCCTCCCTCATGGAAATCGAACCTCAGACGGTAGAACCCCGCAGGCGAGGATTGGCCTCAGGCGCTCAGCGGGGCGGAGGTCTTGAAGCCGCTGCCGGTCAGGATGGCCACGATCGGCCCCGGCAGCGTGGCGGCCAATGCGCTCAGTGCCGGCCAGACGACCGCTGAGGTCGGCTCGACCAGAAAAGCACGACGCGCCAGCTCACCGAGGCCGCGCCGGATCTCGTCTTCCGACACGGCTACGATGGTCCCGCCAGATTTCGACACGGCCCCCAGGACTGCGTCCCCACGGACAGGGCGCAGGATGCGGATCCCCTCCGCCAGCGTCTCCTGCTCCTGGATCCAGGCCAGGGCGGTCGGGCCGCCGTGATGGGCTGCCCAAAGCGGCGCGCACGCCTGGGCCTGGACCCCGACGAGACGCGGGAGCCGATCAGCCTTCCCCGACCGCACCAGCGCCTCGAACCCGAGGGACAAGCCGAGCAGGATCGAGCCCTGTCCCGCCGGTGCGACGATCGACCCCGGCGCCTCGCCCAACTCCTCCCAGAGCTCTAGCGCGATCGTCGCCACGCCGGCCAGGCAGTGCGGGTGGTGGGCGTGACTGGCGTAGACCGCGCCTTGTGCCACGGCCTTCAGCGCGGCCTGAGTGGCGTTCGAGCGGGGCCCGGGCACAGCGACCACTTTCGCGCCGTAGGCCTGGATCTGCGCACGCTTCGGGCCGGCGGCACCGGCCGGAACGTAGACCGTGGCGCTGATCCCGGCGCGGGCGGAATAGGCGGCGAAGGCCGCCCCGGCGTTCCCGGACGAGTCCTCGACGGCGGCTGAGACCCCCGCCGCACGCAGCGCGCTGACGAGGACGGCCGCGCCGCGGTCCTTGAACGACCCGGTCGGATTGAGATGCTCGCATTTGAGCAGGACTTCGATGCCGTTGCAGTCGACCGCGATCAGCGGGGTGCTGCCCTCCCCAAGGCTGACCAGGTCCGCCTGACGCGGGAGCGGGAGCATTGCAGCCCAGCGGGCCAAGCCGCGCCGCCCGGCACCGGGGTCCGGAGGGGCATAGTCGAAGGCGGCCAGATCGAAGTGCCCGGTGCAGGCCGGGCAACGGTAGGGGAAGCCTTCAGTCGGAGCCGGCCTGCCGCAATTGGCGCAGCGGAACAGCGAGGTCCCGCCCGCGCTCATCCTCCGCCGGCCTCCCGATCAGGGTGATAGTCGCCCTCCACCCACGACTCACCGTTCGGCCCGACTTCCTTCTTCCACACCGGGACGATCTCCTTCAGGCGATCGATCCCGTAGCGGGCCGCCTCGAACACGCCGGTGTCGCGATGTGCGGCAGTGCAGGCGATCATGACCGTCGGAGTCCCCGGCTCGAGTCGGCCGATGCGCTGGACAAGGGCGATGCCTTCGACCGTCGGCCAGCGCGCGCGTATCTCGTCGGCGACGCGCTGCATCATCTCCTGCGCCATCGGCTGGTAGGCCTGATACTCGAGGTGATCCGTGTCGTGGGCCGCGCCGCGTTGTGTGTGTGCCCGCACCACGCCGCTGAAGACACACGCCGCTCCGGTGGTTGGGAGCACAAGCCGCTGCAGGAGCGCGTTGAGGTCGAGCTCCGCCTCAGTCACATCCACGATGGTCGCGCCGCCGGCTGGGGCGCCTCCGCTGACCGGCGGGAAGACAGCCACCTCATCGCCCTCCTTGAGA
>DAIRVC010000042.1:0-17827 GCA_036803025.1 Anaerolineales bacterium
GAAACGCGTCAGCCCGGGCAAGATCGTCTTCACCTATCAGGGCGACGGCGACCTGGCTGCCATCGGAACGGCCGAGATCGTGCACGCCGCGGCCCGCGGCGAGAACATCACCACCATCTTCATCAACAACGCCATTTACGGGATGACCAGCGGCCAGATGGCGCCGACGACGCTGCCCGGCCAGCGCACCACCTCGACGCCCAACGGCCGGGACGTGGAAGTTCACGGCTTTCCGATCCGCGTGTGCGAGGTCATCTCGCAGCTTGACGGCGCGGCCTTCGTCGTCCGCCGCAGCCTGCACGACGTGCCCAACATCCGCAAGGCCAAGAAGGCGCTGCGTCAGGCCTTTGAGGTCCAGCGCATGGGTCTGGGGTTCTCGATGGTCGAGCTGCTCTCCAGCTGCCCGACCAACTGGGGCATCCCCGCGGACAAGGCGCTGGAGTGGATCAAGGAACACATGATCCCGGCCTTTCCGCTCGGCGACTACAAGGTCCATCCGGCAGTAGCGGCCGGGCAGGAGTAGCGGATGCAGACAGAAATCATCATCGCCGGCTTCGGTGGGCAGGGCGTCCTTTTCGCCGGCGAGCTTCTGGCCTACGCCGCGCTCGACGCCGGTCACCAGGTGACCTGGATCCCGTCCTACGGCCCGGAAATGCGCGGCGGAACAGCCAACTGCACGGTGATCATCAGCGACGATGAGATCGGCTCGCCGGTGGTCCGCAATCCGCGCGGCGCGATCGTGATGAATCTGCCCTCGCTGGAGAAGTACGAGCCGCTGGTCAGCGCCGGCGGCGTGTTGATCGTCAACGGCTCGCTCGTGGACCGGCCGGTGCAGCGGCGTGATATCGTCAGCGTGGTGATCCCGGCCGTCGAAGAGGCCGAGGCCATCGGCGATCGGCGCATGGCCAATATCATCCTGCTCGGCGCCCTCCTGGAGCGCCTGCCGGTCCTGACGCACGCGGCGGTCCTGGAGTCGCTGCGGGCTCACCTACCGGAGCGCAAGCGGTCGCTGCTCGAACCGAACGGCCGGGCGATGGCCCGGGGAGCGGAACTGGCTCGAGCGGAAGCGGTAGCAGCCTAGCCGGCGAGCGCGTCCACGCACAGAGAATCAAGGCGGGGTGTGGGCAAAATCCACACCCCGCTGCGATTCCCGATACCCGAGCGCCGGCGTCCCGAGGTGTGGACTAAGCCCTGGCGATGGCGGCACCGCACTGTGGGCATCTGACGGCGCCCGCCGGGACCACGAAGCCGCACTTTGCGCAGCCGACCGGCTGCTGCAGGCCAAGCGGCGCACCGCAGGCGAGGCAGTGCGGCGCACCGACGCTGTTGGCGGTGAGGCAGTACGGGCAGACCAGCCGCCGCAGGCGCTCGGAGATCTCCTGCGAGGCGCCGTGCGCCTGCGCCAGGCGGTCGATGGATTGCCAGACGCGTTCGGTGATCTGCAGCGAGAGGATGTCCTGGGCGACGTCGTCCAGGCGCCCGAGCAACGAGAGCGGATTCTTCAAGGCCGCCAGCGCCGTCATCCCCAGGCTGGCTGCCACGCCCAGCCACTGCTGCTGGCCGACCTTGACCAGGACGCCGTCCTCCACCGGAGAGAGGTGAACGGTGACCGCCGTCTCTCCGCCCGAGGCGCGCATCTCGCGGCTGGCGATCTGCACGATGATCGAGTCTTCGCCGCGGATGCCCTGGGCGCGCAGATTCCCGTGGTCGAACTCGGCGATCAGCGCCTGGGCGATGTCGAGAGCGTTCAACTCCCCGTGGTATGTCCGCTGGTCCATCTGGTCTTGTCTCCCGGCCGCCTGAGGGCGTGCGGTCAGCGTAGTATAATCCGCCGTCCATCGCTCGGCAATCCGAGGTAGCCTACCGACATGCGACGTCTGCCCTTGATCGCCATTGGGCTGATAGGCCTGTCGCTGGCGGGCTGGTCCGCCGACAGCGCCGAAGCGCCCGTGTACCTGCAGACCACACCGCAGCTCGCCACCGTGACCGGCACGCCGACCGGCCCGACGGTCATCGCTGTCGAGCAGGTGAATGTTCGCGCCGGCCCGGGGACTGACTACGACCGCATCGGGGTGCTGCTGGCGGGGCAACGGGTCCCGGCCATCGGCCGCTCGCCGGGGGGAGACTGGATCCAGATCAGCTACCCCGGGGTCGCCGGCAGCGTGGGCTGGGTGTATGCCTTCAACGTGACGCTCGAAGCGGCTCCGGGATTGCTGCCGATCTCCGAGCCGCCGCCGACACCGACCATCCGGGCGACCGCCACGATCGATCCCACGCTGGCGGCGCAGTTCCCCAGCCTGGGACAGCTTCCCGCGACGCGCCTGCCGACCTTCACGCCGGCCCCTCCGCTGCTTGTGCCCACCCTGCCAGGGGACGGAAGCGGAAGCGGGGGCGGTTTCCCTCCGATCTTGGCCATCCTCGGCCTGGTGCTGCTCGGCGGCTTCGGGACTCTATTCGCCTTCCTGCGGGGACGCTGACGCCTCAGAGCGGCTGACGTCCGCCGAACCCACCCTCAGGCGTGTGCCAGAAGGCCACCCGCGACTCGCCCATGCGCCAGCACAGGAAGATCAGTTGACCTTCGCGCGAGGCGGGGAAGTCGAGCAGGCCGGCGCCCAGGTCCTTCACCAATACGCCATGCTCGTTGATGGCCTCGACGCACTTGCGGAGGCGCCGGAGGTCGGGCAGGACTTCGGCTGCGATCTGACTCCCGCCATTGCCGAGCGCCTTCTCCAGGACAGGCGCCAGCGCGGGCTGGGCCGCCAGGATGCGGGCGTGCAATTCGACCATCTCGTCGACCAGAGGTTCAAGCGAAGGGAGGAGGCTGTTGGCCTCCTCCCGTGTGAACAAGCGAGGGTATCCGAGGGGCATCTCGGTCTCTCGTGGAGACCGCTGCTTGTCAGTGACAGCAGCTCTCCGGCGTGCCGCTCTGCCCGTCCTTGCTCTTGAAAGACTGCCCGCAGCCGCAGGTGCTCTTGGCGTTTGGGTTCTCGATCTTGAAGCCGCCGCCCATCAGGTCATCCACGTAGTCGATCAAAGCGCCGCTGAGATGCTCGATCGAGGCGGGATCGATCACGACGGTGACGTCGCCGAAGCTGATGCGCTGGTCGTCGGGGCGCGGGCTGCCTTCCAGGGCCATGCCGTACTGCATTCCCCGGCAGCCTCCCCCGGAAACGAATACACGCAGGGCGTGGTCGGGCAGATTCCGCTCGACCAGGAGCTTGCGCACACGCGCCAGAGCGCTGTCGCTGATCGAGACCACCCCGGTGGTCATGGTGTCGCTAAGGGTCATACCGGCCTCCTCCCATCGCCTGATCTAATCGGACCGAGTCTATCAGGGACAGGCGTCGGCGTCAAGGTGTTGTTCGTCGGCGGGAGGGGCGGATCGTCGGGCGCCTTGGCGAAAAAACCGCCATGCCTGGATAGGGAGCCGCTGCACTCTCCACCGTCCCCGTGAAGGGCTCAGCCGGGGCGTGGCGGCTGTTCGGTTGGGCGCCAGGCCGCGCCCAGTAACGAGCCTGCCTGCGAATGGCCGGGGAGGAATCAGCGGGATAGCTGCTTTCCTTGACTCCCCGGTCCCGGGAAGTATAATCTCCGGGTCGGGGGCCTGCAGGCGCCTTGCCGCCAGGGCCCTCCTTCGCGAATAGCGTCGGCGACCGTGCCGGAGTGCGGTCTTCGGGTCGCCACGGGCTGAAGAGGAGGTCTCCCGTCGATGAGTGAGAACGAGTCGGGCGAGTTCAACAGCCCCGGATACGACATTCCCGCAGAACTGCGCGGACAGGTGGCTGTCACCACGCTGGACCGCATCTACAACTGGGGCCGCCGGTCATCGGTCTGGCCGATGCTCTTCGGGCTGGCATGCTGCGCGATCGAGATGGTCTGCACGGCCGCCAGCCGATTCGACCTGGCCCGCTTCGGGATGGAGATCATGCGGCCCAGCCCGAGGCAGACGGACTTGATGATCGTGTCCGGCACCGTGACCAAGAAGATGCTGCCCCAGATCGTCCGTCTGTACAACCAGATGCCCGAGCCGAAGTACGTCCTGGCCATGGGGGCCTGCGCTTCGGGCGGCGGACCCTTCAAAGAGGGGTACTCCGTTGTCTCCGGCATCGATCAGTTCGTGCCCGTCGATGTCTACGTGCCCGGCTGTCCTCCGACGCCGCAGGCCCTCTTGCACGGCCTGATCACCGTCCAGAAGAAAGTCGAATCTGAATCGCTGAGGCAGGTGCGCTGGTATCGCAAGCAGACCTCCGAAGCGATCCCGATCCCGATCCTGGGCCCGGATCTGATCGATCCGCGCAATCCACCGCGGCCGCAACCGCCCGTTCCGGCCCCAGCTGTGACCGGTGAAGCCTGATCACGGGCGCACGCCCCGAAGGTCAAGGTGACGATGACTGACAAGATCGCAGTGAAGAGCGCCGAGGAGGTTGCGGCCGCGTTCGGCGATGCCGTGCAGCCCGACGCGCGTCCCGGCTACGCCGGCTACATCGTGCGCCCGGAGCGCCTGGTGTCCTTCGCCACGGCGCTGCGGGACGAGGCCGGCTACGACTTCCTGACCTCGGTGACAGGCGTCGACTACCTGCCCGAGGGCAAGATGGAGGTCGTCTACCACGCCTTTCGCACCTCCGGCGGCCCGGTGCTGGCCTACAAGGTCCAAGTCCCGCGCGACGACGCCCGTGTCCCCAGTCTGTATTCGGTCTACCCCGGCGTGGATCTTCAGGAACGAGAAGCGTGGGACCTGCTCGGCATCCGCTTCGAGGGGCACCCCGACCTGCGCCGCGTGCTGACCTGGGAAGGCTTCCACGGACACCCGCTGCGCAAGGATTGGCGCGAGGCATACTTCGAGGAAGAGGGGAAGCCCTATAAGAACCGCTGGCCGGATGGGCACGTCTACCGCATCGAGGACAAGGTCCCCTACCACCACAACGTGCAGTTCCCGCCCGAATTCAGCATCGACGGTTGGGTCCCTGAAGGCGATGCAGCCGTGTATGCCGGGATGGGCAAGGTCGACGTCGGGAACGGCAACGGACACAATCTGGAGACGGATCAGGTCGTCGTCAACCTTGGGCCGCAGCATCCGTCGACCCACGGTGTGTTCCGCATGGTGGTCAGCCTGGATGGGGAGACCATCACCGGGCTGAAGCCGGTGATGGGTTATCTGCACCGCAATCACGAGAAGATCGGGGAGCGCAACACCTTCCTGATGAACATGCCCTTCACCGATCGACTGGACTACTTCTCGTCGATGAGCAACAACTTCGGCTACGCCCTGGCGGTCGAAAAGCTGATGGGGATCAAGCCGCCGGAACGCGCCGAGTACATTCGCGTGATGATGGCCGAGCTGACGCGGCTCTCCAATCATCTGGCCGCCATCGGCTTCCTGCTCAACGATTTGGGCGCCTACTTCACGCCGGTCCTGTACGCATTGGCCGAGCGCGAGCTGATCATCGACATCTTCGAGGCGGTCTCCGGCTCGCGCATGATGTGCAACTACTTCCGCTTCGGGGGCGTGGCCCGCGATCTGCCCGAGGGGACGCTCGAGCGCGTGCGCGAGCTGGTGTTCGAGCGCCTGCCGCGCTCGACCGATGAGCTGGACCGCTACCTGACCGAGAACGAGATCGTGCGCGCGCGCGGCGTGGGCGTCGGTGTGCTTCCTCCGGAGAAGGCCATCGCCTACTCGGCAGTCGGCCCGGTGCTGCGCGCCTCGGGGGTGCCATACGACATCCGCAAGGCGGATCCGTACTCGATCTACGATCGGCTTGATTTCGATATTGCCGTACGCTACAACGGCGACGTGTACGACCGCTACCTGGTCCGCCTGGACGAGATGCGCCAAAGCTTGCGCATCCTCCAGCAAGTCGTCAAGGACATCCCCGGCGGCGAGATCCAGACGGGCAAGGCCCAGTACACGGTGCGGGTCCCGGCCGGTGAAGCCTACGGTCGAGTGGACGGACCGAAGGGCGAGCTGGGATACTACGTCGTCTCGAACGGCAAGCCGAACCCGTGGCGCTATCATGTGCGTGCGCCGTCGTACATCAACCTGACCGCGCTGTCCGAGCTGTGCCGCGGCAACAAGGTCGCCGACAGTGTGGTCATCCTGGGATCGATCGATATTGTCCTGGGCGAGGTCGACCGCTGAGATCAGTGTGCGGCGCGGCCCCGCCCGTCGGGATGGAGTGAGCGATGTATGGAACCGGCATTCTGAAGGGTCTGGGCGTCACCCTGAGACGGTTCGTCGACACCTATGTGGACGATATCCGTTGGCTGGGGAAGCGCTATTACAACGACAAGGCCCTGGCCGAGCGGCAGGGTGCGAAGGCGCGCGGCGCGTTCACGGTTCAGTACCCGGAAGAGAAGCTGCCCGTGCCGGAGGAGTTCCGCTTCCTGCCCTTCCTGGTCTACGATGAGGTCGCGGACGGCCAGCGCGAGGTGCGCTGCACGTCGTGCGGCATCTGTGCCAAGGTCTGCCCGCCGCAATGCATCTGGATCGTACGCACGGACGACCCGCAGACCGGGCGGCCGATCCCGACGCCGGCCGAGTTCAGCATCGATATCGATATCTGCATGAACTGCGGCCTGTGCGCCGAGTACTGTCCGTTCGACGCGATCAAGATGGATCACGACTACGAACTGGCTTCGTACAATCGGCGTGATCACCACATCTTCAACATGGACAAGCTGCTGAAACCGGCTTCGTACTACGCCGCCATCCGACCGGCGAACAATTCCCGGGAAGAGGCGGCCCGAGCCGCCAAAGAAGCGGCCAAGGCCGCTCGCGCCTAGGCGCCCGCCGCCCGGCGGAGTCCAGACCGTGTATGGCAAGGACACCGACCTGATCTTCCCGCTGCGGGCGCTACCGCGGCTGAGGTCTGTGCGCGGCCCGGAATGGCAGCTGCTCGTCGATCGGATCATGGCCGCTGCGGACGCATCAATCGAGGTGCTGGCCTTTTCCCTGCTCATGGTGCGCCTGGCCGGCTGTCTGACGTGCACCGTCGATTCGTACCGGGCACTGCGCGGCTGCACGCTGTGCGCCGAGCAGGCCGCCCGCCGCTACCGCGGCAGAGATGCCGATCTGTTGTCGATGTTCGAAGGCGCCTGCGCCGAGATCGCGGCGCACTTTGCCGGCGGCGAGACGGCCGGTCTGTTGAGGCTGGATGAGGAAGTCGAGGTGCTGAATGGGTAAGCAAGTTACGGGCGTCACCGCCGAGGCCGTGCTCGGCGCTCTGAGCAAAGTCCAGGAACCGGAGCTGGGCAAGGATCTGGTCAGCCTGGGGATGATCCATGACCTGGCCATCGAAGGCGGGCGAGTGGCGTTCACCGTCGTGTTGACGACCCCTGCCTGCCCGCTGCGCAGTCAGATCGAGCGTGAGGCGCGCCAGGCTGTGGCCGGGCTGCCGGGCGTCTCGGCCGTAGAGGTACACACCAGCGCCAATGTGCCGGCCGACGGCCGCTCGCGCTCGCTGAACGAGCTGCCGATACGCAACGCCGTGGCGGTGGCGTCGGGCAAGGGCGGCGTGGGCAAGACGACCGTGGCCGTCAATCTGGCTGTTGCGCTGGCGCAAGCCGGGGCGCGCGTCGGATTGCTCGATGCCGATATCTACGGACCGAATGTCCCGATGATGATGGGGCTGGAGAAGATGCCGGAGCCGCGCGACGGCAAGATGATCCCGGCCGAGGCGCACGGCGTGCGGGTGATGTCGATCGGGTTCCTGGTCGGGCGCGGTCAGCCGCTGATCTGGCGCGGGCCGATGCTGCACTCCGCCATCCGGCAGTTCATCTCCGATGTGGCCTGGGGCGAGCTGGACTACTTGATCGTCGATCTTCCGCCGGGCACAGGCGATGCGCAGCTCAGCCTGACGCAGAGCCTGCCGCTCAGCGGCGGTCTGATTGTCACGCTGCCGCAGCAGGTCTCGCTGGAAGACGCCCGCCGCGGGCTGGAGATGTTCCGGACGATGGACGTACCGGTCCTGGGCGTGATCGAGAACATGAGCTACCTTGAGATGCCCGACGGCTCGCGACTTGACCTCTTCGGGCAGGGTGGCGGGGAGAGGCTGGCCAAGGAGGCCGGGGTCCCATTCATCGGGGCGATCCCCATCGATCCGGCCGTGCGTCTGGGCGGCGACAGCGGCCAGCCTGTCGTTCTCTCACGACCGGACTCGGCCGTAGGAAAGGCGCTGTCAGCCATGGCTCGAGACGTCGCCGCCAAGGTGAGCGTCAACGCCATCGGACGCCGGGACGTCGTCCCGATCAGCATGATCGACTGAGCCGGCGCGCCCGTTGCCCGGCCTGGGGGCTGTTCACGTGTTCATCGGTACGGGTGGGTGTCTGAGTTGCAGGGCATGAGGCACGCATGACCGAGTCTGCAGTCGCGCCGCGCATCGTTGGACTTCGTTTTCAGAAGATGGGGAAGCTGTATCACTTCGACGCCTCGCCGACCCCTGACCTTCAGATCGGCGACTACGCGGTCGTCTCGACCTCGCGAGGCCGGGAGCTGGGACAGGTGGTCTCCTTCCCGGAGGCGCCGGTCGAGCCGCCCGAGGGCGGCCTGAAGCCGGTCGAACGGCGGGCGACTGCCCGCGAGCTCGTCATGCGCAAGCTCTGGGCTTCGCGCGAGCTTGAAGCCATGATCGAATGCCGGGCCAAAGCGGCCGAGCTGGGAATCCGCGGGGTGAAGATCGTCCGGGCAGAATTCTCGTTCGACGGCTCGCGCCTGGGGCTGATCTACACCAGCGAGGACGAGGAGAAGGTCGATCTCAAGGACCTGCGCAACGAGATGCAGCAGATCTACCGGCGCAGCCGGGTGGAAATGCGCCAGGTTGGTCCCCGCGATGCGGCCAAGATGCTGGGCGGCATGGGGGCCTGCGGCCTGGAAGTCCGCTGCTGCTCGATGTTCCTGACCGAGTTCAGCCCGGTCTCGATCAAGATGGCCAAAGCGCAGGGGATCTCGCTGAACCCTCAGGAAATCACCGGCATGTGCGGCCGTTTGCGCTGCTGTCTGGTCTATGAATACGAGCAGTACCTGGAAGCGCGCAAGACGATGCCAAAGCGCAACAAGCGCGTAATCACCCCGGCGGGCGAGGGCAAGGTCTCGGACGTGGTGCCGCTCAAAGGTACGGTGATCGTGATGCTCGAGGATGGTACACGCGTCGAGTTCCCGAACGCGGACGTGCAGCCCTTCGACGAACTCAAGGCTCTGGAAGACAAGTCGAAGGGCCCCTGTCGTCGACACGACGAAGGCGGCTGCAACTGCGGGCGGGGGCGAGGCTGAGCGTGGGCGCTGGCGACGAGACGGGCGAAACGCGCGTCCTGGTCGTCCTGGCGCATCCTGATGACCCGGAGTTCTACTGCGGCGGGACAGTCGCCCGCTGGGCGGCCGAGGGCCGCTACGTGGCCTACTGCCTGCTCACGCGCGGCGACAAGGGCGCGGATGAGTCCGGCACCGACCCGGCGCAAATGGCGGCCACGCGCGAGCAGGAGCAGCGCGCCGCGGCAGCCGTGCTCGGCGTGGCTGAAGTCCAGTTCCTTGGTCATGAGGACGGTTACCTGGTCGCGGACTTGCCACTGCGGCGGGAGATCGTCGAGGTGATCCGGCGCGTTCGCCCTGATATCGTTCTGACTTGCGACCCGACCAACTTCTTCCCCAGCTCGCGCTACATCAATCACCCCGATCATCGAGCCGCCGGGCAGGCAACTCTGGATGCGGTCTTCCCGGCCGCAGGCTCGGGGATGTTCTTCCCTGAGTTGGAGGAGACACAGGGGCTGGCGCCGCATAAGGTCCGCCAGGTCTTTGTGGCCGGCGCACGTGACCCGAACACTGCCGTTGACATTTCCGCGTACCTATCGCGCAAGGTCGAAGCCCTTCGTCAGCATAGAAGCCAGATCCGCGATCTGGACGGCCTGGACCAACGGATGCGGGAATGGCACCTGGATCCGGAAAGCCCGGGCGACTCACCCCGGTATGTCGAGCGTTTTCAGCGCATCGACCTGGCTTGATCCGCTAGCCGTCCGCCGGCATCGGCCGGCGGGCTGTCCGGAAAGCGAGCGTCCCGCTTCCAGCGGCGAAGCATGAGCGCCGTCGAATTGTTCTCACGACTTCATTCGGCCGGCTGGCTCGTCCTTGCGCCCGGCCTGCCCACCTTCGGCGGCCTGTACCCGGACCTGGCGGCACACCTCCTCGAGCATATCGATCTGGCGGGCGCCTCCGTCTGCATTTGCGCCGCGAGCGCCGAACTGAAGGTCGCCGGGCGGTTCGCCGACGAGCTCGAGGCTCTGCTGGATCGCGAGTGCCCGGTGAGCTTGCTGGGCGGGACGGCCGGGAAGCCGCCCGAGAGCGCCCTGGCCGTCTTGTGCGGCGGCGAGATCGGCGCCTGGGCGGAAGCCCTGGCGGAGGGCTCGCCGACGGGGACGTGGCTGGCCGAGCTGGCCGAGTCAGGTTTGGTGCTGGCAGCCGGGCCGGCCGCGGCGGCCGTCGGCGCCTGGGGCGCCTTGCTGCAGGACGAGGCGCTCACCGCCGGCGCCGATTGGCTCAGCCAGGCAATCGTGCTCCCGGGGGCCGAGGACCCGGGCGAGGCCTCACGCGTGCGCGAGCTCCTGGCCGGCCCGGTGCGCGCCTACGCGATTGGGTTGCCTGAAGGCTCGATCCTTGCGCTCGGCCCCAGCGAGCAGGTCAAATTGTGGGGGAGTGTCCGACCGACGATCCTGCTGGGGGGAGGCTGGCGAAGCGCATGAGCGGGGGAAACGGCCACCTGGGCATTCTCACCTTCACCACGCCGCCGCGGCGGCTCGTCAGCCTGGTGCCCTCGGTCACGGCCAGCCTGATCGATCTCGGCGCCGGGGAGCGCCTGGTCGGCATCACGGACTTCTGCCCTGCGCCAACGACGGCCGGCGTAGCGCGCGTTGGCGGGACTCGCAGTCCGGACCTGGAGGCGGTCGTTGCCCTCAAGCCCGAGCTGGTCATCGCCAACCAGGAGGAGAACAGCCGTGAGTCCGTCGAGGCGCTTGAGAGGCGGGGGGTAAAGGTTTGGGTGACCTTCCCGCGAACGGTCGCCGAGGCGCTGGCCGTGCTGTGGGCGCTCATCCGGGTGCTGGGGGCGCCGGAGCAGGGGGCGCGTATCCGCACCCTGGAGGCGACGCTCGAGTGGACCCAGCGGGCGGCTCAATCGGTCCCGCCGGTACGAGTGTTCTGCCCGATCTGGCAGGGCAAGACGGCCGACGGGCAGGCCTGGTGGATGACCTTCAATCAGCAGACCTACGCCGCAGACGTGCTGACCAGCTGCGGTGCGGTGAATGTCTTTGCCGACCGCCAGCGCCGGTACCCGCTCGAAGCGGATCTGGGCCAGGGCTCGGCTGAGGAGCCAGGGGGCCGCGACACACGCTATCCGCATGTGACCGCGGCCGAGATCGTCCGGGCACAGCCGGCCTTGATGCTGCTTCCGGACGAGCCGATGGCCTTCACGGCGGACGACGAAGCCGCCCTGCGGACTGCTCTCGCAGAGACTCCGGCTGTACAGGCGAATCGCGTCGTCCGGGTGGATGGACGCCTGTTGACCTGGCACGGGACGACGTTGGCCCGCGCGCTGGATGTCCTTCCCGGGCTGCTGGCCGGCTGACCGGCGCGTTTCCTTGACGTTCCCGCCGCCGGCCCATACAATCAAGCAAAGATCTGTTGAGGAATGAAATGGCGCCTGAGGTACGAAAGCTGGTTGGGATCACCTTTGGTACGGTCGTTGTCGGCGCGGTGTTCGGGTTCCTCGTCGGCGCGCTGCTGGACAACCCACTGCTCTGGGCCGGGGTCGTCGCTGCGGCAGCCCTGCCGATCGGTGTGGCGCTCGGCTACGGCTTCCTGCCGGAGCATTAGTTCCCGAGTCGACTCGAGAAGGAGAATGGGGTGGAGACGCCCAGGGCATCAACCGGTCGTGAGATCCGGCTGACGAGCCTGTCCTCCTGCGCGGGTTGAGCGTCCAAGCTTAGCGCAGAAGCGCTGGCGCAGGTCCTGCGCCCACTGCAAGGGCTGTTCAACCCGGAAGACTACCCCGACCTGTTGGTCGGTCTCGGCGCACCCGACGACGCCGCGGTCTGGCGGCTGGACGAACGGCGTGCGCTGGTGGTCACCACCGATTTCTTCACGCCGGTGGTCGATGACGCGTACAGCTACGGTGCCATCGCTGCCGCCAACGCGCTGTCGGACCTGTACGCGATGGGGGCGCGACCGTTCATGGCCCTGAACGTCGCCGCCGTTCCCCCGGACCTTCCGCCGGCGTTGGTGGGGGAAATCCTGCGCGGCGGTGCGGACAAGGTGCGCGAGGCCGGGGCGGTCCTCGCCGGCGGGCACACCATCCAGGACAAGGAGCCTAAGTACGGCCTGGTCGCCCTGGGATTCGTCGAGACGGCCCACCTGATGACCAAAGCGGGCGCGCGGGCCGGCGATGCGCTGGTCCTGACCAAGCCGCTTGGCTTCGGGGTTACGACGACAGCACTCAAGCGCTCGCTGGCCGAGACACAGCATGTCGCCGCGGCCATCGCCTGGATGAAGGGGCTGAACGCTGAGGCGTCGCGGCTGGGCGCGAGTCTGGGCGTGCGTGGGGCGACGGATGTGACCGGGTTCAGCCTGCTGGGTCACGGATTGGAGATGGCCGAAGCCTCCGGCGTGCGGCTGCGTGTGCACCTGCCGGCGGTACCGTTCCTGCGCGGCGCCCGCGGCTATGCGGCGATGGGAGCGTTCCCGGGCGGCAGCGCCGACAACATGCTTTTCTTCGGAAAGCGGGTCGAGTTCGACGACGGGATCGATGAGATCGACCGCATGCTGCTGTTCGATGCGCAGACATCGGGGGGGCTGCTCCTGAGCGTCCCCCAGGCGTCGGTGGGCGAGACCATCGACCGGGCCAGGGCGGCCCGGCTTCCGGCCTGGATCATCGGTCAGGTCGAGGACGGGCAGGGTGTGGGAGTTCGGATGGAGGCGCTGTCGAGCGCTGCGGCAAGCCTTGAGGATAGTACGGTCGTGGTCGGGCCTGAGCGGTAGGAGCGCGGGCCGGCTCTTGCGGCATTCACAGGATAGCGGAGAGTCACATGCCGAAGGTAACCATCGTAGGTGCAGGCCAGACGGGGGCGACAACGGCGCACTGGCTGGCGGAACGCGAGATCGCCGATATCGTCCTCATCGATGTGGTCGAGGGGATGCCGCAGGGCAAGGCACTCGACCTGCTCCAGGCCCTGCCGGTGATCGGATCGGACGTCCATGTGGTGGGTGCCAATGACTATGCACCCAGCGCCGGTTCGGACATCGTCGTCCTGACCGCCGGGTTGCCGCGCAAGCCGGGTATGAGCCGGGAGGATCTTCTGGCGGCCAACAGCACCATCGTGCGCAAGGCGGTTGAGGAGTCCCTGGCCGTCTCGCCTGGCGCCATCCTGATCGTCCTGACGAATCCTCTTGACGCGATGGCCTACCTGGCCATGAAGGTCAGCGGGCTGCCGCGCGAGAGGGTCATCGGGCAGGCGGGCATCCTCGATTCGGCGCGTATGCGGGCGTTCGTGGCCGATGAGCTCCAGGTCAGCGTTCAGAATGTGGCCTGCTACGTCCTGGGTGGGCACGGTGACGAGATGGTTCCGCTTACGCGCCACTCGAACGTCGCCGGCGTACCGCTGCGCGCGGCACTCAAATCCGAGCGTTTGGCGGCGATCGTCGAGCGAACGCGCAAGGGCGGCGGCGAGATCGTCAGCTTGTTGAAGACGGGCAGCGCCTTCTATGCCCCGGCCGCGGCGCTGGCGCAGATGGTCGAGGCGATACTCCTCGACCGTCATCTGGTCGTCCCGGCCTCGGCCTACCTGCAGGGCGAGTACGGTCTCAAGGATCTCTTCTTCGGCGTCCCGGCACAGTTGGGGCGAATCGGGCTAGAGAAGGTGGTGGAGTACGAACTCGACGCAGACGAGCGGGCCGCGCTTCTGCGATCGGCGGACCAGGTGCGAAGTTCAATCGCCTCGCTTGGGCTGTAGAACGATCACGCAAGAAGCAAGCGCCGGCGCAGCTCTGATGGAGCTGCGCCGGTTTTCGTTCTAGAGGTGTCGGGCGATCCAGGCCTCGACCTCGGCCAGAACGGCAGCGTGGTCGATGTCGTTGTGGGGCTCGTGGAATCCCCCGGGCGGCGATAGAAAGGTCTTGTCGGTCCCCCCGACGTTCTCGAAGAAGTGCTTTGAGAAAGCGGGCGGGGCGATGCGATCCGCGGCGCCATGCAGGAGAAGCAGCGGCAGGCGCAGCTCACCGGCGTGCGCGTTGACCCACTCAAGAGTGCGCGTGAGTTCCGTGCCGAGGCGCGCGCTGGCGCGACCGTGGACGAGAGGATCCTCGGCGTAGGCCTTCGGGACTGCCGGGTCGCGCGAGAGTGCCGGCTTTTCCAGCCCGGCCTCGAGGGAGAAGCGCGGGGCGATCGAGGATAGGACCCGGCTGATGGCGACCAGGATTGGCGCGATCGCCGGCGGGCCGAGGGTGGGCCCACTGGCGATCACCCCCCGCAACCCGCCAGGATCGTGAAGGACGAAGTCCAGGACGATGAGACCGCCCAGGCTGTGACCGTACAGGAACGAGGGCACGTCAGGATGGGCCGTGCGGACGGTCCCCAAGAAGGCGCGCGTGTCCTCTCGATACTCGTCCCAGGCCATGATCAGGCCGCGCTGCCCGGGCGAACGTCCGTGGCCGCGCAGGTCATAACCGTGCACGGCGTATCCCCGGGGCAGCAGCGCGGCGACGACATTGGCGTAGCGCCCACTGTGCTCGCCGAAGCCGTGGACCAGCGCGACCGCCGCGCGGGGGCGTGCCTCCGGGAGCCACGCCTGGGCGTAGAGTGCGATTCCATTGTAGCCGTTGAAGGTCGATTCCTGATGCTCCATCTGGTCTCCTCTCGGCTCACCGCAGAGCGGCATCTACGACTCTAGCGCGCGTACGCTACTTGCGCTACCGGTGCAGGGGGGTCTGGACACCAGCCTGCGATGGTGCTAGCATTTCGGACATGGGTCCGGGGAGCCTCGCTGCAATCCGATGGCGGCCCTGGACCATGCAATCCTGGGAGGAGGCAGCTCGATGCCCGAACGGCTAGTCGGAACGGTCAAGTGGTTCAACAGCGGAAAGGGGTACGGATTCATCGAGCGCGAAGGTGCGCCCGATGTATTCGTGCACTACAGCGCGATCCGCGGCGAGGGTTTCCGCAACCTCGAGCAAGGCCAGCGGGTAGAGTTCGCTGTGGAACAAGGACCAAAGGGGCCACAAGCGGCAGATGTAGTCGTCCTATAGACCATCGCAACCCATCAAAGGCGCCCAGCAGATCTGCTGGGCGCCTTTCGTTAGCGGCCAGGCCAAGGGAGAAGACCTACGGCGTCGGCGTCGACCCGACTGCTGCGCCGGACCAGGTGAAGGTGCGCCGTGCGCTCGTCGCGCCGGCGGAGACGTAGATGGGGCTGCCGGCGGCATTGGTGCCGGTCTGTCGAACGGTGGTCACCGACCAGGCCATCACGTGCGGAAGCGCTTCGGACGGGCGCATGGTGGTCGGGACGGTGTACGTTGTATTGGTGACATAGCCGACCACTCGGCGCGTCCCCGAGCCTTCGGTGACGTCCAGGACCGTCACCTGGTAGAACTCATTCTCGCGCAGTTCGGCGACCGAGGCCCACTGGAGCGAGACGGTGTCGTTGGCGAGGGTGAAGGCGGCGCCATCCGGAGGCAGGAGCAGGTTGGGCGCCGGATAGGGCGGCGGCGAGGTCGGGGTCGGCGATGGACCAGGCGTCGGGTTGCGCGCGCACAGCGGGATGATCAGCACCTGTCCGGCGAAAATGTTGGGGCCGGACATGCCGTTGTAGTCCATGATCGCCTGCAGTCCGACATCGTAATTATCGGCGATTGCCCCGAGCGTATCGTCAGCCAGCACCGTGTAGGTGACCTTCTCGCAGGCGGCGTCCGTGGCTTCGGCCGGCGATAGGGTCGAGGTCGGCTCAGGCGAGGCTGTTGGCGTCGGCTGCGGCACGAGGACGACCTGGCCGATCGACAGGAACTCGCACTGCAGGCCCGGATTCATCTCCTGGATAGAACGGATGGCGACCTCGTAGATGGCGGCCAGTCCGCCGCAAGTGTCGCCGGTGACGATCGTGTGGCTGATGGGCGGGAGCGGCGTCGGCGTCGGGGCGGGGGTCTCGGTGCCCGTCGGCTGCAGCGTGGCGGTGATGGTCGGGCTGACTGACGGCGTGGCCGACGGCGAACCGACCTCTCCGCCGGCGAGGCGGACGAGGGCGAAGGTTACGCCGATGGCCAGAGCGGTGAAGGCCAGCAGGATTCCCAAAGCCAACGGAAGTGGCAGGCTGACCTGGCCCGGCCGTCGGCGACGGGCGGCGGAGGCGCGCGCGGCAGCCCCGCTGCGCAGGTCCGCACCGCAGACGACGCAGCGCGTGGCTTCGGGGCTCAGGCGGCTGCCGCAGGTCGGGCACAGCCGGCGATCAGTGGATGGCTCGCGAGGCTTCTCGGTCATCCTTCCCTTGTTCTCAAAGGTGGGTGCAGGGATTATACCAGCAGGCGGCCGGCCGCGTCGGTCAGGGCGCGCCCGCCAACCCCAGCTGGGCGGCGATCGGCCGCATGGCGGCGATGACGTTGTCGACGTGCTCCCACAGGTCCAGGCCGACTTCCTGCGCGGCGCGGGCGATCTCGTCTCGGTTGACGTTCGCGGCGAAGCGCGCATCTTTCCACTTCTTGCGCACCGAGCTGGCTGCCAGATCGTGCAGCGCCCGCGAGGGGCGGACCAGTGCGACCGCCGTGATCAGGCCGGTGACTTCGTCGCAAGCGTACAGACTGCGCTCCATCGGTGTCGTCCGAGGGACGCCGCTGTGGTCGGCGTGACTGAGGATGCAGCGGACGATCGCTTCGGGGGCGCCGCGCGCGCGCAGAATCGGTGCGCCGGCCTGCGGGTGTTCGTCCAGCGTCGGGTGGATCTCCCAATCGAAGTCGTGCAACAGCCCGGCCAATCCCCATTCCTCAGGATCACCACCAAAGCGCGGTGCGTAGAAACGCATCGCCGCCTCGACGGCCAGCATGTGTCGCACCAGGCCGAGGCCGGCGACGTACTCGTTCACCAGGGCGAGCGCCTGATCACGATTCACGGCGTGGCTGTTCCGGGGCGCCCTGTGCGGCTCCCGCAGCTGCCGGCCCGGCTCCGACCAGCGGTCGCAAGAAGGACTCCCACACGGCGACAAACGAGGCCGGGACCTCCCTCAGGCGCCAATAGGCCTGAGAGCGGCGGCCATAGGAGTGCAGGTCCGCGGCCGCACCGACGGCATCGATGCCCAGCGACCGGCACGTGGCCAGGGCACGCGGGAGATGGTAGTCCTGGGTGACGAGCAGAGCCTCCCGGACGCCGAATACATTGCGGGCGCGTTCGCAGGTCGCGTACGTTCGGTGGCCACCCGGGTCGAGGACGATCGCCTCAGGCGGGACCCCCATTTGCAGCGCCAGCGTGCGCATGGCCTCGGTTTCATCTCCATGCCGGCTGGCATCCGAGCCGCTCATCAGGAGCATGCGGGTCTTCCCCTGGCGGTACAACTGAACCGCGGTCTGGACGCGGTCGGCCAGGACCGTCGTAGGGGTTCCATCGTGCCGCAGGCCGGCGCCGAAGACCAGGGCGACTGGCCGCGCCGGGGCCGACCCAGGTGGGGTGATCAAGCGCCCGTAGCGGGCCCGAAACGCCCAACCCGGGAGCGCCAGGACCACGAGGACAACGACCGCGGCTGCGGCGATGCGGAGCAGGGGTGCCAGCATTCGGATCAACACCCGCCGATTTTACCAGACAGCGCTCGGAGGGCT
>DAIRVC010000043.1:0-15892 GCA_036803025.1 Anaerolineales bacterium
TGGAACGGCGGGATGTCGTTCAAGGGACACATCCCCGAAGGCGACGGTGTCCTGATGGGGCTGCTGCTGGTTGAGATGGTCGCCGCCACGCGCACGCCGCTGGAGGATCTCGTCAGCCAGCTGCTGAGCGAGGTCGGGCCGGCGCACTACGCCCGCGTCGATCTGCGCCTGACCGCGCCCATCTCGAAAGCGCGCATGGTGGCGCAGCTGACCGCCGGCGCGCCGGCGGCGATCGGCGGCGTGCGGGTGACGTCGGTCGATACCCTCGACGGGGTCAAGTACCTGCTGGAGGACGAGTCCTGGCTCTTGATCCGCCCGTCAGGCACCGAGCCGGTCCTGCGGGTCTATGCTGAGGCCGGCGACCCAGGCATGGTCGAGGCACTGCTGGCCCACGGTCAGCGGGTGGCTGAGGGGAAGGTCTAGGCCGGGGCCTATTCGTCAGGCGCCACCGGCAGTTCGATCGTGAACGTGCTCCCCACTCCGGCCTCGCTCACGGCGCTGACCTTCCCGCCGTGCAGCTCGACCATCCCCCGGCAAATGGCCAGACCTGAACCAGCCCCCTGCTGCTCGTGCTTCGGCCGATCGATCTGCTGGAAGAGGTTGAAGAGCGAATCCAGGTCCTCCTTGCGGATCCCAACCCCCTGATCGCTGACCGAGATGCGCAGCAGGCCGGCCTCGGCGCTGGCCGACAGCCGGATCCATTCGCTCTTCGTGCGCGAGAACTTGACGGCATTCTCCAGCAGCCGGCCGATCGCGTCCGCCAGAAAGGCTTCGTCGGCCATGAGGTCGGGCAGATCGTCGGGCACATCCAGCACCAGCGTCAGATTGCGCTCTTTGGCGGCCTCCTCGAACCCGCGCCCGACCACACGCAACCAGGGACCGACATCGCTGAGCCGCCTGCGTCGAAGCTGAAAGACGGTCTCTGCCTCTCCGGTCTCGAGCTCGATCAGCGCGATGAAATCCATCACCAGCCGATTGAGCCGTTCGGCCCCGCGCCGGATGCCTTGCAGGAAGTGGCGGAAATCCTCCGGCGATACCTCGCCGGCTTCGGTCTCCAGGAGCTCGGAATAGTTGAGGACGTAGGTCAGCGGCGTGCGGAACTCGTGGCTGAGCGTGTTCAGGATGGTCCGCTTCAGATCGCTGAAGCGGGCATCCATGTGGCTTTCGATCGCCTGGCGCCTGGCCAGCTTGGCGCGCACGGCCACCAGCAGGTCCTCTTCCTCGAACGGCTTGGTGATGTAGTCGTCGGCGCCGAGTTCCTTGCCCTTGCGGATGTCGCGCTTCTCGCCGCGGGCGGTCAAGAAGATGAAGGGCACCTCGATCAGCTCCGGGCGTTTGCGTACCTCTTCGTAGAACTGATATCCGTCCATGCCGGGCATCATGATATCCGACACGATCAGGTCGGGGAGTGTGCCGGCCAGCTGTTGCAGCGCCTCCTCGGCGTTTTCGGCGATCACGGGGTTGTAGCCGGAGACCTCCAGCAGATCGCGGATTCCTTCCAGCAGCGCCAGGTTGTCTTCAACGACCAGGATGGTCTGCTTGGTCATGGTCTCACTCCTCGCCCTGCGGCAGCCATACGGTGAACGTGCTCCCCTCACCCAGCCGGCTCAAGACCGTGATGCGGCCCTGGTGACGATCGAGGATCTCGCGCACGATCGCCAGGCCGAGCCCGCTGCCGGGCAGATTGCTGCTGCGGGCCAGGCTTCCGCGATAGAAGCGGTCGAAGATGTAAGGCAGGTCCTTCTCGGGGATGCCCTGGCCGCCGTCCTGGACCGCCACACTGGCCATCCTCGGCTGGGAGCCCGGCTCACCGTCCTGGATGCGCAGGCGCACCCAGCCTCCACTCGGGGTGTATTGGACCGAGTTGCTCAGCAGGTTGGTGAAGACCTGGATGAGCTGGTCACGGCGGCCGACAACGACCGGCGAAGGGCCTTCCTCCAGTCGGGCATCGATCGACTTGGCGGTGAACGACGGACGCAGGCTTTCCATGACCTGGCGCAGCAGGCCGCGCAGCTCCACCGGCTCACCAGGCTCCACCTCACGCATGGCCTCCAGCCGAGAGAGGTCGAGCAGATCCTCGATCATCGCCGACAGCCTGCCCGTCTCCTCTTCCAGGACTTGCACATACTGACCGCGGCGCTGCTCGTGACCGCGCCGCAGCAGGGAGAGATAGAGCTTGATGTTGGCCAGCGGGGTGCGCAGTTCGTGCGAGACGGTGGCAACGAAGTGGCTCTTCAAGCGGTCGAGCTCGCGCAGCCGGCTGATGTCGCGCAGGACGACCACGGTCCCGACGGCCAGGTCGCCCAACGTGACCGGCGAAGCCAGCGCCTGGAAGGCCATCGGGCCCAGTTCAAGCGTCTCTGTGACCACGCCGCCCTGCGCGTGCAACCGTCTGATCTGCGACATGACCTCAGCGCCCTGCGAGCCGCTGAGCAGCTCCTGGGCAACCGGGTTGGCCAGCAGCAGGTTACCCTCCAGGTCGAGGACCACTACCGCATCGGCGACCGAACGCAGGATCGCTTCGGTGCGTTCCTTCTGCGAGCGGATCTCCGCCGTCCGGGCGGTGACACGCGCTTCCAGTTGCGCGGCGTGCGAGCGGACCTCGGCGAAGAGCCGGGCGTTGACCACCGAAATGGCCACCTGCGCCGCCAGCGCCTGGACCATCTCGAGATCCGCCGGTCCGAGTCGGTCGACCTGATCGCTTTGAATGTCCAGGATACCCACCACCTCGCTGCCGACCATCAACGGCACCGTCAGCTCGGCGCGCGTCTCCGGCAGTTCGGGGGTCGGAAGGAAGCGGGCGTCCTGTGTAATGTCCGGGACCAGAATCGCCTGGCCGCTCCTGGCGGATTCGGCGATCAGACTCCGTTCACGCAGGGTGAGGATGTGCCCGACATGAATCAGCTCCCCGTCCGGCGCGCGTGCCACCGCCCGCGGGACGAGCGCACCGTTCTCCAACAGCAGGATCGAGACAGCGTAATAGTCGAAGGACCTGAGGATGTGCTGCGCGACCTCGCGCACCAGGTGCTGGATATCCAACACCGAGACCGCGTAGCGGCCGATCTCGTTCACCAGGCGCAGCTGCTCGGCCCGCTGCGAGGCGGATTGAAGCAGCCGCGTGTTGTCCAGCGAAACGGCCGCGTGATTGGCCACCATGCGCAGCAGCCGCAGATCATTCTCACCGAAGTGATGCGGCGCCTGACTCTGCACGGAGACCGCGCCGATGGTCTCGCCGCGAACGACCAGCGGGACGCCCAGCCACGAGGCCGTCTCGATGCCGGCCGTCAGACCCGGGACGGGCAGCCGGTCCGCCTCGGCATCGTAATCGCCGATCAGCAGAGGCTCGCCCGTGCGGATGACATAGCCGCTCAAGGTCGGGCCGCCGAGCGGCACGCGCATCGACGGCAGGCGCTGGCCGAAGTCGAGCAAGTCGCAGTGCAACGTCTCCGGATCGATGCGCCGCACGATCACCGCCGTATCGACATCCATCAACCGCTGGATGTGCTCGAACAGCCGGTCGACAACGCCGTCGCTGGTCAACTCGTTGGAGAGCCCGATGCCCAGCGTGAACAGCGAGCTCAATTCCACCGACTGGCGACGCAGATCGGCCAGTTCCGAAGCCGTGGCGATGGCTGTCGCGACCACGTCGGCCAGCGCCATGCCCACCGATTGCTCGCCCTCCTCGAATGCCTCCCGCCCGGGGCGCTCCACCCCGAGCACTCCGTAGAGCCGATCGCCGCGCCGGATGGGCAGGAGCAAGATCGAGCCGGCGTCCGCCGGGACGGCCTGCCGATCCTCCGCCAGCAGTTCCTCGACGGCCAGCCGGCGCAGACCCTTCAGGTTCTCCTGGCGGGCCAGCCGCATGAAGAGCTCGCCGGGGAGCTGGCCGCTCTGCGCATTGGTGCCCGGAGACCTGTCCGCCTCACTCTGGCTGGCGTCAGGCTGATGGACACACAGCACGCCCGCGCCGGGAGACTCGACGGCTGCAACGCTGCGGGCCGCCCCCAGCGCCTCCAGCCCGTAACGGGCCAGGTGGGCCAGGATCGGCGATAGCTCGGTCTCCAGGCTGACCGCCTGGCGCAAGTCCTCGATCAGGCGGGCTGCCGGCCGCAGACGGCGGGTCACTCGGGGCAGATCGGCCATCCCCGAAGCAGTCTTCGCGACCCAGGCCGGCGGGAGCGGCGCGCCAGCCGCCGACGCCTCCCCGCAAAAGACGATGAGCGGCGGGTTGGACAGACGCTGGGCGGCGTCGACCAATGCGGCCAGATCCGGCGCCGGCATCGGCAGCCCCAGAAGCAGCGCATCCGCTCCGGAAGTCTCGAGGTCGCTACGGCAATCTGCCAGGGTCGAATGCAGGTTGAGGCGGATGCCTGACAGTCCCAGGCAGCCTTCGCGGATCTGGCTCCGCCCCAGGGGGTCTGGATCGTAGGCAAGCAACCTGGTCACACTGGCCTGCGGGCACATCAGCCGGTCACGGGCGTGGAGAGCAGCTTGTAACCTCGGCCGCGTTGAGTGATCAAGTAGCGCGGGGCGGCCGGATCCGACTCGATCTTCCCTCTCAGGCGGCTGACCAGCTTCTCGACTCGGGCATCGTCGATCTCCCCCAGGAAACTCTCGCCCCAGACCGCCGTCACGATCCGGTACTTGTCGGTCAATTTGTCGCGGCGTTCGTAGAGCAGCGACAGCAGGCGGAACTCCAGGTCGGTCAGCACAGGGATGCGCACGCCGTCGACGCGCACGTCGCCCGAATCGGGATCAAGATGCACGCCCTCTTCGGTCACCTCTCCGCCGCGGGCTCGCCGGGCCACGAATTCGGCGAAGACCGGCGAGAACGGCGTGGAACCTGTCAGCAGGCCGAGCGATTCCAGCCGGCGCAGCTGCGGCCCGGGCAGGCTCTCCTGCTCCAGGACGAGCGCGGTCACATCGGCCTGCTCTTCGGGCGTGAGCTGGATCCAAAGCTTCAGGCACTCCGTGCGTGGGCTAAGTTCCTGAGAGACCAGCCGCGCCGCGTCTCCTTCCCAATCCGGCGGGAGCGCTGCCAGGACGTTCGCTACCGCCAGCAACAGGCCCGGATGTCCTCCCGAGAGTTCGAAGCACAGCGCACGCCGCTTGGCCGACAGCCCGTCCAGATCCAGGGCCTTGAGCATGGCGTCGCTCTCGGCCTGATCGAGCGCCGGCAGCCGATACGTCGTGGCGGAAAACATCTCGGCGAATTCGCCCTCGACCGGGCCGCCGCGCAGCTCGAGCAGGCTCCGGACCGTTGCCGTCACATAGATCAACCGATCAGCGAAGCGGTCCTTGAGGGCGCGCAGGTTGAGGAGTGCGCGATCGTCCAACCCGACGTAGATCTCGTCGAATTCGTCGATCAACAGGACCAGCGCGCCGGCCTGCTGCTCGCACAGCCCGGTCAGCGCCAGGTTGAAAGACAGGGAGGCGGAGAAGGCCGTCTCGGCGCTGGTCACCGCCTCGTGATAGCCGCGCAGGCTGGCAGGCAGCTCGGACCCGACCGGGCCGTCAATGCGTTCGAGGGCGGCGCGCAGCACAACCTCATAGAAGGCCTGCGGCGACGTCGCCACCGCTTGGTTGCAATCGACGTAGATGAGCGTACAGGGGCCGCCACGCCGGCGGCGGAGTTCCGCCTCCGACTCGGGCGAGGCCAGGGCGCGCATCAATGTGGACTTGCCGGTATTGCTCAACCCGACGACCGCCGCGCAGCGGTCCTCGGCCAAATCATCCAGCAGGCGGGCGCTGAGAGAGGGGAAAGGCAAGGTCGGTGAGGGCATATCAGCCAATAAGCGGCGGGCAGGGCCAGACTGGGCCGGCCCTGCCCGCGCGCATCCCCGCGAGGTGCTAGTTGGGCGTCAGGCCGACGTCCCAGCCCGCAAGCCGCGGGCGGCAATGATGACCACCAGTAGTATACCTCCCAGCAAGAGCAGGCTAGGCACGCCCAGGTCGTCCGCGAAACCGGTGGCCGGCAGGGCCGTCGGTGTGGGGGTGCGCGCCTGGGCCAGCGCCGCGATCGTCGCCGCGGCCGCGGCGGTCGCGGTGCGCGGATCGGCGGTCAGCTGCACCGTTGCGGTCGGCGTTTCGCTGGGCAGGACGACCACCCGCGTAGGCGTGGCGGTGAAAGTCGGCGGCACCGGCGTCGGCGAAGCCGTCGGGGTCGTCCCCTCCGCCAGGGCCGTCTCGGTGATCTGCTGCGCGACCAGCGTGTTCTGCAGGATGATGTTGGCGGCTTCGGTGGCCCGGGCGATCTGCCGGCTGGGCGCCAGGATGAGCGCGTACAGCGCCAGGCAGATCATGCTCAACACCAGCAGCCCGCCGATGACCGCCGCGGCGATGACGAAGGGCCGGTTGGAGGATTCCTCCGGGAGCGGACCACCCACCTCGAAATCTTCAGCCATAGTCTCTTCTCCTATCGCGCCTGCCAGCGGCCTCGGCGGCGGGGCCCCTCCCCGGAGCGTCCCAGCCTACTGCAGGACCTCCAGATTGGCCAGCGGCACGGTTGCAGTCCCAATTCCTTCCAGATCGACGGTGGCGCTGCGGGCCAGGACGCCGCTGGGGAAAGCGACGGCCTGTGCAAGGATATCCCGAATCGTGCCAACCGCCCCCTGGAATGGCGCCCGAAGAACACGCACCTGCACGCCGGGCGCCAGACGCAGGTTGTCCTCAGGTAGATCGACGTCTTGGGTGGTAGGCAGCGGCAGGATCACCTCCGGCCGCAGGTACTCGTACGGCATCGGCTGGCGGGCGTCGACCGAAGCTTCCCGACCCGCGCAGCTCGTCAGAAGGGCATACGCCGGCGGGTTGATGGGCAGTCGGCCGAAGCCCTCGGTCAGGATCACCGGGTAAGGGACGCGCAGGGCGACCGGGATCAGATCCGAGGGCATGCTTCCCAGGATCAGCCCGCGCACAGTCAGCTCTGTCGCCTGGTGCAACGCCGCCGATTGGTCGCAGATGCCGGCGACGACGACCGCGCCGCGCAGGTTGATATCGAGCTGCTCGGGCTGGAGCGGATCCCCGGGGGAGGTGGCGATGATGCGTACGATGCCGTAGTCCTGACGCCCATTCCCCCAGGCGGCCTGAACGAGCGCTGCGGTGCTCTCCAGCGTCACCGAGCGAGTCCCGTCGGTGGCGGTAACCAGCGCCGGGAAGCCGGCTTTCAATACGAACTTGCCGCCTGAGACCTCGAAAAGGACGCGGCACCCCGAAATGGCGACGATTCGCCCGTTGGCCGGCGCCCGGACTGTCCGGCGCGAGATGCCAACCGGGCCGGCGATGACCTGGCCGGCCTCGACCCGCGCCCCGCTCTCGTGGACCAGGTGCCGGAGCGCATCCCGCTCGGGGACCCCCAGGCCGCGCGCCAGGTCGAGGAAGTAATGCCGCGGACCGGGTTCGGCTTCGGCCAGAACGTCGACGGCCGTCACCCGCTGCCCGGCGCGCACCGAGACCGAGCCCGCGACGGGCAGCCGGCGCTCCCGCCGGACCGTGGTCAGCGGGAGTACATGGGTCAAGGGCGCCAAGTAGGTCATCGCCATGGTTCCCGCCCAGGATCGTTGCAAGTCCGGTGCCAGACTCTCATTCCAGGCCGCCGATATCCCACAGCCACTTCTGATTGAGCTCGCGGCGCTTGCCCGGATCCGCCGGCAACTGCAAAGGACGGCCGCGGGCGTCGATCACCAAGCCCAGGGCGCCCCCACCGACCCGCAGAGAGCCGGCCCGTCCCGGCCCGCCGAAACCGAGGTCGAACCCGCGCTCCGGCCGCAAGGTCAGCCGGGCGAACTCCCCTTGGGCCAGCGGGACGCTCACCAACTGCCCGTAGCGCACCTCGCCTTCCAGGCTTTCGCCCTGCCCCTCCCGGTCAACACGCAGGCGGAGCACAGGCCGACCGCGGCGGCCGTGGCCGACCGGGGAGATGAAGGTTCCCAGACTGGCAAAGCCGCCTGACTCGAGCACCTGCACGGTGGCCAGGGGAAGCGGACCGGCGGCCGCGCCCAGTGCCGGCATGAGACTGTACGGGTCGAGGACCAGTGTGGTCACCCCGAGCGGCTGGATTGCATCCAGCAGGACCAGCGCGGCATAGCCCGGGCGCGGGGCGCGTGCCAGCGCCGCGCCACCGGCCAGGATGGGGTCCATCGGAGGCAACAGGCCTGAGGCCGACAGCCCGCCGGTGGCCGGCCAACCCGGTCGCGCCTCTGCCAGCGCGGTCCGGATCGCCTGCCGGGCCAGGGCATATTCGACGTGCAGCTCCGCCGGCTCCGCCGGCACCGTTCCGGGGCGGAGCGCCTTGTTGTAGATGTAGTCGCGCACGTCGGCTTCGGCCACTTCCACAGGCAGCCAGCGCGTGATCTTGGCCATCGACGTGTGCTGAAGCAGTCCGGGGAGCGCGTAGCCCAGCCCCAGGTCCGTGCGGACCGACAGGCGCAGGTCGCCGTCGAAGGCCGCGGCCACCGTCGTCTGGCTGGCCCCCAGGTCGATGCCCAGGACGCCCTTGTTGCGGTCGTAGACCTTGCTCAGGTAGCGGACCACCCGCCCGAACGCGTCGGCGGTGGAGAGCAGCGCGCCGCCCGACCACTTGGCGAGTTCTCCGAATCCGGAGACCTTCGAGGCACGCGTCTCGGCGATCGCTTCGGCCAGGCGCAGGCGCGCCGGGGCCAGATCCTCGATATCGATGGACGGCCTCAGGTTGGGGACGAGCGCCACCCGCAGCCGGTCGCCGAACTTCTCGACCACCCATGCGCCAAGATGGCGGTTTCCGGAGAACACGATCGTCGGCCGCTCCGGTTCGGCGATCAAGCCCACGGCCACGTTGACCACCTCGACCATCCGCATCACCGAGGTCGTCGCGCCGCCGTCCGTGCCGCCGACAATCAAGATCAGGTCCGGCCGCGCCGCCAGGATCAGGTCGATCTGCTCCTCTTCCCGGCGGCGGTCCATCAATCCGATTTCATCGACCACATCCAGGTAGGTAGAGATGGCCAGCCGGTGTGCGCTTTCCACGGAGATGCCCGGCATCAGGCCGACGAGCACAGTGCGCACCTTCGGCCCGGCCGACGTGGTGGCAACGCAGACATCCACCCCGGCGCCATCGCGATTGGCCGGCGTGATCAATGCCTCCGACTCGTCGACCAGGCTGCGGCCGGTGATATCTTGCAGGCTGTGAATCGCCAGGCGCACGCCCTCACTGATATCCGAGAGCGGCGGCTCGGCGGTCGAACTGGCCCGGCCGGTCGCCACCAGCCGATAGCGCCCGTCGACGACGTCGAACAGGCTGGCGCGCGTGTTCACGCTGCCAACATCGACGGCCAACAGGGTATCGGCATCCAGGATCGAACTCATGCGCCTCCGACCGTAATCATCCCGCCTGAGGGCGCGGGCCCCCCCGTCAGCCCCCGAAGAAGCTGAAAACCAGCGACAACAGGAACTGCACGCGTTCCGCCAGGACGGCCATGGCTGCCGCCAGCCCGCCGGCGTACATCACCCCGAAAGTCAACGCAATGAACAGCCGCCCGACATAGGCGACCCAGGTGGCCAAGCGCGAACGCGTCGCCTGACCGGTCGCATCGCGCCGGGCGGTGAACTGGAAGTAGACCAGTGTGCTGATCGTCCCGGCCAGCAGGACGACGACGTTCAACATCCGCTCCAACCCGGTCTCGCCAGTCAGGGGAGTGACGGCGCGCGGGTCGAGACTGTCCATGGCGGCGATCGTCTGGGGGACAAGCGTCCCGGTCACCGCGCCGCCGACCACCAGGGCCGCGCCGACCCCGACCATCAACGCCACCGGGAGCGACCCCGGCCCGGCCGTTGATCGCCACGCCTTGAGCGACAGCATCAGGACCAGCAGCCAGGGCACGATCAGCAGCGAGGTGAAGGCCCCCAGTCCGCCGCTCACGACCGGGGTGATGAGCCTCGGGATCAGGACGTTGTGCACGGCGATGGACCCGGCATATCCGGCCGCCATCCCGACGAAGATGTGCACTGCCAGGCGGAAGAGGACGTTATCCCCGACCAGGTAGCTCAGCACCATCATGGTCAGCAGTGCAGCCAGGAGGGTTCCCAGCGGCTGCAAGGAGGCGATGTTGGACATGCCTGGCTCTCGACCTCAAGCCCGGCGGCGCGCAAGGAGCGCCGTCAACAAGCCATAGCCGGCGCCCAGCGCCAGCGCGAGTTCCGCCACGAACAAGCCGGAGCCGAATCCGCCCCAGATGGATTGCGCCCCGCCCGGCCGCCCGTTGGCATTCTCATAGGCCGCCGCCGCCGGCAGCCCGGCCAGGATCGCATCCACCTGCGGATTGAGCGTTTCGTAATACGGCCGCACCATCGGCTCGACGCCGGCGCTCAATACCATTAGGAGGGGCACCTCCCCCAGCCTGGGCGAGGCCTGCTCGATCCATGTGCGCGCCGTCTCTGCCCCGGAGGTGATCAGTATCACCGCGCCGAAATCGCTGAGCGCAGTCACCCCGCTCAGCATGGACGATTCCCACCCCGAGCGACTGGTCAACTCGGCCGGCAGCAGATATCCGTGCGGCACAGCTTGCCGAGGGTCCTCGGCGAAGAGCTGCACTGCCGCTGGTCCGCCGGGCAGGAATCCCAGATGCAGATAGTCCCGGCCGTTCTGGTAACCGACGGCCACGCCGGCTCGAACCAGCAGCCGTTCCGCCAGCGGCGGCCCGGATGGCCGGGTCGAGACCGTAGCGATGCGCAGGCCGCGCGAGATCATGTGGTCGAGCATCGGACCGGCGACCGCCTCCAGCTCCCCACTGTAGCCGGGCTCGTAGTCGATCACCAGCAACGCCGGCCGCTCGACCGGCAGCGCATTGATGCGCCCGATGAACGGATTGAGATCGGGCGGGCCGAGGACGGGCAGGGCAAACGCGGGCAGTCCGGCCGTCATGGGCAGCGCCACACCGAGCAGGAGCACAAGCGACAGGACCCAGCGCACCAGCGGGATCCGTCGGCGGCCCGGGGCCGCCGGGGGAAGCTCCCGCTCCTCCTCCTGCACCATGCGATGCAGGAACTCGGCATGTGCATATTGCCGCTCGGTGACATCCAGGCGGGCCGAGCCGACGTCCCGCTGACGAGGGATGGCAACCACCGGCTCGGCCAGCAGCACGCCTCGCAGGCCGGCCAACGGGCCGGCCGCCTCGACCAGCTGCTCCTCCTCGGGTTGGATCTCCACGACCGGCCGGAAGGTCTCCATCGGCCGCATGGCTTCAAGCCAGGCCGGAAGGGTCGCCGGAGCCAGATTGACCCCTTGCTCCTCGGCCTGCGGTTTGGGTGGAGCCGCCGCAGGTTTAGCCTCGCTCAACCACTCCGGCAGCTTGATCGAGTCGATATCGAAATCGGCGGCCTCGCCGGGCACAAACGGCAGCCCCTCCTCCGGAAGCAGGGCCGGGGTGTGCGGGAGAGGTTCAGGCCCGGCAGGCTCGACGAGAGCCGGCGGCTCCGGAGCGGCCCCCGCCCGACTCGGCGGGACGGCGATGGAAGGGGACTCCCCTGCTGGCGGCCAGGCCGAGGCAGGGGTCGCCGGCGCTGGCGGCCAGGCCGGCGTAGGTGTCTCGGGTTCCGACGGCCAAGCCGGGGCTGGCTTCTCCGGCGGTGGCGCCGCCTTTCCGCGCGAGAAAGGAACGGCGATCGGGCGCGAGGGCGGTTCCCACGGCGTGCTCGGCAGCGCCGGGGATTCCTCCGCCGCCTCTTCCTCCACCGGAGGTTGTGGCAACCAGGACGGCAGGCTGGCCGGGGGGGGCTTGATCGCTGGCGTGCCCTCGTCCGGCGGGCGCAGGATCTCCGGCAGCGGTGGCGCTTCACGCGGCGGCACCTGCCCCTCTTGAGGCACGCGCAACCGGCTGAGCCAATCCTCCTCCGGCTCCGGCGCCGATTCCTCCGCCGGCACGTCCTCCGCCGCCTTTCGCTCGCGCACCCGCGCCAGCCAATCCGGGACTTCCGGCTCGGCCGGAGCGGCAGGTTGTGGCGGGGCGGGCTCCACGGCGTCTGAGACCCAGGCCGGTACCTCGCCCTTCGGCGGACCCTCTTCCTCCGCCTCAGCCCGGCGCAGGCGCGACAACCAGTCCGGCCCACCCTCCTCGGGTGGAGGTGGCGTGGGCTCGGCCTGCCCTCGGACCGCCTCCTGGCGAATCCGGCTCAGCCAATCGGTCTCTTCGGGCTCAGCCTCGCTCGGCGGGATCCCTTCTGCCGGACCGCCGGCCAGCAGCGGACGCAGGCGCGCGCTGCAGAAGGCGCATACCTCCGCCTCTTCGGGGTTGGCCTGGCTGCACATCGGACAGCGGATCTCGGCCACCGGCCTACTCTCCATACGGCCGGTCGGCCGCCAGCAGCACGCGAAGGCCGGTGGCGATGGCCCCCAGCGCTACGCCGAGCAAGATGCCCCGCGCGCCGCCGGCCGCCCAGACCTGGGCCAGCCAGTTGCGGACGTCGCGGAAGAAGGTGTTGAGCACACCTTCACTCCCGATCACCCACGGGCCGGTGCCCAGCAAGACCAGGAAGCCTACGCCCACGAATACCAGGCTGACCAGGTCCCGCCGGCGCGTCACCACCCTGAATCCGGCGACGGTCAAGGTGACGGCCAACAGCGCCATCAGGCTGGCTTCGATCGGCAGCTGGACATTGTTGAACAGGAACAGGATGACCGGGCTGTCCGGGCCGAACAACAAGCCCAGGATGAGGGTGACCAGGAAGAATAGCAGCAGGACTGCGCTGTAGGGCCAGCCCTTCTCCTGCTGGCTGACCTTCGACCAGTGGACGCCCAGGAGGTTGAGCAGCCCGAGCATCAAGGCCCAGGCGGCCAGCAGTACAGCCCAGTCGACCAGAATCTGTCGCGCCAGGCGCAGCGCCTCAATCTCGAAGAAGAACCCGAGCAGGACGATCAGGCCGACGGCGGAGGCCACGGCAGCCCAGATGAGGGAAGCCCGCACTCTCATAGGAGATCCAAGAGCGTGCGCAGGATCGTCCCGGCCAGCATCAACCCCACAATCAGAAAGCGCACAACGTCCTGAGCGCGCAGGCTGGCGCGATGCAGCTCACCGACATTCAAGTACGCGCCGCCGGCGAAGACCTCCTCGCCGATGAGCGGGTGCTCGGCGGCGGCGTACATCAGCGCCTGCGAGGGGATGTCGTCCGTCCCGGCCAGCACGAAGGCCTGGCGCCGCTCGCCGAACTCGGCGGCCAGGGCACCCTCGGCGCCGAACGAACCGACCAACATGTGAATGGAGACATCCTCGGAGTCCAGCAGCGTGGGCAGGCTGGCTACATAGGAAAAGGGCGTCGGGCCCAGCATGCGGGCCGCCGTCGGCTGATAGCGCTCCCGCGCCCCGACCTTCGCGTACGCGGCGCGCAGCGTGTCCTGGGCCAGGATTGCCAACGCACCGTCGCCTGCGGTGACGACCGCAGGCTTGTCGCTCATCGTCGTCGCCACGGCCACCCGCGATAGGACGGCCAGGCCGGCCAGGGCCGGGGCGCAGTCTCGACCGGGGACTGAACCGGTCCCCAGAGAAAGATGCACCCGCTCGCCGGCCTCGACGGCCCGCTCGATCCCGCGGCCAAGCATCTCGAATCCCGGCATCGGGCGGAAGACCGCCGGCCAACGACGCCCCATTACCCCGTACAGGAGCAAAAGCCCGACGAAGACCAGCAGCGCGATCAGCCCGAAGACATCGATCCCCATGTCTACGGTCCCTCGCGCAGCTGCCCAACAAGGTCCTTCAGACCCTGTGGGTCCTCCAACAATCGGGCCAGGCGGTTGGCGCTGGCGCTCGAAGCGCCCAGGAATGGTTCGACCACATAGGTCAGTTGCGCGGCAAAGGGCGCCAACGGCGCCCCTGCCTCCAGCACCACCGCGGCCAGATCCCCGAGCCCGGCGCGCTGCAAACGCTGTGCCAGCAGTTGGGAGAACTCGTGTTCCCCGTCCATACAATCGGCGGAGTATAGCACAAGGCCCCCGCTGCAACCACACGGTCGACGCCGTCGTTGCGTCCGCAACTCGGAAGGTTATAATGCGGAACGGGTGTTCGAAGGGGATGGAAGATGAGTCTAGACCTTCCTCAGGTCCTCCCACAGGTCAATGCGCTAGCCGAGGAGGCTGCCAGGAGGCTGGAGAACCTGGAACAACTCCTAAGGCACGCCAACGACGGCCTCTCCCAAGCCGGCCAATTGGAAAGGTCGGCAATCCTGGAGCGGATCGCCCGAGCTGGCGAACATTGGCCCGGCGCCATCCCTACCCTGGAGCCTCTTGAGGCGGCCTTCGAGTGCCCTCCCCTTCCCCCGGAGTTCAACGTCGTCGCTGCCGATGGTTCTCAGGTATACCCCGACCGTCACAGCCTGAGCCTCTTCTACCTGATCAACACCGGCAGCATTTGCGTCAGGGCCGGCCGCGGGACCCCTCCAGAGACAGTGAGCAGACCACAGGTCGTTTATGAGGAGGAGGACCTCTACGGGCAGTTCGACGGCCTGATCCCCTCGGCCATGATCGATGGGCAGCGCGACGTGGCGGAAATGGCCGAACTCGCTCGGCTGGGTGCGGCCTCCAAAGACAAGCCGACGCTGGCGATCCTTGACAATGGGCTGCTCCTCTGGGTCGCCCATCAACCAGGCATTTCCCTCAGCCCGCAGGTCGGCAAGCTGCTGGCGTCGTACCTGGAACACATGGGCGTGTTGAAGTCCGCCGATGTGGCCGTCGCCGGATTCATCGACCGCCCGCGAAACGACAACGTCCTGTCTTTGATCCATCTGGCATCCGCAACACAGGGGGCGGGCAGCGAGGAGTCGGGGCGCCGACATCCATGGCGAGGGCTCACCGACCGTGCCTTGTTTTCCGGGCGGTTGCGTCCTTTCCAGAGGAGCGCCCGCTTTCAGCATGCTTCACCGGTTAACCAGCGATTCCGCGACGCCGGTCATGCTGTGGAGTTCTTCTACCTCTGCCTTGCGCAGGGACACATCGTCCGCGTGGAGATCCCCGCCTGGGTTGGAGAGCGACCCGAGTTGCTCGGTTTCGTCCACGCCGGGCTTGTGGATCAGTGTAGCACCCCGGAGGGTTTTCCCTACGCTCTGGTGCGTGCCCACGAGCTTGCGGTTGTCACGATGGAAGATCGCCAGGCGCTGGAAGACATGCTCGCCGGCGCTCTCTTGGATCGAGGTCTCTCGGCCTCACCCTCGCGCAAGTCTCAGACGAAGCAGTGGACCGGGGCGCGGCGCCGCCACCGCCTCTAGCGACGCGTTGGCCTGCAGGCCGGACTTGCTGAGGGAGATGCCCATCATCATCGGTGAGGAAACCACGACATGACTCAACAGCCCCCCTTGATCGGCCGGGTAACTCGCAGCAGCACACGCGGTTTCGTCGGCGCCATCCGCCTGCCGGAGCCTGATATCCCCGTCTTCGGTTCGTTCTGCAAGGCCGACGCCCAGCAGGGACGGAGCTCCGTGATCGGGCTGATCTATGACATCAGCGTTGAGGACGATGGGTTCACCAGGCAGATCGCCACCTCCCCGTCGGCCAAGCCGGAAGAGATCGCCGACGCGCAATGCAACCGTCACGTCCCTGTTGAATTCAGCGCCGTCGCGGTCGGATACCTGGCCGAGGACGGATACCGCTACGCTCTGCCTCCCCAACCGCCTCTCAGCATGGCGACGATCCAGTCGATGCTCCCTGGCGAAGTCCGCGACTTCACCCGGCGGACGGAGTGGTTCTCACTTGTGTTGGGGGCGCCGGAGATCCCCGCCGACGAACTGCTCGTCGCCGCGATACGGTTCGCCGCCCAGGCGCGGCCTCAGAGCGAACGCCCTCCGTTCTTGCGGGAGGCGGGCGGTCGCTGCGCGCGGCTGCTCGGGCGCGACCTGGTGCGGCTCGAGACGGTTCTTGGCAGTCTGTCCGGATGACCGT